>NZ_VCCF02000001.1:3146909-3454066 GCF_005938045.2 Pseudomonas sp. KBS0710 | reverse complement strand
CGTTGGCTGATCACCGCGTCATGGATAAACACGCGCCGATGAGCGTGGGCTGTGGCGTAGGCGTCCAACTCGACCAGGGCGCGTACGTCATCAGGCGTAGCCTGGCGGATTAGCCGGTTTTCAGGGGCCGGCGGGTGTCGGTCTTGGGCCATGGGAACCACCGTTGGAGCGAATGGGTAAGGTGTTAGTGTTGAAGGTGTTTGCAGTGTTCAAAAAAAAAGTAAAACGGGCAAATGCATCAGCAGCATACAGGTAGCGCTGGCCTTGAGCGCCTCCTTGGCCAGCGCTTTGCCGTTAGCGTGTCAAGCGCCAGGCCTGACGCGGAATGCCAGGAAGACCGGGCCGGCCGGGAAGGTACTGACTTCCAGCTCATCGAGTGGATTGAGCGTGTTCGTTCGCACCCCTGCGTTGCTGTAGAGCGTATGGCTGCCCGATGCCGCAATGTTGATCTTGCCGGCCCCCGCCTGGATCAGCGTGGCCTTGAACCCTTCAGCCACATTGTCACCCAGGGTGAGTGTGACGTCAGTGTTGCTGATCACCAGGATCGACTTGCCTGAATCGGCCATGGTCAAGGGCCTGCTGGCCGTGATTGAGGCACTGGTGTGCACGTGGCCCCCGGCGTGGTAGGTGACCATCCTGGGGTCGGCGAAGACGCGCGCGAAGGTGCCGACATAGTTGACACTGGCGCGCATGTCGTCGAACTGTTCCAACACATAGGTGCCGATGCTGCCGGAGACGTCTGTGCTGGGGTCCAGCGCCCATTTGCGCCCTACCATCAGCCCGATCTGGGTGTTGGCACGCACACCGGCGCGTAACTCTTCCAGAAAAAGTGTGCTGATCTGGCCGCCACCCTTGCCCTGGGCATAGGTAAAGCGGGCAATGGAGTGGCTATCGCCGGTAGGGCTGCCCTGGGAGGTATCGACCTGGTAGTCGATGTAGTCTGCCGAGACGATGGTGCTGGTGGTGTTGGCGTTAGGCGCCCAGGTGAAATCCAGGACTCTGCCGGTTTTGATCTGCTCCTGCGAGACGGTGGTCTGGGTGGTTGTGGTAGAGCCTGACTGCTTCAAATCGTCGTTCATGCTACTCATCCTTAAGTAAAATGCGTGCTTGGGTGTGGGTCGACATGGCCCGAAGCGTATGACCGCCGTCATAGCGCTGTTTTTCTACAGCGCAAAAGTGGTTTCACTTATTTGGCTGTATATAAATACAGTAGTTGGGGTTTTCCTTCACGCTATTTTGTCGACGAGTGGCAGGCAGGCTGGGTTGATCGCGGGCCTTTATCGACCTGAAGCGGACGATGGAGGAGGTTCCTCCGAGTTTGCCTTATGCTCGGCTGCATCACGCTCAGCACGCCGTTTCTGCGCTTGCTCCTGTTTGAACTGCTGCTGCCAGCGCGCCAGCGCCTCAGCACCGTCCGAGGCCTGGGCGGTCATTGCAACACACAGGATCAGCCCTGACAGCGCCGCGATAAAAAGTGTCTTCATGTTCGTTCACCTTGGTTGTTTAAATTCAAGTGCGCGCCGCCTTCCGCACGGGCGTATTGCGCCAGCAGATCGGCTGCATCCTGGTAGCAACCCGCCAGCTCGCGTGCGCCCAGGCGCGTCAATGCGCGCGCAGTGCGTCGGGCCTGGAGGGCATTGAGCGCAGGGTGGGCGGCAAACCGGGACAGGCGCCGGGCGCCACTTTGTGCGCAGCGTGCGCTGGGTGTGTCGGGTGGCAGATGCCGGGCCTGGTCTTGCAGGCGTTGCAGGCTGCGGCTCAGTTGCAGTGACAGATAGCCAGCCGTGTGAAGCAGTGGGGCATCAGGGCCAGTGAGCGCCTGCAACGACACGATCCGGTGTTGTTGCCTGGCCTGCCACTTCAGCAGGTCCATGCGTGCGCCATCGCGCAATAACTGTCGGGTGCTGGTGTGAACGGCGCGCTTTATCGCGCGCACGTGGCGCTCGGCGTTTCTTGGCAACAGCTGGAACGCCAACAGGCAAATCGCCAGTGCCACCAGCCAGGCGAGGGCCTGATTGGCAAAATCGATGAAGTCGTATTGAGCAGTCCCGGCGGTACTGACCAGCGTGTTAAAAGTGACCAGGTAGGCAATGCCCTGAAACGCGTGTCGCGGCCGGGTGGTGGCCTGAATACCGATGATCCAGAAGGCGCTCAGTACGACGATGAGCAGCGCAACGCCACTGATATGAGGCAGCAGCAGGAACTTGCACACCGTCGCCGCCAACACGCCGTACAGCGTGCCCTTGAAGAACGCCGCAACGCCACGAGTGGGCGCCGCAGTGGCCGCCAGCAAGGTGCAATAGGGGCCTAAAACCGCCAGCAACGACGGGCCTTGGTCCCAGGCCGTGAGGTACCACACGGCGGCGGTGGCCAGCGTTGCGACCAGGGCGCGAATGCCATTGCGCAGTGCATCGCCATAGTGGCGGTGAAAACCGACCGCACGGGCGGGCGCCGGTGGTGTGCGCTCAAGGCAGGCAAAGCACTCCAGGGCGCTGGACAAGTCCGCCAGCGGCTCGCTCAGCCGCGCGGGGTGTTCAGGTTCATCTTCAAGGCGGTCTTGCAGGGCCTTGACCTGCGCGGCGGTCGTGAAAAAGTCCGGGCGGGCTTCGGCCATTTGCTGCAGCGCCTGGCCCGTGTGAATACACGCCGGTAAAGCAGGCGCACAGGTCGGCACGCTGTGCAGGACGGCGGCGTGCAAATATGCCAGCCCGGCCTGAAGGGTCGACAGCCGGGCGCGGATCAGCTGTGATTCACCTCGACCGATCCCGAGCAGGTCATCCACCTTGGCGATATCGCTGGCGAGTTGGCCTTGCTCAACTCTGGACGTCTCACGTTCGCCGCTATAGTAAGTCGCCAGCAACCGCAGTGTGCGCGAGCAGACATCCCCAAGCACTTGCTTGAGTTGCAGCTCGACCGTCTTGCGCCCGAACAGTGTGGCCACCAGGCTCAAGCTCAACACGCCGAGCGCCACCGCCGATCCCCGTGTGACGATATGATCGAAGGCTTGCGCAGGGGCGACGATCGCCGGGCCGAGGGCCAGGCAAACGGTGTAGCCGGCGACCACGGCTGCGGTGGCGTGGTAATGCCGCAGCAGGGTCATGGCGGCGACACACAGCCCAAGCCACAGCCCGATTGCGAGGATGAACAGCAACATTTTCTGCGTAAACAAACCCGTCAGGACCACGGCCGCGATCAGCCCCAGCGCGGTGCCCAGCGCTCGATAGAGGCCTTTGCCAACCGCCGCGCCCTGTAGCGGATGAATCAGCAGTAACACGGTCGACGTCGCCGAGAAGGGTGAGTCCAGGTTCAGCTGCAGGCCCAGCCATAGCGCCAGGGAGGCGGCCGCCAGACTGCGAAACACGTAACCCGACGAGCCGGGTGTCCACACCTTGGGCATTACGGCCAACACGCGCGCCACCGGCCCCGTCATCACAGGTACTCCTGCAGCCAGCGAGTCAGTCGCCAGTGCGGCTCGGCACCGGCCTCAGTGACTTCGACGCTGGCGGTCATGCCTGCCGCCAGCTCCACACCCGCTGGCACGCTGTCCAGTTCAATGCGTACCGGCACGCGTTGCGCCAGGCGTATCCAGCTGAACGTCGGCGCCACTTGGGGCAAGCCGCTGTCGCTGCGCAACTCGTTACCGTCGGCAATCCCGCGGCCGATACTGGCGACATGCCCTTTGAGCAGCGGGGCAAACCCCATCAGCTTGATCGAGGCCGGCGCACCCACCCGAACGCCCGGCAGCTTGGTCTCTTCGAAATACCCGGTGACCCAGAAACTGTGGCTGTCGACCACATAGATATTGGTGCTGCCCGCCACCGCGTAATCACCCGGCTGCAAGCGAAGCTGAGTCACATAGCCGTCGACTGGGGAACGAAGGGTGGTGCGCGCCAGGTCAAGCTGCGCCTGGGCCAACTGGCTCTGAGCGGCGTCCACCTGCGCTTTGGCCACGGCCAGGTCCTGGGCGGCATTGTCGGTCTGCTCCCGTGCAATGGCGTCGCCGAGTTGCTGGCGCCGCCTGAACTGCGCGCTGCGCTGCTCAAGCACGCTACGCGCCTGGGCCAGTTCGGCCGTGCGCTGTTGCTGGGCCAGCAGGTAGGCGCGCTGATCAATCTGATACAGCAACGTACCCTTGGCCACCCACTGGTTGTCGCCCACCCGCAACTGTTCGACCTGGCCGGACACCTCGGGTGCAATGCGAATGACCTGCGCGCTGACGCGCCCGTCGCGTGTCCAGGGTGCCAGTACGTAGGCACGCCACAACTGGGTGCAGAAAAACACCGCAAGCAGCCCGAGCCCAAGGGTCACCAGGCTCTTGAGGATTTTATCGAGTGTCATGGCAGGCCCCTCACAGCTTCAATACCAGTATTGAAAGGATCACCACGGACACAAAGAACCGCGTCAGGCTGGGGTGCCAGGTCCAATCCAGCCAACCGCGCAGGAGGCGTTCGAGCACCGCGTAAATCAGCGCGGCAGCGCCCATGTAGAGCAGAAAAGGCGGCAGGTAGAGGTTGGCAATCGTGATTTCGCTAAGCATTGCGTGAGTCTCGCCATCGGCCTTCACGCTGAAGGCCCTGTTGACGATGGTAAGAAATACTCATATGTGCCGATATTGAGTATGCTGCCAACTTATAATCAAATTCGGACACGCGAGTACCCGGCAATGGACGACACCACGCTCTACACGGTTGACCAGTTTGAGTTTGATGCGCTGCATCAGCCTGCGGTCGCGATGATGCTGGGCACCCAGCGCCATAACGCCGAATACGCTGTACACCGCCACCGTAAAGGCCAACTGGTGGTGGCCTATCACGGCGGCATTGTGTGCACCGTGGAGGATGGCGTGTGGATGGTGCCGACAGGGTTTGGCGTGTGGATCCCGGCCGAGGTTGCGCACAGCAACCGCATCACCGCCAACGGCAAGGTCGGGTTTTTATTCATAGAACCGGGGGCCGCCGCGCTGGCGCAAAAATGCTGCACCCTGGTGCTGTCGCCGTTGATCCTGGAGTTGATCAAGCACCTGGGCGCCCTGGAGCAGGATTATCCGGCGCACAGTGCAACCGCGCGCTTGGCGAGCGTGCTGCTCGAACTATTGGAGCAAGCGCCTTCGGAGCAGCTGTACCTGCCGCTGCCGGCCTCGACGCAACTGCGTGCTATCGCGCGCAGCTTGGCACAGGCCCCGGAAAACCGCCGCACCATGGCCGATTGGGCGCATCAGGTGGCGATGAGTGAGCGGTCGCTGGCGCGGTTGGTCAAGCACGAAACCGGGCTGACATTTGGCCAGTGGCGCAAGCAATGGCAAATCATTGTGGCCTTGCAAAGCCTGGCCGAAGGCGAGTCGGTACAGCGCACCGCCGAGGCGTTGGGGTATGAGTCGGTCAGCTCCTTTATCAGTATGTTTCGCAAGACCCTGGGTTCATCGCCGGCACGTTATATCCGCAGTACCCAGCCCGCCAATCGTGCGCTTAATACTGATCCACCAGGCGCTGCAACTGCGGGTCTCGAATCGTAAACACTTCGAACAGCCCCAGCGCACGTAATGCCGGGAGCAACGCCAGCAGGTCTTGCTCGGCAATGGTTCGCTGGTGTGCATCGGTGTTTGGATCACACCAGGCCTGGGCATTCACCAGAAAGGCACCCACGCTGCCTTTGCGGATAACAATGCCGTGGCGTTCGGTCTGATTCTGGTCATCGGGTAACAGTTCTTCGGCGCGCATGCTGTGTATTCCTGGGAGAAGAGGCTGCGACTATAGACGCGCCAATCTGGCCTGAGTACGCTATCAAAGACAATTAATAGTCTGTTAAGGCCATTTATGCCCACTCCGTTAATTCCCACTTCGGTATTAACTGCTGTCGACGACCCGCTGGTGGTCGCCGTGGTCCGAGTGGACGCTGAATGGCGTATCACCGAGCGCCATTGCCATGGGCGTGGGCAGTTGCTGGGCACAAGCCAGGGCTTGTTGTCGGTGGACGCCGGCGCCAGCCAGTGGGTGGTGCCGGCCACCCATGCGGTGTGGATCCCGCCGAATGTCTCCCATGGCGCGTGCTCCCATGGCCCCTTCGCAGGCTGGAGTGTGTATGTGTCGCCGCAGGGCTGTGTCGAGTTGCCGGATACGCCTTGCATCCTCGCCACCTCGGGCCTTTTGCGTGAGGCAGTGATGCGCGCTGCCGCCTGGCAAAGCGCTGAGCTGGATGCTGCGCAGCGGCGCTTGGCTGGAGTGATTGTGGATGAGATCCGCACACTGCCCCGTGTAATCTTGGGCTTGCCGATGCCTCAGGATGCGCGCCTGCGCAAGATCGCCCAGGCGCTGTCCGCTTGCCCTGACGACGAGCGCAACTTGCAGGAGTGGGCGGCCTGGGCGGGCATCGCCCCGCGCACACTGACGCGGCGGTTTGTGCTGGAAACCGGGTTCAGCTTTACCGCGTGGCGTCAGCGCGTGCGTTTGTTGCGCGCGCTGGAGAGGCTCGCCACGGGCGCGCCCGTCACGCGTGTCGCGTTGGAGTTGGGTTATGACAACGTCAGTGCCTTCATCGCGCTGTTTCGCCGCACGTTTGGGGTGACGCCTGGGCGCTACTTCACGGCGCAGCCGAGTTTATAAGTAAAAATCAATACCTGCGTTAATTAATCAGTGCTTTTATTAACAGTTATTCAGCTGTTGTTCAGAACTTACTAAGGTGAGTAAACAGGCGCTATTACCTTTACAACTCTTTACCTTTGCGGTCTGGATGCTCGAAAAAACAACATGCTAGCCTGCGCGTTTTCAACAGGCACCAGGTCGCATGAAAAGGCTAAAGGAACTGGCTGTAAACAAACCCTGTTCAGCTATATTTATAGTGGCGTTTATTGTATTGGCTGCCCTGCAATACAAACCGGCTGTGCTCAACTACACCACACGTTTTGTCGACTTTGCCGAGTATATGCTCGCCCATGGCGTGACGCTGTTTCCGATTGCCGATGACCTGCAGCCGTACCCCGATTACACGGTGCTCAATACACTGCTTGTGTACCTGGTTTCCTTGCCGTTTGGGCGTGTATCCATTCTGTCGATGGGGCTGCCTTTTTGCGTGGCGGCCGCCTTGATGCTGGTGTTTATTTACAAGCTGGGTGCCTTGCATGAAAAAAAATGGGGCGCCTTTGCGGTGGTATTTGCGCTGTTTACCTGGTCATTCCTGGATGGCGTGAACTCCTTGGCACTGGACATCTACCCGGCGCTGTTTACCGTGATGTGTTTTTACCTGGCCTATGCGGGCCAGTTCCACCCGCATCGCTTTCACTTGCTGCCGGTACTTCTGGGCCTGGCGCTGGGCTTTGCCTTTCGTGGCCCTATTGGCCTGATCGGCCCGGCGGGCGTGGTCGCCGCTTATTATCTGTTAAGCCGACAGTGGCGCCTGTTGCTGGTGTTCTGCCTGCTCGCGGGCCTGGTGCTGGCCGCCGGCATTGCCGTGCTGAGCGGCGCGGCGTACCTGCAAGGTGGGCAGGCTTTTGTGCAGGAGGTGCTGGTCATGCAGGGCTTGGGGCGCTTTGGCACTGATCACGCACCGCGGTACTACTTCTACTTCTCCGCAGGCTTGCTCACCTATGGCGTCACGGCCTTTATTGCATTAAACGTGATCTTCAAGAAGGGCAAACACTTTTTTGCGCGCGCGCCGGCGCCGGCCACTCAGATGCTGCTGTACCTGACGGGTTGGTTATTGGTGGTGATCGTACTGTTCACGATTCCAAGTTCCAAGAAGGCGCGTTACATCCTTTCGATTACGCCGGCTATTTCATTATTGGCCGCCTATATCTTCGTGGATCGCAGCCAGCGCTTTGCAAGTACCCGCGACAAGTTGCTGAGGTTCTGCCTGAACTTACCTGTGGTCGGCCTGGGCATGTTGTTACTTGCCTTTATCTATGGCCTGTATGCGGCGACGCCGCTGCGGCCTAACTATCTTGGCGCGTGCGCGGGGTTGACCGGCCTTATTGCCATTCGCCCTTGGGTAACGTCGCGGTTCCAGGCACATCCACAGCGAGAGTTCATGCTGTTGTGTTTTGGTGCTGCGGCCTTTTTGGTGCTGGATATGTTTTTCTTCAATTCGATTACTTACCACCTGGAGTTGGCCGATGAACCGACACCCAAGTTTCTGCCCTATTGGTTATGGTAAGGCGTGGTTTTGGTAAAGCGTATTTTTAGTAGGGCATGTGGCTATCGCAGTTTTAACCTTCGTTTGGCGACCCACAAGGCACTGATGCTCAGGGCAGCAGCCAGGATCAGATAAAAACTGGGGGCCAGTTGCGAACCCGTCAGCGCGATCAGCCCCGTGGCGCTTACCGGCGCAAACCCGCCGAAAATCGTCACCGACAGGTTGTAGCTCAGCGACATGCCCGTGACGCGAGTCTGCACCGGGAACACATCGGCCATGAGTGAGGCCAGCGGTGCGAAATACACGGCCTTGATCAATGCCATCATCGACACAACCAGCAACAGCGACGTGGCACTGGGGACTGTATTGAGCCACATGAACGCCGGAACGATCATCAACATATAGAGGATCGAGGCCCACAGCATGATCTTGATGCGGCTGACAAAGCCGGTAATGAAGCCGACAACCGGTGTGACCAGGGTCAGGATCAAGCCCCCGGTCAGGGTCGCCAAAAAGCCCGATGACTGCGGGATATTCAAGGTGGTGGCGGCATAGGACGGCATGTATTTGATCATGAAGTTGGAGGCCGTCGACACGATCAACACGCCCATGGCCACCAGCAACAAGGTCTTTTGCGAATACAAAACGTTCCTTAATGGCTGCGAGCCCGGCTCGCTTTCCTTGAAGTCGGGGGACTCATCCACCGTGCGGCGGATATAAAGCCCCACCGGACCCAGGATCAAGCCAAAGAAAAACGGCACGCGCCAACCCCAATCGAACATCTGTTGGTCGTTCAGGCAGGAGGTCAGGAAGTAACCGAACAACGAGGCAATCACCACACCGAAACCCTGGCTGGCAAACTGCAGGCTGGCGACGAAGTTGCGGGTCTTTTGCGGCGCGTGTTCCATCATGAACGCGGTTGAACTGCCAAACTCGCCGCCGGCGGAGAAGCCTTGCAGCAGGCGGGCGAACAAAATGCCGATGGGCGCGATGATGCCGATGCTTGCATAGCTCGGCATTACCGCGATCATGGCCGTGCCGATCAGCATCAGCAATATGGACAGGCTCAAGGCTTTCTTGCGCCCTTGGCGGTCGGCATACGAGCCCAGCACCGCCGCGCCCAGCGGGCGAATCAGGAACGAGATGCCGAAAGTCGCGAAGGCCAGGAACAGTGAAACGGCCGGGTCTGCGGCGGGGAAGAATACCTTGCTGATGGTCAACGCAAAGTAGGCGTAGACCGACAGGTCAAACCATTCAAGGGTGTTGCCGATCAAGGCGGCGCCGACCGGTTTCCAGATGGATTTGGCCGGGTCGGTTGCCGGGGTCACAAGGGTAGATGATAACGCTGTCATGTTCGACGCTCCTGGTTTTGTAAGTGTGTGAGCGGCAGAGGCAAAGGGTCGAGCCCGTTGTTTTTATTCGGCGCGCGAGTGCGCGATGTCGCCCAGTTCCCAGAACAGGGCCGTCATGATCTGCAGGCCTTCGAGTGCCACCGAACCCAGCAGGTGTTCATCGGGCGCATGCTGCGAACAGCCGGGGTAGGAGTGCGGAACCCACACGGTGGGCAGCCCCAGCACATCGGCGAAAATGTCGTTTGGCAGCGTACCGGCAAGGTTGGGCAATACCGCGACCTGCCTGGGCGTGGTGTCGCTGATGACTTTTTTCGCGAAGCGCACCCAGGCATTGTCCGGGTCCAGGCGCGTGCTGGGTGTGCACCGATCGATCACGATGTTCACGCTGTGAAACCCCTGCGCATCCAGGTGCTCGCGCAACAGGTGCTCCAGGTTCTGCCAGTCGGTGCCGACCACAAAACGCAGTTGGCAATGCGCGATGGCTGACGGTGGAATGGCATTCACCGGCTTGGCAGGGTTGCCGGCGGTAAACGCCAGAATCTCCAGGGTGTTCCAGGCAAACAGGCGTTCGCCCAGGGTCAGGCCTGGCTCACCCCAATCCACATCCAGTGGGCGGCCGAGCGCGTGTTGATCGATGCCCAGCTCATGGATGGCGTCACGCACCGAGTCGGGGATCGATGCCGGTACCAGCCCTCGGCAGCGAATGCGCCCATGCTGATCCACTAGGCTGGCCAGTGCGTTGGCCAGCACCACGGCGGGGTTGGACATCACGCCGCCCCAGTTGCCAGAGTGCAGGCCTTTGTCGCGGGCCTGCACCTGCAAGGAGAACAGTGCCGAACCGCGAGAACCGAGAAATAGCGTCGGGCGGCTGTCGTTCAGGCGTGGACCGTCCGAGGCGATAAACACATCGGCGTGCAGCAGCGCCTGGTGAGCCGTGCAGACCTCACGCAAGCCGGGCGAACCGCATTCTTCACCGGTTTCAAACAGCACCTTGACGTTAAACCCCAGGCGCCCCAGGCGCGCGTTGATCACCGCTTCCAGCGCCGCCAGGTTGATGCTGTGCTGGCCCTTGTTGTCGGCGGTACCGCGCCCATACCAGCGATCACCTTCTACCGTCAGCACCCAAGGGTCGAGGCCTTCACGCCATTGCTCGGCGTAACCCAGGACCACATCGCCGTGCCCATAGGTGAGCACGGTCGGCAGGTCGGCGCTTTCGTGGCGCTCAGCGAACAGCAATGGGCCTGCGCCTGTCGGGTTGTGCAGCGATTGGCAGGCAAAGCCCATGCGCTCCAGCGCCGGTTGCATCTCCTCGTCCAGATAACGCGCCAATTCGGGCGCCTGGCCGGGTGCCTGGCTTTCACTGCGAATCGCCACACGGCGGCGCAGATCGGTTTCGAAATGGCCGGCAGAGAAGTGCTGGCGAACACTGGCAAGTGCCTGTTGCTTGGACATGTCCGTTCCACTAAGGCTGAAAGATTCAGGCCAATATAGAAGTCACCTACCAGACTGTATATTGCTGTTTTTTGAAGACTGGCTTCTAATTAATAGATGCTTTTTAAAGGAAGACGCCCGTGGATTACCGTTACTTTCTGGCCGTATTCGATTCCGGCTCCCTGGCCGCCGCCGGTGAGCGTTTGCACATCGCGCCCAGCGCGGTCAGCCGCCAGATCGCGTTGCTGGAAGAGAGCGTCGGCGTGGCGCTGTTCGAGCGCCGGCCACGGGGCATGGAACCGACGGCGGCGGGTAACGCGTTGGCCCACCATGCCCGACGTGCGTCGTTGGAAGAGCAAGCGTTGCTGTCGGAGCTGCGCGGCGGCGAATACCCCGGTGCGCGGGTGATTCGCCTGGTGTCCACGGAGGGCCTTTCGCGTTATTTCCTGCCCCATGTGCTGATCCAGCACTACCAGCAATCCCCAGACTTCCAGTACGTGCTGGAGGTGATGTCACCACTTGAATGCGCGGAAAAAATCAAACGTGGCGATGCCGATGTAGGGCTGACGTTCAGCACCGCGCCCACTGATGGCGTCGAGATCCTCTATTCAAGCCGCTCGGCCATTCGCGCGCTGATGCGTGCCGACCATCCGCTGTCGACGCTCAAGACATTGCCAATGCGTGCGCTGCTGCCGTACCCCTTGGCGCTGACCCCCAAAGGCACGACCCTGCGGCAGCTGTTCGACCTGGTGTGCGAAATGGAAGGGCTGCACTTCAACCATGTGATGACCTGCAACTACTCCGGTGCGATTCATGAGTTTGTGCGCCATTCCGACACCATCTCGTTTGGTGGTGCCATCAGCCAGCAAGTGAATGAGCGCAGTGACCTGGTTTCGGTGCCGCTGTCGAACCCGCGATTTGCCGACCGCACTGTCCAGGTGCTGACCATGCCTAAACGCGCGCTGCCCACTGCGCTGCAAGGCTTTATCCAGACCTTGATCGGCTGCCTGCAGAGGCTCAACTGAACACTAACGTGCCAGGCTCGCGCCCGCGTGCCTGGCACGCTTGAAGGCGCCTGCGGCGGCAATCTCGAGTAACCGACGAAAGTTCGGGCATTGCGCGTGGTCGGGAGCAGGGCAGGCCGCAGCGTGGCGCAATCCGCGACTCATGGCCTGCAGTTGTTTGACCGTTTCGTCGATCTCATCCGCCTTGGCCAACAGCACCGCTCTGTCCACCGTGGCCTGGCCATTGGGGCAGAGCATGGCCTGTATCTCATCGAGTGACAGACCGCCCGCCTGCCCAAGGGCGATCAGCGCCAATTGCTCAATCACCGCCGCGCCAAACTGGCGGCGAGCGCCAGGCGGGCTGATGGAGCTGATCAGCCCTTTCTTCGCATAAAAACGCAAGGTATGCGCCGGTACGCCCGTGCGTTTGACCACCTCAGTGATATCCATTACCAGACCCTTGACTTGAAGTTGACTTCAACTTCTATGATGCCTGCGCAGGTCAAATGGGTCCATGAATAAGAGGTCGGTATGGCATCGCTGCACGTGGCTGCACAGGTGATTTTATTGGGGGTCGGGGCTACGGTCGTGATGGATATGTGGATGCTGTTGATGAAGGCGCTCAAGGTGCCCACGCTGAATTTCGCCTTCGTGGGGCGCTGGGTCGGGCATGCGTGCCACGGGCAGTTTGCCCATCGCAGCATTGCCCAAGCGGCGCCCGTGCAGGGCGAGGTTGCCCTGGGCTGGATCGCGCACTACGTCACCGGGATGGTGTTTGCGCTGCTGCTGGTGGGAATAGAAGGAGTCGCCTGGATGCAGGCGCCCACATTCATGCCGGCATTGGTGCTGGGTATCGCCACCGTGGCTGTTCCGCTGTTTTTGATTCAACCCGCCATGGGCGCGGGGTTTGCCTCCTCCAAGACACCCACGCCGGGCAAGAACTGCCTGCGCAGTGTGATCAGTCACGCGGTGTTCGGCGTGGGGCTCTATCTGGCTGGGGTAGGTGTCAGCCACTGCTGGTAAGTGATGCGGCTGATGTGTGCGGTCCGATAGTCGTCGAAGAAGGCGTTGTATTGGTTTGCCTCGGTGTGATGAAAGCGAAAACCACACTTCGATTGAACGCTGTATGACTGGGTGTTATCGGCAAAGTAGCCACACCAGAGTGCTTCAAGGTGCAAGGTCTCAAAGGCGTGTCGCATCACTTCGCGCACGGCTTCGGGGATCAGGCCTTTGCCCCAGTACGGCACACCGATCCAGTAGGCGATTTCGCCTTCACGCTCACTGATTTCAAAGTTGCTGTGGCTGCCGATCAGGATGCCCACGCAGCCTACCGCGCGGCGGTTCTCTATGAGTTCGACGGCGTAGACCTCTGGGTGGTTGAAGACGGTGCGGATGATCTCTGCACTGTTCTGCACACTGGTGTGCGGCGGCCACCCGGCGATGGGGCCGACGCGGGTGTCCTTGGCATATTCGTAAAGGTCGGCGGCGTCTGTGTCTTGCCAGGGGCGCAGCAAGGTTCGTTGTGTGTTCAGTGGCATGGCCTGTATCCGTCAGCGATGGCTTCGTTTGGCACAGCGTAGTCACAGACGCCTGATCGGTACACGCCAGTACCTTGGCGGTTTCGGTACTTATCGAAACTACTGTGTCCACGGGTGATAGGATTTACGCTCTTGCAGGTTGCAGCACGGAGGCCCAATGCATCACATTCCGAAACTTTCCGCCCCCGATGATCCGTTACGGATGGGGGAGACCACACTGGCCGAAGGGCTGGGGCTGCCGCTCGCTTTCGGTCATGCCTACCTGACCTTGCTGGTATGCCTGTCAGGCAGTGCGCGACTTACGCTTAATTTCAAAGAGCATGCGGTGCGGCGTGGCGACGTGGTGGTACTGGCTGAGGACACGATTGCCTGGTTCAAACGCCACTCACGTCGATTCAACGTATTTTTTTGCCTGATACCCAAACGCTTTGCAGCGGAGGTTGCCTACCCATTGCCAACCCCCTTGTTTGTGTTTTTGCATGACCATCCTCACTGCGTGCCTGCCCAGCATGACAGGCCGCTGATAGAGGGCTGGGTCGCACAGATGCGCGACATCGCGCGCAGCTGTCCGACTTACACGCACATCATGCTGCGCAACCAGCTACAGACCTTTTTTCTGAAAATGGCCGAGCAGCTTCCCGCTCAGCCAACGAGCGGCCAGGCGTTCAGCCGCAAGGAAATGCTCAGCTGGCGCTTCTGGGAGTTGATCGGCAAACATTGCACGCGTCATCGAGAGGTGAAGTTCTACGCCGGTGCGCTGAGTATCACGCCGTTCTACCTGTCGCAGCTGACCAAGGCGTTTTTCAATGACAGCCCCAAGGGCTTGATCGATCGGCAGGTGACGCTGGAGATCAAGGCGCTTCTTTCATACAGTAATCTGGCGATTGGTCGAGTGGCGGACGCGCTCAACTTCGCCGATGCTTCGTACTTGTGCCGCTACTTCAAGCGTCAAACCGGGGTTTCACTTTCCAGCTATCGCAGGCATCAGCATGCAGCAAACGGGCAGGGCTGATCTGCGGCCCCGGGAAGCAATACTAAGTGCCAGGCAAGGGAGTTGTTTTAATGAACCCATACGATCTGATTATTGTGGGCGCCGGCATTCATGGTGCGGCCTTGGCCTATTACTGCGCCCGGGCCGGGCAGCGTGTGATGCTCATTGAAGGCTCCCGGCCTGCCAGCGGTGCCAGCGGCCACGCCTTCGGTTGGATCAATGCCAGTGCATTGATCGAACCCGTGCAGCCTTTGGCGCAAAGCGTAGTGGATGATTATCACCACCTTCAAGCCGCTTTGCCGTCGTTACCGATGCGTTGGTGTACAGAGTTGACCTATGGCGTTTGCCTGGAAAATCCCAAAGCATCAGCAGTGGGCCCGAACCTTTCTCCCCTTCAACCCCGCACTGTTCTGCAGGATGAAATCCGAGCACTTGAGCCCCATCTTGCTCATCCGCCTCTTCACGCCCGCTGTATGCAGGCCGCAGGGGTTATCTCGCCGGTCGAAGCCATTGAATGCCTGGTTCTGGCCGCTGAAAGCTGTGGCGCACGGGTAGTCTGCGATTGCACAGTGCGCCAGTTGCTCGTTGAAAATGGCCAGGTCGTGGGCGTCAATACGCAGGCAGGCAACTGGTATGGCAATAAAACGGTACTGGCTGCGGGCTTGGGAGTGCTTGATCTTTTAGCCGGCCAAAACCTGCATCTGCCCATTCGACCATCCCCGGCGATTCTGCTGAAGTTTGAAGTGGCGAAGGCACTGCTCAATGGCATTGTTTCGAACGCCGAAATGGAAGCTCGTCAAGGCGACACGCGTACCTTGATTGCGGCTGAAGACTACATCGACGATACGCCGGAAAATGGCCCCGCTGCCATTGGGCTCAGAGCCCTTGAGGCCATTCGTGGGCAGTTGCACGGCGCGCAATCCATCGCGCTGAAGTCCGTAGCGGTAGGGTGGCGGCCGCTGTCTGGCGACGGCCTGCCTATCGTAGGGTCAGCGGGTGACGCCGGCGGGCTTTATATCCTGAGCGCTCATCCAGGCTTGACCCTGGCGCCCACCTTGGCGCGGCTCTTGAGCGAAGAGCTGATCACCGGCGTGGCTTCGCCGTTGCTGAGCAACTTCCGGCCGCTGCGTTTTCGGGTGTAAGCGTCAGAACCCTGTGCCGTCGCCTGCTGTTCAAGTCACTTTCAATATTCCATTGAAAGTCTATGTGCCCCGTGCGGATGGCTGACGCAACCGGGGTTTTATTACGCTGGGGCTCTCCTTAACCACCTGCGGCGTTTATCAACATGGTATTTAAAACCCTCATCACTTCGACGGGTGTGACGCTGCTTGCGCTGTTGATTGCAGGTTGTGCGAGCCATTCCCCTGACGGAGCGACCCCTATGCCAAAACCCTTGGTTTCCATCGCCGTGCTCAAAGCCAAACCCGGCAAACAGCAGGCCCTCAAACACGGCTTGTTGGCCCTGGTCGCGCCAACGCGCACCGAGCCCGGTAACCTCGACTATGTGTTGTTTGAGCTGCGCGATGCCCCTGGCACTTTCTACATGCGTGAAGCGTTCAAGGACCAGGCGGCCCTCGATGCGCATTTTGCCACGCCGTACTTCAAGCAATTTGCAGCCACGGCCGATGACTTGCTCAGTGAGCCGTTGCAACTGATTTTCCTTGAGCAAGTGTCCAACTGAGTCCCTCTTTATTGAGGGCCCTTGGCGGCAAACACTTGTTTGGCGTGGGCAAAACACTTCTCGGCGATGGCCGAGCGCGGTTCGGTCTTGCGCATCACCAACCCCAGTGGCGCGAGCACGCTGGCGTCCGGCAGGTTGATGAAGGCGAGGTTCTCGATCGGGTTTTCCATGCCGCTGTCCAGCGGCATGATCGCGCAGCAAAACCCTTCGTGGATCGCCTGAAACAGCTGATAGGTCGAATCACTTTCGAGAATGGGCTGCGGGTCGAGGCCACGGCTGCGGAAGCTCAGGTCAATGGATTTTCGATAGTGCATGCCATTGCTGATCATTCCCAGGGGCAATTGCGCGGCGTCTTCCCAACTCATTTCGGTGCCTTCGAACTGGAAGTGGCGCGTGTCGTACAACAGGCCGACGCGGGTTTCGCCCAGTTCGAAAACCTCCAGGTAATTGGGGTTTACGTGGTCCAGGTAACACACGCCCAAATCCAGTTGGTTGGTGCCCAGGCCTTCGATGATCTTGTCCGAGCTCATCGACGACAGGCTGAACTTGAGCTCTGGAAACGTCTGGGACAGACCCTGGATGTAACTGATCGAGTTGAACCCGCTGAGCGGCACCAACCCCAAGCGCAGGCTGCCCACCAACTGGCCGCGACACGCCGCCGCTTCGGCAAACAAACCGTCATGCGCCGCGAGCAGGGTTCTGGCCCAGGCCAGCACGCGTTCACCGGCCTGAGTGAAGCCTTCGAAACGCTGGCCACGGGTGACCAGCTCCAGGCCCAGTTCATCCTCCAGATTGCGCAGGCGCATCGACAGGGTCGGCTGGGTGATATGGCAGCGTGCAGCCGCCTGGCCGAAGTGCCGGGTCTGCTCCAGCGCGATCAGGAATTTGAGTTGCTTGATGTCCATTTAAAGCCCCAGCCTGGGAATAAGTGAGCGGTCATGATAAGTGCCCGTGCCTGCACCCGCAGCAGACCCGCTCATTGTAAGGCCTGCGCGTCCAATCACCTGCATTGACATGATTCTGATGTAACGCGAGCTAAATGTGGGAGCGGGCTTGCTCGCGAATGCGGTGGGTCAGTGACAGATGAATTGACTGACCCACCGCCTTCGCGAGCAAGTCGAATCGTCGCACCGCCGCTCCCACACTTGACCGCGCATGGATTCAAACCCTGCACATGAAATAAATGTCATGCCTTATTTAATTGGTGAACACCCGCCCGTCACGTAGCTTGCGCCGCACGTTCGCCTGGCCAGGATCCTCCCTCGAGATCAGCCACAATAACCACGAGGAACGAGCGCGTGCTAGACAGGATTACCGGGCCGCTGTTGCCCGTTGCCGTGGTGATTGCCCTGGGGTTTATCGCTGGCAAACGCGGCAAGTTGGACCACGCCGACAGCCTGCTGATCAGCCGTCTGGTGCTGGGCTGGATCATGCCGTCGCTGCTGTTTGTGGGCATGGCCAGTACGCCGCGTGCGCAACTGCTGGACTTCAACTTTATCCTGGCCACGGTCATCGGCATCGTCGGCATGTTCGGGCTGGCGCTGGGCATTGGCTGGTGGCGCCTGCGCGACCTCAAGGCCGCCACGCTCAAGGGCCTGGTCAACGGCTTTCCGGACGCGGCGTTCATGGGCATTCCGATCCTCGCGACCCTGTATGGCGCCGGCAGCCTGTATGCGGTGCTGGTGCTGAACCTGGTCGCAACCTTGATCATGATCCCGCTGGCGATCATGTTGCTGACCCTCGCGGACGGCAAAGGCAGCGGTGGCCAGGCGTTCGTCTCAAGCCTGTGGGCGGCGGTACGGCGCCCGTTGGTGTGGGCGCCGGCCTTGGGCATGCTGCTCTCGCTGCTGGAGGTCAAGTTGCCGGCGGTTGCCGCCGACTCCTTCAACCTGCTGGGCAAGGCGACGCCCGGTGTGTCGCTGTTCTGCCTGGGGCTGATCATGTCGGCAGACCGGCTGAAAATGTCCACTGAAGTGTGGACCAACCTGGGGCTCAAACTGTTTATTCAGCCGGCGCTGATGTTTGCCGCGATGATCCTGTTGGGCCGCCACGGCGTATACGCCCAGCAAATGATCCTGCTCAGTGCACTGCCTTCGGCGACGATCCCGGCGATGTTCGCCAACCAGGCGGGTGTGTATCAGCGTGAAGCCACGACCTCCATTTTGCTCAGCACGCTGCTTTCGATCGTGACCTTTTCTGCGGCGATTTACTTGGTCGACGGCGGGCTTGCGGCGGCGTGACGGGGTTTTTTGCGTCCCCTGAAACCTGTACACAATTTGAAATGTTTAAGTGGTTTAATGTTTATGTCGGCTTGCGATGGATCGCAGCCGCCGACAGACGTTTTGTCATTGATTCGCCAATCTGCTACATCCAAGGAGCTACACCATGCAAGGAAGTATAAAGTCCAAACACTTAGCGTTTCTGTTGATCCCGCTGATTGCCGCCTGTACCACACCGGACAGAACCCGCGAATCGGCCATCACACCGCAAGCCCAGCCCCAACAGGCCTGGCAGTTCGACAACTGCTCGGTCGGCTGCCCCAGCGGCGGCAGCCCACTGACACTGAACCGTCAGGCGTACACGCTGAACAACAACGGTTCTACCAAGTTTGCCAACTGGGTATCGTACAAAATCACCAAGACCACCCCCGCCAGCGGCCGCGCGCGCGACTGGCAGACCGACCCGGACATCCCGGCCGGCGAAACCCTTGACCCGGTGGATTACAACGGCGCCAATGTCGCGCTCAAAGTCGACCGCGGCCATCAGGCCAACCTGGCCTCGATGGCGGGCGTGGCGGATTGGCAAAGCCTCAATTACCTGTCGAACATCACGCCACAGAAGTCCGACCTCAACCAGGGGCCGTGGGCGCACCTGGAAGACCAGGAGCGCAACCTGAGCAAGCAGGCGGGAATCGACGCGGTGTATGTCGCCACCGGGCCGCTGTACGAGCATTTTGTCGGCACGCTGCCGGGCACGAACAAGGTGCACACCATTCCCAGTGGCTACTGGAAAATCATCTTCGTCGGCAGCTCGCCTGAAGGCGGAATGTATGCTTCGTTCGTGATGAACCAGGAAACGCCCAAGGGCGCCAATTTCTGCGATTACCAGGTGCCCGTGAGTCAAATCGAGGAGCGCTCGGGGCTGACATTCTGGAGTGGTTTGCCGCAAGCGGTGCAGGCTGCGTTGAAGGCCAGGCAAGGGCAGTTGCCGGGGCGCATGGGTTGCAAGCAAGCGTTGTAATCAGCTAAGCGTCATTCCCGTGGAGAGGGAGCAAACTCCCTCTCCACAGGTTTAGCCTTTGCTGTCCGGGTGCTTCTCGCGCCAGTGCAGAATCTGCTGTTGAATGTTCCAGTGGATGATCTGCTCGAACAGTTTCTCGGCAAACGCCACATCAAACCCCGCCGCCGCCGCCCATTCGCGACGGTCCTGCAGCATCGCCACCACCCGCTCGGGTGCCGGGATCGCTTGCTCATTGGCCTTGAATTGAATGGCTGCCTTCACATAGCCCAGGCGTAGTTCCAGGGCCTGAAGAATCTGCTGATCAAAAAAATCGATGCCGGCCCTGATGTCGTTCAGGCTTTCACAGGCGTCAGGTGCTTTAAGTGGCGACATGGTGCTTGTCCCTAAGAGTGATGGCGGTTGCGCGGTTTCAGCGATAGATGCAACGCTTTTACGCTTGAGCGCGATGATTGTGCAAGGGCTCGCCAGCATCAACACAGGTAGCGGTTGCGCGCCTCCCTGAGCAAGTCGCGCACCTGGTCAACGCGCAATAACAGCGTCATTTGCCGCTCATCGACGATGATTTCCGCCACGATCAATGCGCAAATCATCGGCGCGGTTACCAGCCAGTGCTCGTAACATTGGGTGGTCAGCGATACGAACACGCCCACAATCCACAACGCCAGCACCCACTTGGGGGCACGACGTTGCAGGGGCACCCAGAAGCGCTGCAACCTTTTCAAACGGGCCGTGTACAGCCTTAAGGAAGCTTCGAGTCGGGATATGTCATTGCTCATGTTTACCCTCGCTCAACGGTACGGGCGCAGCCTGGGAGTGTGGTTCCCAGCCAAGACAGGTTGACCCGTTCAACTTCTACCCAATGCTCGCCGACAGGTTTTGTGCGGCAGCTTTTAAACGCAATGCACACCTGCCTTGCGTCCAATAAAGCAAAGTGCCGGTACCGAGGCGGGCGCTTGAACAGCCAAAAAAACATACGCATCGCCGTGCCTCGCTCAATCAAACGTGCCAACTGAGTTCAAACAGCGTGCCGCCGTTTTCCATGCGGCGGCAGGTCACGGCGCCGCCATGGGCGAGGGCGATGGCGCGCACCACGGCCAGGCCCAGGCCACTGCCGCCCTGGGCGCGTGAGCGGGAGTTTTCACCGCGTTGGAAGGCATCAAACAGGCGCGCGGCAAAACCTTCGTCGATGCCGGGGCCGTCATCGCGCACGCGCAGGTAGTTGAAGCCGTCGCGGGTGCTCAGGTGCACGATGACATTGCCCGGTGTCGCGTGCCGCCGAATGTTATCCAGCAGGGCCAGCAGCGCCTGGCGGATGCGCGCCGGGTCGCAGCGCAGGGTGCGGCGTTGCAGGTCCAGTTGCAGCACAAAACCTGCGGCCACCAGGCTCGGTTCAAACAAGCGCACATCGTCTTCAATGCCTGTCGCCAGGTCGGCTTCTTGCAGGTTGAGTTCCAGGTAGCCACTGTCGGCCAGGCCCACCACGCGCATATCCTCGATCAAGCGCGTCAAGCCTTCGACCTGGCCCAGCAGGCTGTAGAACTGCGCGGTGTCGGGTTCGAATACACCCTCGGCCAACCCTTGCAGGCGCCCGCGCAGAATAGTCAGGGGCGTGCGCAGTTCATGCGCAATCGCTGCATTCCAGAACGCTTGCTCCTGCGCCATGCGCTGCAAGCGTTTGGCCATGCTGTTGAAGTCATTGACCAGGATCGCCGCTTCGCCGATCGACTGGTCACCGGCAACCGCCTGTACGTTCAGGTCGCCGTCGGCCAGTTTGCGCAGGTTTTCGGCTACGGAATTGAGCGGCATCAGAATGCGCCGCGACAGTTTCAGCGCCACAATCGAGCCCACCGCCAGGCTCACGCACGTGGTCAGGCCCATCCAAACCCATTCAGCCTTGGCCGGCAGCCAGGCATCCACTTCGGCGTCGGTGAGCGGCCAGTAGGTCCATAGCAATGCATAAAAAATATACGAGCCGATCACCGCCAGGGCGATCACGCACAGCACCACGGCGCACATCGACAGGATGATCTGGCGGCTCAAGCCTTTGAGCCCTTTCACACCACGCACCCGAACCGGTAGCCGACGCCACGGATACTGGTGGGCACACCCTGCACGCCGAGGTCTTCGAGCTTGCGCCGCAGTTTGCTGATATGGCTGTCGACCGTGCGCTCCAGGCTGTCGCTTTCCGGTGAACACTGGGCCAGCAACTCGGCGCGGCTGAACACCCGTTTCGGTGCCTTGGCCAGTTGCGCCAGCAAGCGGAATTCGGTGACGGTCAAGGCCAGCGGCACTCGGCGGCCGGCCAGCGTCACCGTGGCTTCGTAGCTTTCAAGGTCGATTTCAAACGCGTCCACCCGCAGCACCGTGGGGCAGGCGTGGCCGCGATAAACGATGGAGCGGCGCAGTACCGCCTGGGTACGCGCCACCACTTCGGCCGGGTTGAACGGCTTGACGATATAGTCGTCGGCGCCGATGCGCAGGCCCATCAGCTTGTCCATGTCCTGGTCCTGCGCGGTCAGCATGATCACCGGCGTATGCCCGCGCTGGCGCACTTGCGCAAGGACCTGCCAGCCATCCACATGGGGCATCAGCACATCCAGCAACATCAACTCCGGCTTGAGCGCCAGGTGCATGTCCAGCGCCTGTTGGCCGTCACGCGCGTGGGCGGTGCGAAAGCCGCTGCGTTTGAGGTAAGCCTCCAGAATGTCGGCGATTTGCGGCTCATCTTCGGCAATCAGCACGAGGGCCTGGGGGTCTCTGACGCACTCCGGGCGGGGCATCAATGCAACGGGGAAATCAGTCATGGTCTGCTCGGTGAATACGCGGCGAGCCTGTGCATCCCTGCGCTCGTGCTTATCTGCCTTATCGTGGCTGCCGGTCCATGGCCACGTTTGCCAGTAGTGATCATAGCTTCTGGGTGAGGGTGCTGGCCTCCAGGGCAGGAATCATCGTGTTCTCCTGATAGAGCTACGCAACGGTGAACGCAAGTGTGCGCAACCAACGTGCACATTCATGGGAGGTTTTGTGGAGAAACGATGGAGACGGGCATTAATTTGTGCCCCAGCGTGTAGAAAGGCGGCATGGATTGACGATCAATACCTAAAAGTCCAATATGGAATTATAAGTACAAAAAAGCTCTATGCCTCTCTTTCTTCACGCTTGCCAAACCAACAACAACTTGCGAGAGAACGACCATGAAGAAACCCGCGCTGATCGCCGCACTGGCCCTGGGCCTGTTTGCCTCAAGCCATGTGCTGGCCGCCGAGAAAACCTTGCGTATCGGCATTGAGGCGGCCTATCCACCGTTCGCTTCCAAAACCCAGGATGGCAAGATCGTCGGCTTCGACTATGACATCGGTAACGCCTTGTGCGCGCAGATGAAGGTCAAGTGCGTGTGGGTGGAAGGTGAGTTCGACGGCCTGATTCCTTCACTGAAAGTGAAGAAAATCGACATGGCACTGTCGTCCATGACCATCAACGAAGACCGCAAGAAATCGGTGGATTTCACCCACAAGTATTACTTCACTTCCTCGCGCCTGGTGATGAAGGACGGCGCGGTGGTGGATGACCAGTACGCCAGCCTCAAGGGCAAGACCATTGGCGTGCAGCGCGCCACCACCACCGACCGCTATGCCACCGAGGTGTTCGAGCCCAAGGGCATCAACGTCAAGCGCTACAGCAATAACGAAGAGATCTACATGGATCTGGCCTCGGGGCGCCTGGATGCGATTTTTGCCGACACCATCCCGTTGAGTGACTTCCTGTCGATGCCGCGCGGCAAGGGCTACGCGTTTGTCGGGCCGGAACTCAAAGACCCTAAATACGTGGGCGAGGGCGCCGGGATCGCGGTGCGCAAGGGCAATACCGAGTTGGTCAGTGAGCTGAACACGGCCATCGACGGGATTCGTGCGAATGGCGAGTATCAGAAGATTTCACAGCAGTACTTCAAGTCCGATATCTACGGCGATTGAGGGTGAAACAGCAACAGTAGAGCCATACTCGGTCACATGTGGGAGCTGGCTTGCCTGCGATGGCATCAACTCGGTATACCTGATGTACCGAGGTGTCTGCATCGCAGGCAAGCCAGCTCCCACAGTTGATCAGCGTTGTTCCAGGACCAGTCGCTCAGCCCTTCAATTCCTTGAGGTGCTTGTACACCGTCGCCCGCCCCATCCCCAGCACATTCGCCACATAGTTCGACGCGCTCTTGCCCTTGAACGCGCCCTCGGCATGCAACGCCAGCACCAGTTCACGCTTATGGTCGCGGGTCAGCAGGTTCAGGCTCAACTGACGCTCACGCATCCAGGCATGCAAAAAGGTGTTGATGCGCTCCTGCCAGTCATCACGAAAGAGTGAATCGGGCTGCGGGATCAGCTTGCTCGGTGACAGAAACAGGTCCAGCGCCGCCTTGGCGTTTTCGAACAGCGAGATATTCAGGTTGATGCACAACACCGCCAGGCGACGACCTTTGTGGTCGTGCAGCACCGTGCTCAGGCTGCGAATCTTCTGACCGTCCCAGTTGAGCTTTTCGTACGGGCCGATATTCACTTCGCGGATGTCATCGCTGAGCATGTCCTCCAGGGACGATTCGTCACCAATGGCGCGTTTGGACAAGTTGTTGGCGATGTAATCGACCTTTTGCGTGCGCAAGTCATGCAGCACCACTTCGGCGTGGGGAAAGAACAGCGTGGCGATCGCATCGGCGATCGCCCGGAAGTTCTGCACAACGTTTTCTTGTTCGGCAATGCTCATCAATGCGGCTCCAGGCGGACGGGCGAGAGCATACCAGCGTCCAGGCCAAACCGCGTCAGTAGCTCCGGCAACGGCGCGCCGCGTACCAGGGCCGCGCTGGCCTGGCCCATGGCCGGTGAGGTCTGAATGCCATAACCGCCTTGCGCCGCGACCCAGAACAGCCCCGGCACCTGCGGGTCGAAGCCCGCGAGCAAATCACCATCAGGCACAAAACTGCGCAGCCCGGCCCAGGTGCGGGTCGGGCGGCGGATGGTCAAGGTGGTGGCTTCTTCGATCTGGTAGATGCCCATGGCAATGTCCAGCTCTTCGGGCTGCACATCCTGGGGTTCGACCGGGTCGGCGTTGGCCGGCGAGCCGAGGAACATGCCTGCATCGGGTTTCATGTAGAAGGCTTCGTCGAGCGCCACCAGCATCGGCCACGCATGCGTGTCGACGCCTTCTGGCCCGGCGAAGATAAACGCCGAACGCCGCTTGGGTTGCAGGCCGATGGCCGCCGCACCGGCGAGCGCGCCGATATGATCGGCCCAGGCGCCAGCGGCGTTGATGATGATCGGCGCGGTGTAGGTCGCGTCCTGGGTGCGCACCTGCCACAGGCCGTCGGCGTCACGGCTCAGGCCCAGCACATGGCTGTCGGTACGCACTTCGCCGTGATGGCGGCGGATGCCACGCAAATAGCCTTGGTGCAGGGCATCGGTGTCGATGTCACTGGCGGTCGGGTCGAAGATGGCGCCGTGGACTTTTTCGCGACGCAAGATCGGCAGCCGTGCGCACGCCTCATCGACACTCAGCCGTTCCACCTGCGCCACCGTGGCCTTGGCGCTCTGGTATTGGCGCTCCAGTTCCGCCGGGTCGCCACTGAAATCCACGGTGATCTCCCCGCGTGGCGTCAGCAACGGGTGCTCACAGAAGCCTGTCGGCGGGTTATCAAAAAATGCACGGCTGGCCAGGGTCAACGCGCGCACCTGTGGCGTGCCATAGGCCGCAGTGTAGAGCGCCGCCGAGCGCCCGGTGGAGTGATAGGCC
This sequence comes from Pseudomonas sp. KBS0710, assembly GCF_005938045.2. Lineage (GTDB taxonomy): Bacteria > Pseudomonadota > Gammaproteobacteria > Pseudomonadales > Pseudomonadaceae > Aquipseudomonas. Next base: position 3,428,930 of record NZ_VCCF02000001.1, on the reverse strand, counting down.
GGGTGGTTTTCGCGCTCCAGCACCAACACTTTGCCATGCTGCGACAACCAGAACCCCGTGGATGCACCGGCAATGCCGCCGCCGATGATGATGAAGTCTGCATGGCTCATAAACATCTCCTTAATTAATGGTTAGCGCCGGGTTTGGTACAGGGCGTTGGCCAGTGCGACGTCTTCCAGGCCCAACCCGATCGAGCGGAAAAACACGTGGCGGTCATAGTCCGGGCGCTGCGCCATGTCACTGAGCAACTCCGGCAAGTCGCCGATCACGGCGCGCTTGTCCCAAGCGTGTTGCTCGGCGGCGATCAGCATCTCACCGGCCGCGCCCGGCGTGGTCTGGCGATAGTCGCAGAACACGTGCATACCTTGCAGGCTGGCCGGCAGCACTTCATGGGCGCGTGGCGCATTGGTGCTGATGGAGGTGATCAGCGCTGGCTTGCGCAAACGCGCCGGGTCGAGCACCGGGCCGGCCGATGAGGTACACAGCAGGATCACATCGGCATCTTCCACGGCGCTGTCACAGCTGTCGGCCAGGGTCAGGCGTGGGTCCAGGCTTTTGAGGTGGGTGAGGGTGTCGGCGTTGGCATGGTCCAGGCTCGGTGAAAACAGGCGGATGTGCTGCCAGTCGCGCAGGTTGCGCACGTAGTGCAGGTGCGCCTGGGCCACCTTGCCACTGCCGATAATCGCCAGGCGTCGCGCGGCAGCAGGCGCCAGCACGTCCACCGCCAATGCGGTGGTGGCAGCGGTGCGCGCGGTGGTCAGCTCGGCCGCATCACACAGCAACAGCGGCTGGCCGGTGTGCATCGACATCAACAACGTCCAGGCCGTCACCAGCGGGCCTTGCTCGCGCACGATGTAGGGCGACGTCTTGACCCCATACACACCCTCGTCGGCCAGCACGCCCAGGTAGTTGATAAAGTCGCCGGCCCCGTGCGGGAACTCCACCAGCTGCTGCGCCGGCTGCACCGCCAGCCCGGCCGCCAGGTCGCGGAACAGCTTGTGCAGGATGTGGGGCACATCGACCTGGGCAAGCAATTCACGGGCCTGAGCCTGGTTCATGACAAGGGGCGTGCTGGACATGGCAATCTCCGTGGATAAACTAATTTGTCCATTATGGACATTTAGTTCCATAGAGCAATATCCAGGCACAGATTTAGGATGCACCGGCCAGCGTAGATATCCTACTGACAGAACCGATCAATTGTGGGAGCGGGCTTGCTCGCGAATGCGGTGGTTCAGTCCAGCATCTATGTGTCTGACCCACCGCATTCGCGAGCAAGTCGAATCGTCGCACCGCCGCTCCCACCGTTTTTATTGCGTTCAGGCAGGCGGGGCTGTGGGTTTCAGGCACTCAATGGAGCGGTCTACGGTGGTCTTGGCCATCTCCAGCAAATGCCACACCGCCAGAATTTTCGCCCGCTGGGGACTGGCCAGCAGGTCACCGCAGTTGAGTGCAGTAGCTGAAGCACTGTCGAGCAAGCTGGCGGTGTAGAGCAGGGCGTCTTCGAAGCTCAGGTCTTCGATTTTAACACCGTTGGAGGGCAGGTAATGGTCAATGGCGCGGTTGAAGGCGGCGCGGTCTTTGGCGGCGTTGCGGGGTGGGTCGGGGACGACTTTTTTCATTGTTTAGCTACCTTTTGGATTCAAGGAGCCGAACCGTTCGCGACTAAACGTAGGGTGGCGGCTGTACGCAGGTTAGTCGACCGGACCAAAAGGTAAAAACCGGCGCACCCGAGGGCGCCCTGCGCACAGCCACCATAAAACCTCATGGAGGGCCATGCACCTTTTGGAATACCGAGCGACTAAACCCGATCACTGATAAGCAGTGACGGATCGCAGACTAGCCATCGATTCCAACAGGCACAAGGCGGCAAGGATTGTCTAGGAAACGTCCTGCAATTTAAAGAGACGCGCCCTGCTGGCCCTTTAAAAACCATGAGCAAATGCCACTAGCCTCGCCGCAGATCGTTCCCACGCGGGAGCGTGGGAACGATCTATCTGACAGAGCCGATTAACTGTGGGAGCGGGCTTGCTCGCGAATACGGTGGGTCAGTCAGCATCTATGTGTCTGGCCTACCGCATTCGCGAGCAAGCCCGCTCCCACAGTTTTGCCTGTGTTCAGGCAGGCGGGGTTGCGGATTTAAGGCACTCGTTCAGATCGTTCCCGCCCACAACATTCGAGTTCCGCGCAGATGTGACGCAGAGCGTCACGGGCTGCATTCCCACGCGGGAGCGTGGGAACGATCTGTCAGCGCATATGCAAAATAATCGGGCTGCTACTGGCCGGGTCCGTATGCCCGCGCAGCTTGTTCACCGCCGCCGCCTCCACCACGCCGCCGTTGTTGCCCCATGTACCGCGCACGTAGCTCAACACCTGGGCGATTTCCTGGTCGGACAATTGCTCGCGGAACGCTGGCATGCGGTACGCGTCCGGCACACCGGCGGTCACGATGCGTTGCGAGCCATTGAGGGTGATGTTGATCGCCGAGGCGCTTTCCTTGGCCAGGGCTGAGGTGGCACCGGCCAACGGTGGCATCCATTCCGGCTGGCCTTTGCCGTCCAGGCCATGGCAGGAGGCGCAGCGGGTGGCATAGGTGTGGGCACCCGGAGCGCTCGTGTCGAGCGCTGCCGTCTGGTATTGCCACGGCGAACCGTCACGCTGCGGGTCGCCCGGCAGCGACTTGAGGTAACGCGCAATGGCGGCCAGGTCGTCGTCCTGCATGAACTGCGTGGAGTTGTTAAACGCCTCGGTCATCGAGCCATACACCACCGCGTGTTTATTACGCCCGGTCTTGAGGAACTGCACAATCTCCGGCTCGCTCCAGCGGCCCAGGCCGGTGTTGTGGTCCTGGCGCAGGCTCGGTGCATACCAGCCGTCGAGCAGGGCGCCGGCGAGGAACGGCGCGCCGGACTCGTCCAATGCCTTCTCGTTAAAGGCCAGCCCACGCGGCGTGTGGCAACTGCCGCAATGGCCGGGGCCTTGGACGATATAGGCGCCTCGGTTCCACAACGCGTCCTGCGCGGGTTTGGCGGCGTAGGTTTTAGTCGGCGCGAACACGCCGTTCCATAGCGCGATAGGCCAGCGCATATTCAGTGGCCACGGAATGCTGCTGGGGATGTTCGGCTCGCTGGCCGGTTGCACGCCCTGCATGAAAAACGCATACAGCGCACGCATGTCGTCGTCGCTGAGTTTTACGTAGGACGGGTAGGGCATGGCCGGGTAGAGCCGCCGCCCACCCGGCGCCACGCCGTGGCGCACGGCGCGGTCGAAGTCAGCCAGGCTGTAAGTGCCGATGCCGACGGTTTTGTCTGGCGTGATGTTGGTGGCATGAATGGCGCCCAGCGGCGTGGCCATCTCCAGGCCGCCGGCAAACGGCGCTTTGCCCGGCAGGCTGTGGCAGGCCACGCAATCACTGACGCGGGCGACGTACTCGCCACGGCTGACCAGTGTCGGGTCGGCGGTGGCGTTGGCTTGTTCAAACGGCGAAGCAGGTTGACGGGTGACGTACCAGGCCAGCAGGCCGGCGGCGACCGCACCGGCCAGCACCAGCCAGCCAGCGGTTCTAGCTAATCGTTGGTTGTTCATAGGCGTTCCTTGTCGGTCAGGCGAAGGTGTAGCGGCTCAAGGGCAGGCTGCGGATGCGCTGGCCGGTCAAGTGCGCCACCGCATTGGCCACGGCAGGCGCCACTGCGGGTAGCGGCGGCTCGCCGATACCGCCCATCTTTTCGCCGCTCTCGACGATCTTCACGTGTACCTTGGCCATCCGCGAGGGTGGCAGGATCGGGTAAAGGTCGTAGTTGCGCGCCCGTGGTTTACCATCCACGTACACCGCTTCTTCCACCAAGGTTTGTGACAAGCCCAACGCTACGGCGCCGTTGACCTGGGCCTCGATGATCGCCGGGTTGACGATGCTGCCAGGGTCAATCGCTTCCCAGATGTGATGCACCTTGACCTGGCCGTTTTCGATCGACACTTCGGCAACCACCGCCGCATGCGAGCCAAAGGGCGAGGCCATGGCCACGCCACGGGCACGTCGGCTGCCGTCTTCGGCGGTATACGGGCCACGTTTCCAGCCACCGGACAACTCGCCCACCGCTTGCAGCAACGTGGTCAGGCGTTTGTTGTCGCGCAGCAGGTGCAGGCGCAACTCGTACGGGTCATGGCCGCCTTTGTCGGCCAGTTCATCGAGGAAGGCTTCGTAGAAAAAGTCATTCAGCGAGTTGCCCACCGAACGCCAGTAGCCGAGCATGGTCGGGCCTTTGACGTAGATCTGGGCGATGCGCTTATTGGGAATCGCGTAGGACTTGCCCGACAACCCTTCAAGCGCCGTCGGGTCGATTTTATCGCCCTGTTTGCCGGCGATGGCTTCGGATGGGCCTTCGGTGGCGCTCACGGCTTCGATGGCCACCGGCAAGCCTTTGTCATCCAGTGCAGCGCGGAACTTGACCACCGCGACCGGGCGCAGCACATCGCGCAGGAACTCTTCTTCGCGGCTCCAGATCAGCTTGACCGGGCGGCCCACGGCTTTGGCCAATGCGACGGCCTGCGGGTACGGGTTGGCCGAGTCATACAGGAAATGCCGGCCGAAAAAGCCGCCCAGCAACGGCGAGTGCAGGGTGATCTTCGACACATCCAGCCCGGTGCGCTTGGCGATGTCGGCGCGGAACATGTCCGGCGCCTGGTTCGGCAGCCACACTTCCAGTGTGCCATCCGGGTTATAGCGCGCCAGGGCCGATGGCGGCTCCAGTTGGGCGTGGTTGACGTACTGGTTGTGGTAGGTGGCTTCGACCTTGGTCTTGGCGTTTGCCAGCGTGGCGTTGATGTCGCCTTCGTTTTCTTCGTCGCGGGCCGGGCCTTGCTGGGCGGCGAGGAAGTCACGGTATTTGTCGCTGGAAAAATCTGCCGGCATGGCGCGCACTGTAGAGTCGGCGGCGGCTTCCAGCCATTCGACCTGAATAGCTTCTACTGCACGCTTGGCGTGCCACCAGCGCTCGGCCACCACGGCCACGGCGCCAGGCAGTTGATGCACCGAGTGCACGCCTTTCATGGCTTCGACTTGGGACTGATTGCGCAGGCTGCCCACGGTCATGCCCAGGCGCGGCGCATGCTGGACGGCGGCGTGGAGCATGCCGTCGACCTTGAGGTCGATGCTGTATTGCGCCTTGCCGGTGGATTTGTCGTAGGCATCCAGGCGTTTGACCGGCTTGCCGATCCAGCGGAACTGACTCGGGTCGCGCAGGGTGATGGTGGACGGGTCAGGCACCGGCATGTCGAGGGCGCGGCTGGCCAGTTCGCCATACCCCAGCGAGCGGCCCGAGGCGGCGTGTACCACGCGGCCGGGGGTGGTGGTCAGTTGCGCGACCGGCACGCCCAGTTGCTCGGCACCGGCCTGCAACAGCATGGCACGGGCCAGGGCGCCCAGGCGGCGCATCACTGGGTAACTCATGCGCACCGACATGCTGCCGCCGGTGATGCGCATGCCGTTTTCCATCACCACATAGGCATCGCCCGGTGGCGCGGCCTCGACGATGAAGGTGGCGGGGTCGGCGTCCAGTTCTTCACCAACAATTTGCGCCATGGCCGTGTGGGTGCCTTGGCCGCCTTCCATAAAGGGGCTGAGCAGGCGCACCGTGCCGTCCGGGCGAATCTCCAGAAACGCCGGCACCTGCGTGCCGCGTTCCGTGGGGTTGGCGGTGGCCGCGAAGGCGCGGCCACCGCCCAGCGGCAGGCCGAAACCAATCACCAGGGCGCCCACGGCGGCGCTGGCCAGAAAACGCCGGCGCGACAGGTTGACCGGGTCGCCCAAGGCTACATCCAGCAGTTCGTTGCGCGTATTCATCAGACGCGCTCCTTCTGCTGGGCCAAATCCTGCATGGCGGTGTGGATGGCGTTATAGGTGCCGCAGCGGCACAGGTTGACCATCGCCGCATCAATTTGCGCGACTGTCGGCGCGGGCGTGTGCTTGAGCAGCGCCGTGGCCGCCATCACCTGCCCGGACTGGCAATAACCGCATTGCGCCACCTGATGTTCGACCCAGGCGGCGACCACATGCTTGCCCACCGCATCGTCCTCAATCGCTTCGATGGTCGTGACCTCGCGGCCGACCACGCCCGCCACCGGGGTAACGCAGGAGCGCACCACATTGCCATCTACCAGTACCGAACAGGCGCCGCACTGGGCCAGGCCGCAGCCGTACTTGGTGCCGGTCATGCCGAGGTCGTCGCGGATCACCCACAGCAGCGGCGTGTCGGCGTCGGCATCGACCTGGTAGGTCTTTTGGTTGATACGTAATTCCATGGCGGGTTCACCTGCTGATCATCGGTTGGTGGTGCTGAGCTCTTTTGAACTCTTATAAGAATGGTGGGACTTGTGGCCCATCGTTGCACTCTAGACCACGGCGCAAGGGCTATCTATCCGCCAGTCGATAAGTCGGAGGATCAGGCAAGTATTTCGCAGGAATGCACTACCCGGCGCGTAGGCAACCTCTGAACCGACCCGGCTCGCCGCACTTTTTTTGATTCTGCTGATCTACCCCTGTCACGACCCCGCTCATTCAGAGCGTGGGCAACAGACCCAGACCCGGTGCCGATGGATCGAACCTCACATGCTTTTTTTACGCGCTGGCCGTTGTTGTCAGCGGCTCTATTTGCCCTGTTTGCCAGCGGTTGCAGCCAGCAGCAGGGCCGCGATATCGCCAGCCAGTTCAGCAATGGCAGGCCCGATGAGTTCTTCCAGACCAGCGTCGACCGCATGGCAACCTTGGGCATGCGCGACAACCTGCAGAGCCTGTATCTGCTGATGAGCAAGCTCTACCTGCGCAACCCCAGCCAGTGGCGCCAATCCGGTTACCCGGATGCGGTGAGCGCCGCGCGGGAAATCCGCCAGGCCATCGAGCAGCAGCAACCGCTGCCGGCCCTGGGCGAGCGGCGTGATCTGGCGGCCTTGAGCTACTCGTTAAGCCCCGACTTCAAAGGCGATCGGGTCGGCGCGTTTATCTACGCGATCGGCAGCATGCTGGTGACCGCCCACGGCGGCCGCACCCAGTTCTATATGACCGACTCGATCAACCCGCAGTTTGTCAGCAACGCCGCACGCAATATCGAGAAAGCCACCTGGCTGCTCAGCCAGCGCCAGGACGCCAACGGGGTGTTGCTGCTGTTTTCCAACGAGATATCGGAGGAGGGCAGCAACCTCAGCTTTGCGGTCGAGTTCGGCAAAGTGGTGGCGCGCCTGGACCTGCTCGCGCAGATGCTCGATGAACGCTACCGACGTGTGGCGCTCAACTATGCGCAGAGTTTGCTGCTGATGAATTTCTTGCCGGTGCAGTAATGTAGGTACGGCATGTCCCTTTCAAGTGTAGGAAAGGGCCTATCTTGAGCCCCCGCGCTTGAAACACCCCTCGGTGGGCAATAGCCTCGGGCTTTTCTCAACGGATGAGTGCGTACCTTGGGTAAGCGAAAAACGGTTTGGCCTACGGATCGCGAGGTTCGTCTGCGATTTATCCTCTTTGCGGTAATCGATGTGGCAAGCGCCCAGGGGGTTCCTGCCGAGGTGTTATTGAGCGCACATAAACTGTTGCGCGACTCGCCGGCGGAGTCTCAGTTACGTAAAGCCCTGGCTGACATCCTAGCGTGCGATGAAATGGCGGGGTTCAGTTTCCCCTGGGGGTCTGAGGCGGATGATTTTATGCGCACGATCGAACCGCTGACGAACGAGGCTGATTATCAGAAATTGCCCACGGGTTAGATCGTTTATTTCCTTAAGTGATGTTTCAAGGCTTTAATCGCATATCCATCTTGGCGTTAATGCAGTCCCAGTAGCGGCTTTGTATGTCTTTGCATCGATTTATCTGTGTTCACGTACGGCTTCGCTGTAGGGGTCACCCAAGCAAACTCCCGAACAGCCATTTGTGCTGCTCTGCCGGCGTCTTGCGCCGTTGCTGGGTGGCTCTAGAATCGGCGCCAGAACTTAGCCATTTCCTGTCGATTACGGAGTTTCGAACATGATGAACGCAATGCAGATGCCGATGAACACGTCCATGCCAATGATGCCGATGATGGGCATGCCGATGATGATGGCGACCATGAAGTGTGAAATGGCGGGCGACGCCATGATGTGCACCATGAAGCCGGCGGCCGGTATGGACATGGCGCAGTTCAAGACCAATGCCGAGATGATGGCGATGATGATGAACTGCGGCATGCCGATGATGATGCAGTGCGCAAACATGTCGATGCTGTGCATGTCGGCCGATGCCATGAAGATGATGGCTGACATGAACATGCCGATGATGGGCATGTCGATGCCGATGCCGATGATGAAATGCATGATGGAATGCAGCGTGATGGGCGACAGCATGATGTGCAAAATGATGCCGATGCCAGGCATGAGCATGGCCATGATGGAAAACTGCTGCATGCTGATGAACAAACTGATGAACGACTGCGCCATGCCGATGATGATGAGCTGCAACGGCATGCCGATGATGTGCTGCACCTGCTGATCGCTGCTGTGTAACACAGGTGCAAAAAGCCCCGACTTTTCGGGGCTTTTTGCATTCAGTCCAGGCGTTCCGGGTAGGTGATCACCAAAAATGCCACCGCCTCGCTGTCCGCCGGGTTGCGGTAGCGGTGGGGCTGGTCGGCGTAGAACAGAATCGAGTCGCCGGTGGAGAGCAAGTAGCGCTCATCGTTGACGCTGACTTCCAGTACGCCCTGGGCCACCACGAGGTTTTCCTGAATGCCGGGGCCGTGGCCGGCGGAAATTTCTTCGCCGAGCGCACGCAGGCGGATTTCGTAAAATTCCGATTGGCGCGCGGTATCAAAGGGAAACAACGCACGGCTGACAAAGGCTCCGTCGGCACTCACCAGGCGTTTGCTCTGTTGCGCCGGCAACACCTCGACGCCTTCAAAGGCACGGTCCTCCAGAAAGGCCGCGACCGACACCTTCAAGCCCTTGGCAATTTTGCACAGCACCTTGATTGACGGCACGCTGCGGCCGGACTCGATCTGCGCCAACATCGCACGGCTCACGCCGCACGCGCGTGCCAGCCCGTCCAGCGAGAGGTGGCGTTTACTGCGTAAACGTTGCAGGTTCTGCGCCACGCACAGGCTGGTGTCGTCATCCTCAATCGCAGGTTTTGGCAGTGTTTCGGCTGATTCGGGCAGTACCTGTAAAAAATTCATCGGCGTTACGCCCGGCGCGTATCACTGGCCGCAGCGGTGTGAGCGGTGAACACCGCAAGCCCCGCGCGTGCCGCGTACATCGCCCACATCAGCTCGGCCGCTGCACGTGCCTGGCGGCGTTTGCGGTGGAGGGTGAAGTCAATAACGCTGGCGGATGTGTGCATGGTGGGATCTCGTGAGCGACTCAATGACCCCACAGTAATGCGTGCTGGTTATTTCTTTAAATACTGAGTTTGCATGTGTTAATGCAATTTTGGACTTAGAAAATAATCCCGGTCCGATGCTGTTGTGGGAAGGGTCTGGTCCGTTAATAAGGAGTGACCTGGCGAGCCTGCCTGGCTTCCCATCACTGTTCGCGTGATGGCCCAGGCTTTGTCACGCCCCCGAATGCCAAGGATTTAACCCCATGTTGTTGCGCCAACCCCCATTGCTGTTTGCTGCCCTGACCTTCAGTTCACTGGCGCAAGCCGACACCCTGCAACTGGCCCCGGTCGAAGTCTCCAGCAGCGAGGCCAGCGCCGGTGAAGTGGCCCAGGCACAGCTCAAGAGCGTGCCCGGCGGCACCAACTTCATCGATATGAGCAGCGTGCAGCAGGGACGCGTCAGCACCAACGAAGACGTGTTCAAGTACCAGGCCGGCGTTTACGCCAAAGCGGCGAATAATGAAGGGGTGAAGCTGTCGATCCGCGGTTCCGGCCTGAACCGCAGCCCCGGCTCCCACGCCTCGGGCCTGTATGAAATGCTCGACGGTTTGCCGCTCACCGGCCCCGGCGGCACGCCCTATGAACTCAAGGACCCGCTGTGGCAAAGCCGCGTCGAGGTGCTGCGCGGTGCCAACGGTTTTGACCAGGGCGCCCTGGCCCTCGGTGGCTCGGTCAACTATGTCACGCATACCGGTTATGACGCGCCGAAGTTGCAGGTGCGCTATGAAGTGGGCAGTCGCGGTTATGCCCAGCGCGAAATCAGCTCCGGCCAGGTGCTGGGCGACGCCGACTACTACATCAGCCTCACCGACTCCGAATCCGACGGCTACCAGCACCAGAGCGCCGGCACCGGCAAGGGCATTGCGGCCAACTTTGGCTATCGCTTCAACCCGGACCTGGAGACGCGCTTCTATTTTCGCTACCGCGAAACCGCCAACGACAGCCCCGGCAAGTTGACGCGCTACCAGATCAGCCACGACCCAAGCGCCGCCAACCGCCTCAACGCCGCCCGCGACTCGAAACGCCTGCAGCCGGGCTCGACCTGGATCGCCAACAAGACCACCTTGCAGCTCGATGACAGTTCCCGCGTCGAGGTGGGGCTCGCCTACCACGATTACCCGATGGATTTGCGCGAAGGGCTCAACCGCCTGAAAGTCGCCTACACCGATGTGAGCGGTACCCTGAACTACATTCGCCAGGACAGTTGGTTTGGCCACGACAGCAAAACCACCCTTGGCCTGCGCACCACCCAGGCGATGCCCAACAACGGCGCCTCGGAATATGTGCGCGTGCCGTCGAGCAACCCTGCCACCTATTACGCCCCCGGCACCAAAACCCGCGACTACAGCTACCTGGGTTCCGACACGGTGCTGCATATCGGCAACGAGCTGGAACTGGCGCAAGACCTGTGGTTGACCACCGGCCTGGCGGCGATCTACACCCGCCGCGAAACCCAGGTCAGCTACCCCGAAGGGCAGGCGCCGCTCAGCCAGCATGATTGGGACTACGCGCCGCGCATCGGCCTGCGTTATGACTTCACCCCGCAGTTGCAGGTGTACGGCAACCTGAGCCGTTCGGTGGAGCCGCCCCACGCATGGTCGATGATCTGGGGTTCCAACAAGTACTTTTCGGGAGGCCCCGCTAACGGACTGGCCCGCGAAGGCGTGAGCTTGCGCAATCAGACCGCCACCACCCTGGAGATAGGCGGGCGCGGTGAGCAATGGTTCGGCCAGTGGGACCTGGCGCTGTACCGCTCCGAAGTGCGTCACGAACTGCTCACGGTGGAAACCCAGGCGCAGACACAGACCAGCAGCGCCGTCGTCGCCGAAGCCAACGCCAGCCCCACCGTGCACCAGGGCGTGGAACTGAGCCTGCTCAGCCCACTGTGGGACGGCGGTGGTAATGGCCAGGTAGCCTTGCGCCAGGCCTACACCTACAGCGATTTCCACTACCGCGACGACGACCGCTTCGGCGCCAACACCTTGCCGGGCATCCCCAAGCATTACTACCAGGCGCAAGTACGCTACAGCCACCCGACCGGTTTCTACACCAGCCTCAATACCGAGCATGCTTCACGGGTGGCGGTGGATTACGCCAACTCTTACTACGCGGCGGCGTACACAACCCTGGGCGCCACCTTCGGCTACGACGCGCCGAAACAGGACTGGCAAGCCTGGGTTGATCTGCGCAACCTTACCAACCGGCGTTATGCCAATACCGTCACACCGGGTTATGACGACAAGGGGGTGGATGTGGCGCGCTCTACACCGGCCGATGGTCGCGGCGTCTATACCGGTGTGTCGTGGAGCTGGCGCTAAGCCGATTTAACTGTCAACAAGGTCTAACTGTGGGAGCAGGGCTTGTGTGGGAGCTGGCTTGCCTGCGATGGCATCACCTCAGTTCAACTGAATGACCGAGGCGCCTGCATCGCAGGCAAGCCAGCTCCCACACAGACCAGCATCCACCCAGACCACCTCCCACACAAGCCCGCCCACAGCACCGGCCCACCCGAGTGGCCCTTGCCCCATCGCCGTTTTACTGGCATTGTTTGCGCAATTGGTAATATTTCCCATTTGAGAAGTTTTTGCGCATGCATGACATTCCGGCCGCGCCGGGCGATTGCGCCCGTCAGCAGACCCTTACGGCGATGTACAGCGAGCACCATGGCTGGTTGCACGGCTGGCTGCGCAAAAAGCTCGGGTGTTCCCAGTACGCCGCCGACCTGGCCCACGATGCGTTTATCCGTGTGTTGATGCTGGCCGAGCCGCACACCATCAAGGAGCCTCGCGCCTTTCTCGCCACCACCGCCGGGCGCCTGTTGATCGATGGGGCGCGGCGCCGGAACATCGAAAAGGCCTACCTGCAAGCCTTGGTGGTGCAGTGCGAAGACGCCGGCATGCCCGACCCGGCCGCCATCCACGTGGCGCTGCAAGCCCTGGAGCGCATCGCCGAGATGCTCGCCGGCCTGCCCGCAAAAACCCGTGAAGCCTTCCTGTTAAGCCGCCTGGACGGGCTCACCTACAGTGAGATCGCCGCACGCCTTGAGGTGTCACCCAGCACGGTCAAAAATTACCTGTCCACCGCGCTGGTGCATTGCTACCACAGCCTGTACGCGGCGGACCCGTTGCCGTGAACTCTGAGCAGATCATTCAACAAGCGGCGAATTGGCTGACGCGGCTGCACGACGAAGACGTCAGTGAGGCCGAGCGTCACGCTTTCAACACCTGGTGCCAGGCCGACCCACGCCATGCCGTGGCCATCGAGCGCATGCGCTCGCTCTGGGGCAACTTCGACACCTTGCCCGCCCAACCGGCACGTATTGCCTTGAATCGCGCCTTTGCGCCACGGCGCTCGCGCAGGGTGCAGGCCGTGGGTGTGCTCGGCGTAGTGCTGTGCGGCTGGTTCGGTGTGCAGCACATGCCGGTGTGGATGGCCGACCAGCGCACCGGCGTCGGCGAGCGCCGCCAGGTCGCCCTCGAAGACGGTAGCCAGTTGCAGCTCAACAGCAATTCGGCGGTGGACGTGAAATTCGACGGCCACCAGCGCGTGATCGAACTGCTGCAAGGCGAGCTATGGGTTGACGTGGCCAAGGACGCGCAACGGCCGTTCGTGGTGCGTACCGATCAAGGCACGGCCACGGCCTTGGGCACGCGTTATCTGGTCAAGCGTGCGGCGGACGGCAGCACCGTGGTTACGGTGATCGAGTCCACCGTGGCGGTCCAAGGTGACACGGGTGAGGGCGTCAAGGTCGCGGCCGGGCAGCGCACGGTTCTTGATCATGGCCACGCGGGGCCTGTACAGGCGACCGCCAGCGCCGATCCGGATGCCTGGACCCGTGGCCTGCTCAAGGTCAACGACCAACCGCTGAGTGAGGTGCTGCAAACCCTGGCCAGCTACCGTCACGGCTTGGTGCGCTTCGATGCCCAGGCGTTGAAAAACCTGCGCGTTTCCGGGGTGTTCAAGCTCGATGACACGGCGGCGGCGCTCTCGGCGCTGGCCGACAATCTGCCGATCCGGGTGGAGTACTTCACCGACCTGATGGTGGTGGTCAAACCGCTCTAGATCAACCGTCGTGCTGGCGCAGGCGCTTGTACAGGGTGTTGCGGCTTACGCCCAGTTCCCGCGCCAGATGGGAGATGTTGCCGCCCGCCGCTTTCAGGCGCTGGTTCAGGTCGCTGCTGTCCTCCAGGCTTTGGCGGGTGGGCAAGGGCGCCGCCACATTCAAATCGACGAAGAAATCATCCGGCAGATGCTCTGGTCGCACCGGCTGCTCCTCGGCCATTGCCAGCGCCACCTGCAATACGCTGCTGACCTGGCGCAGGTTGCCCGGCCAAGGGTGTTGCTCGAACAAGGCCAGCACCTCGGCACTCAGCCCGGCCCATTGGGTCGGCTCACGGTGCTGCTGCCACAGCTGCTGGAACAGTGCCTGCTTGTCGGTGCGCTCGCGCAGGGGCGGCAGTTCCAGGGTCAGGCCACCGATGCGGTAGTACAAATCCTCACGAAAGTGCCCGGCCTGCACCCAGTCGCGCAACACGCGGTTGGTGGCCGAGATAATGCGCAAATCCACCGGGAACAGCTCGCTGCTGCCCACCGGCTGCACGCAGCGCTCCTGTAGCACCCGCAGCAAGCGGGCCTGGGTCGGCAGCGGCATGTCGCCAATTTCATCCAGAAACAGCGTGCCCTTGTCCGCCTTGCGGATCAGGCCGATGCTGCCTTTCTGGTTGGCGCCGGTAAAGGCGCCTTTTTCATAGCCAAACAGCTCGGATTCCACCAGTTCGGCGGGGATCGCTGCACAGTTAACCGCAATGAACGCCTGTTTGCTGCGCGAACTGGCCTGGTGCAGGGCTTTGACGAACACCTCTTTGCCGACGCCGGTCTCGCCGTGAATCAACAGCGGAATGTCCTTCTCCAGCAAACGCTCGGCCTGGCGCACGGCCTTTTCCACGCGTACATCGCCAAAATGCAGGGTCTGGATGCTCATCGGCGCAGGTTTGGTGGGCTTGGGCTCAGCAAAGACCCGTGCCTGCACCGGCATCTTCTGCGGCCGCTTCAATAAACACTGGAACCGATTGCGGCCCGCCGCCTGCAACGAAAACGGCAAGCCCTCCGGTTGATTCAACAACTCCAGCAGCGAGACTTTAAACAAACTGTCGATCAGCACCCGCGACAAACTGATGCCCAGCAAGTTGTCGGCGCGGCGGTTGGCCGACAGCACCTGGCCGCTGTCATCAAAAATAATCAGGCCCGCCCATTGGCTGTCGAGGTTGTTCAGGCCGGTGTTGAAGGTCAGTTGAAAATGCTCGCCGCGAAACAGGTTGAGGATCAGCCGGTTCTCTACGGTTTGGCTCATCATCTTGACCATGCCCAAGGTGTGGGAGGGTGGCAGGTAGCTGTCGCTGGACACATCCAGCACCGCGATGATTTCGCGCTGGGCATCAAAGATCGGCGCCGCCGAGCCGGTCATGAAGCGGTTGGCCTTGAGAAAGTGTTCATCGTGCTCGATATGCACCGCCTGGGCACAGGCCAGCGCGGTGCCGATGGCGTTGGTGCCGCTTGAGCGTTCCATCCAACTGGCACCGGCACTGAAGCCGCGTGCCAGGTTCGGCTCGATAAAACGCTGGGTGCCCCAGGAGGTCAGCACCTGGCCCTGATTGTCGGCCAGCATGATCAGGCAGTTGGAATTGCTGAGGATGTTTTCGTAGTAGGGCAGCACTTCCTGATGGGTGGTCTGCACTAGCGAATGCTGGCTTTCGAGCAACTGGCTGATGCCTTCGGCGGGCAGTTGATCGAAGCTGGGCGTGCTCTGGTGGTCCAGGCCGAAGGCGCGGCAACGGCGCCAGGATTCCTGGATAAGGGTGTCGTGTGCGAGGGGCTCGGCCATGGGGGCGACCTTCTTTTATTTTTATTGTTATCAAGCCTTGCGCCGTCCAACTGTGGGAGCTGGCTTGCCTGCTCCCACATTAAATCTGTGGCGCCCAACGATTGTTGTTCAGAACTGTTCAATGTCAACCCGCCCGCTGTTCAATTGTTCAGCGCTGGTTGTTCACTTGTGTTCATGCCTGAGCATCCTGTTCGGCCCATTTCCTTATAGATCAACCACCTGCCACTTCTGGCACGAAACTCGCTGCTACGAATGGCCAGAATCATTCCAATAATAAAAAGGGCGTGTCATGTCATTGACCCTGGAACATGTCTCCCGCGTTGTCGAAGGCCAGACCTGGATCGACGACGCCAACCTGCGTTTCGAAGCCGGTTCCTTCAACGTCTTGCTCGGCCGCACGCTGTCCGGCAAGACCAGCCTGATGCGCCTGATGGCCGGGCTGGACAAGCCCGACAGCGGCCGCATCCTGATGAACGGCGTAGACGTCACCCACAAGCCGGTGCGCCTGCGCAACGTGTCGATGGTCTACCAGCAGTTCATCAATTACCCGACCATGACCGTGTTCGAAAACATCGCCTCGCCGTTGCGTCAGGCCGGTGTGTCCAACGACCTGATTCACAGCAAGGTGCTGGAGACCGCGCAGATGCTGCGCATCGAGAAGTTCCTGCAGCGCCATCCGCTGGAGCTGTCCGGTGGCCAGCAGCAACGCACGGCCATGGCCCGCGCTTTGGTCAAAGACGCCGAGCTGATCCTGTTCGATGAGCCGCTGGTGAACCTGGACTACAAACTGCGCGAAGAGCTGCGTCAGGAAATGCGCGAACTGTTCAAGGCACGCCACACCATTGCCATCTATGCCACCACCGAACCCAACGAGGCGTTGGCACTGGGTGGCACCACCACCATCCTGCACGAAGGCCGGGTGATCCAGAGCGGCAAGGCTGCCGAGGTGTATCACCAGCCCCAGACGGTGCTGGCCGCCGAGCTGTTTTCCGAGCCGCCGATCAACCTGATGCCGGGGCGTATCAGTGGCAACGAAGTCAGTTTTGCCAATGTCGTGCACTTCCCGTTGAACGTGGACCTGCGCCCCATCGGCGAAGGCGAGTTCCGTTTTGGCGTGCGCCCCAGCCATATCAGCCTGGTGCCGAGCAACGACGATGACCTGGAACTCGCGGTGACCGTGGAAGTGGCCGAGATCAGCGGCTCGGAAACCTTTTTGCATGTGCGCAGCGAGCACTTTTTGTTGGTACTGCATCTGCCGGGCGTGCATGAATACGACGTCGACGCGCCGATCCGCGTGTATATCCCCACCCATAAACTCTTTGTGTTCGATGGTCAGGGCCGTTTGGTTCAGGCTCCCGGGCGCCGCGTCGCGAGGGTTGCCTGATGGCCGAGATCCATTTGCAGAACCTCGCGCACAGCTACAGCCCTACGCCCAATGGGCCTGAGGACTACGCCATTCGGGCCATGAACCATGTGTGGGAGCAGGGCGGCGCCTATGCCTTGCTCGGGCCGTCGGGCTGCGGCAAGTCGACATTGCTCAATATCATCTCCGGCTTGCTCAGCCCGTCCGAAGGCCAGGTGTTGTTTGACGCTAAAGTGGTCAACGACCTCACTCCCGAGAAACGCAATATCGCCCAGGTGTTCCAGTTCCCGGTGGTGTACGACACCATGACGGTGTTCGACAACCTGGCGTTTCCGCTGCGAAACCAGGGCATGGCCGAGGCGAAAATTCACAGCAAGGTGCAGGAAATTGCCGAAGTCCTCGACCTGCAAGCCCTGCTGAGCAAAAAAGCCCGCAACCTCACGGCCGACGAAAAACAAAAAGTCTCCATGGGCCGTGGCCTGGTGCGCGATGACGTGTCAGCGATCCTGTTCGACGAACCGCTGACGGTGATCGACCCGCACCTCAAATGGAAATTGCGCCGCAAGCTCAAGCAGATTCACGAGCAGTTCAATATCACCATGGTCTACGTCACCCACGACCAGCTTGAGGCGTCGACCTTCGCTGACAAAATCGCGGTGATGTACGGCGGGCAGATCGTGCAGTTCGGCACCCCGCGTGAGTTGTTCGAGCGGCCGAGCCACACCTTTGTCGGCTATTTCATTGGCAGCCCCGGGATGAATCTGATCGAGGTGCGGGTCGAAGCCGGCGGCGTGCGCTTTGCCAGTACGTTGTTGCCGCTGTCCGAGGCCTTGCAACAGCGCCTGCGCGCGGCGGACTACAAAAAGCTGCAGGTGGGTATCCGCCCGGAATTTATCCACGTGTGGGACGAGTACAACCCTGACGCCCTGCAGGCCGACGTCATCCATGTGGAAGACCTCGGTACCTACAAGATCATGACCCTCAACCTCGACGGCGCACCATTGAAGGTGCGCCTGGCCGAAGACAAACCGGTGCCCGAAGGCAAAGCCTCGATCAGTTTTCCCGCGCAATGGTTGATGGTGTACGCCGACGATTACCTGCTGGAGGTGCAGCCATGAACAAGGTGCAGAACAACAAGGCCTGGTGGCTGGTGTTGCCGGTGTTCCTGCTGGTGGCGTTCAGCGCGGTGATCCCGATGATGACCGTGGTCAACTATTCGGTGCAGGACATTTTCGATCAGTCCAGCCGCTACTTTGTCGGTGCCGACTGGTACAAGCAGGTGTTGCTTGACCCACGCCTGCATGACTCCTTGCTGCGTCAGTTCATCTACTCGGCCTGCGTGCTGCTGATCGAAATCCCGCTGGGCATCGCCATCGCCCTGACCATGCCGACCAAGGGCCGCTGGTCATCACTGGTGCTGATCATCCTGGCGATTCCGCTGCTGATCCCGTGGAACGTGGTCGGCACCATCTGGCAGATTTTTGGCCGCGCCGACATTGGCTTGTTGGGTTCGACGCTCAACGCCATGGGCATCAACTACAACTATGCGGCCAACACCATGGACGCCTGGGTGACGGTGCTGGTGATGGACGTGTGGCACTGGACGTCACTGGTGGCGTTGCTGTGCTACTCGGGGCTGCGTGCGATTCCGGATGTGTACTACCAGGCCGCGCGGATTGATCGCGCATCCGCCTGGGCGGTGTTCCGACATATCCAGTTGCCAAAAATGAAAAGCGTGCTGCTGATCGCGGTGATGTTGCGCTTTATGGACAGCTTCATGATCTACACCGAACCCTTCGTGCTGACGGGCGGCGGGCCGGGTAATGCCACCACGTTCCTCAGTCAGACCTTGACCCAAATGGCCGTAGGCCAATTCGACCTGGGCCCGGCGGCGGCGTTTTCCCTGGTGTATTTCCTGATCATTCTGTTGGTGTCCTGGCTGTTCTACACCGCCATGACCCACTCCGACGCCAACCGCTGAGGCCGCCAACATGAGCAAGCGCAAGGTTATCCCGCTGCTGATCTACATCCTGTTTCTGCTGGTGCCGATCTACTGGCTGCTGAATATGTCCTTCAAGAGCAACACCGAAATCCTCGGCGGGCTGACCCTGTTTCCGCAGGACTTTACCCTGGCCAACTACAAGGTGATCTTCACCGACCCGAGCTGGTACACCGGCTACCTCAATTCGCTGTATTACGTGAGCCTGAACACGGTGATCTCCCTGAGCGTGGCGCTGCCGGCCGCCTATGCGTTTTCGCGTTATCGCTTCTTGGGCGACAAGCACCTGTTCTTCTGGTTGCTGACCAACCGTATGGCGCCGCCGGCGGTGTTTTTGCTGCCGTTTTTCCAGCTGTATTCGTCCATCGGCCTGTTTGATACGCACATCGCCGTGGCGCTGGCGCATTGCCTGTTCAACGTGCCGTTGGCGGTGTGGATCCTGGAAGGTTTCATGTCCGGCGTGCCCAAGGAAATCGACGAAACCGCCTACATCGACGGCTATAGCTTTCCCAAGTTTTTCGTGAAGATTTTTATTCCGTTGATTGGCTCCGGTATCGGTGTGACCGCGTTTTTCTGCTTTATGTTTTCCTGGGTCGAACTGCTGCTGGCGCGCACCTTGACCTCGGTTAACGCCAAGCCCATCGCGGCGGTGATGACGCGCACGGTCTCGGCCTCCGGCATTGATTGGGGCGTGCTGGCAGCGGCGGGGGTGTTGACCATCCTGCCGGGCATGCTGGTGATCTGGTTTGTTCGCAACCACGTGGCCAAGGGCTTTGCCCTGGGCCGGGTCTAGAGGGTTCGATGATGGAATGGATGGCCTGGACCACCCCGACCGCACTGTTCTTTGTGACGATTGGCCTGCTGCTGGCGGGCATGACCACCTGGGAACTGCGTTCGCCGAGTATTCCTCGGCGCGGCTTGTTGCCGATCAGCACCACCCGTGGTGATCGTTTGTTTATCGGTCTTCTCGGCAGCGCCTACCTGCATTTGCTGGTAATCGGCGTTACCGACTGGAGCATCTGGGTGGCGTCTGCGCTATCCCTGGTATGGCTGTTGAGTGTGATGCGTTGGGGCTAGTGCCCTTATGAACTAGTGCCCTTATGAATAAACCACCAGGAGGTCTCTATGTTGAATAAAAACAATAAGCTGCGACATAGCATTTCATTGGCCGCCGTACTGGCCTTAAGCGGTTTGAGCGCCACGGCCTGGGCCGATGCGTATGAAGATGCCGCGAAAAAATGGATCGGCAGCGAGTTCAAACCATCTACCCTCACCGAGGCCCAGCAGCTCGAAGAGTTGAAGTGGTTTATCAAGGCGTCGGAACCGTTCCGTGGGATGAAGATCAACGTGGTGTCGGAAACCCTCACCACCCACGAGTACGAATCCAAGGTACTGGCCAAGGCCTTCAGCGAAATCACCGGCATCAAGCTGACCCACGACCTGCTGCAGGAGGGCGACGTGGTGGAGAAGCTGCAAACCCAGATGCAGTCCGACAAGAACATCTATGACGGCTGGGTTAACGATTCCGACTTGATCGGTACGCACTTTCGCTACGGCAAGACCGAATCCATCACCGACCTGATGGCCAACGAGGGCAAGGACTTCACCTCGCCGACCCTGGATATCAAGGACTTTATCGGCATCTCCTTTACCACCGCGCCGGACGGCAAGATCTACCAGTTGCCCGACCAGCAGTTCGCCAACCTCTACTGGTTCCGCGCCGACTGGTTTGAGCGCGCGGACCTCAAAGCCAAGTTCAAGGAAAAATACGGCTACGAGCTGGGTGTGCCGGTGAACTGGTCAGCCTATGAAGACATCGCCAAGTTCTTCAGCGAAGACGTCAAGGAAATCGACGGCAAACGTATTTATGGGCACATGGACTACGGCAAAAAAGACCCGTCCCTGGGCTGGCGCTTCACCGATGCCTGGTTCTCCATGGCCGGTGGTGGTGACAAGGGCCTGCCCAACGGTTTGCCGGTGGACGAGTGGGGCATACGCGTTGAGGACTGCCACCCGGTGGGCTCCAGCGTCACCCGTGGCGGCGACACCAACGGCCCGGCCGCCGTGTTTGCCACGCAAAAGTACGTGGACTGGATGAAAGCCTACGCGCCACCGGAAGCGGCGGGCATGACCTTCTCCGAATCCGGGCCGGTGCCGTCCCAGGGCAATATCGCCCAGCAGATCTTCTGGTACACCGCGTTTACGGCCGACATGACCAAACCGGGCCTGCCGGTGGTGAACGCCGACGGCACGCCGAAGTGGCGCATGGCGCCGTCGCCGGTCGGGCCGTATTGGGAAAAGGGCATGAAGAAAGGCTATCAGGACGTGGGTTCCTGGACCTTCCTCAAGTCCACGCCCGAGAAACAAAAGCTTGCGGCCTGGCTGTACGCGCAGTTCGTGACCTCAAAAACCGTATCACTGAAGAAAACCATCGTTGGCCTGACGCCAATTCGTGAGTCTGATATCAACTCCCAGGCCATGACCGACATGGCACCGAAACTTGGCGGGTTGGTGGAGTTCTACCGCAGCCCGGCGCGGGTCGAGTGGACCCCGACCGGCACCAACGTGCCCGACTACCCACGCCTGGCGCAGCTGTGGTGGAGCAACATCGCCGCAGCAGCCAGCGGCGAGAAAACCCCGCAACAGGCGCTGGACAACCTGGCCAAGGAACAGGACGCGATCATGACGCGCCTGGAACGCTCCAAAGTGCAACCGGTGTGCGGCCCGAAAATGAACCCGGAGCGGGATGCGCAATACTGGTTTGACCAGCCGGGTGCGCCGAAGCCCAAGCTGGCGAATGAGAAGCCTAAAGGTGAGACCGTGGCTTATGGTGATCTGCTTAAGCAGTGGGAGGCGGCGCGCAAGTAACCCATAGGCCGAAACACTGTACCTGTGGCGAGGGAGCAAGCTCCCTCGCCACAAGGGCAGGTAAATACCGAGTTAAGCGGCGGCCTGCGGTTGAACCTGCAATTCACCTTCCACATCCTTGACCAACCCACTGGCCAAAAACAACGGCGCCACACGCTTGTGCATCTGCGGCTCGACAAACTCTTTCACCGTCTCCAGCACCAACACACCACTGAGCGGCAGCTCGGCCTTGGTGTAGGACAGCCAGGCTTTCTTCAACACCATCAACACATCACTGCCCGCCGTTGAGGCGAAGCGGCGGTGCGTGGGTTTGCCGTCAAAGCTGAAAGTGTGCTGGAACGCGTAGCCGGTTTCGTCACCGTTGGCGGCGGTGCAGCGCACGCAGGTGCAAGGGCCATCGCCAAATGCGCTGCGCAGGTAAGCGTTGAAGTCCACCACGGGCTTGAGTGACAGGCGCTTATCGACCTCGAACAGATCCCCAGTCATTTTATCGTCAGTGTTCAACGTCTATTTCCTCGCAGGTTGGCAGGTGTATTTCAAAGCGCGGCACAATAACAGCCACACGGCATTTTGGGGATGATTAGCATAACAATAGATCCCGATATTCTTTTCGTGTCTTAAAAAACGCCGCTACGCTCCATCACCTTCTCGATATCGCAGCGGACCTCTTCATGACTTTCAAGCGCTCCTCCCTGACCCTGTTGGCCGCGTCCCTGGCGGCCGCGAGTGCCTTGCTCAGCCCTGGCGCCCAGGCTGAAGGCAAGATCAGCATTGCCCAGCAATTCGGTATCGGCTACCTGATCCTCGACGTGGTGCGCGACCAGCACCTGATCGAAAAACATGGCAAGGAGCAGGGCCTGGACATCAAGGTGGAGTGGAACAGCATTTCCGGCGCCACCGCCATGAATGAATCGCTGCTGGCCGGCGCCCTAGATGTAGTTTCGGCCGGTGTGCCGCCGATGCTCACGCTGTGGGACCGTACCAAGGGCAAGCAGAACGTCAAGGCCATCGCCTCCCTGGGTTCGATGCCCAATTACCTGCTGACCAATAACCCCAACGTGAAGACCTTGCAGGACTTCACCGACAAAGACCGCATCGCCGTGCCTGCTGCAGGCGTAGGCTTCCAGTCGCGTACCTTGCAGATCGAAACCGCCAAGCAGTTCGGCGATGCCAATTTCAAGAAGTTTGACGACATCTCCATCAGCCTGGCCCACCCGGATGCCACGGCGGCGTTGATTGCCGGTGGTTCGGAGATCAATTCACACTTTTCCAGCCCGCCGTTTCAGTATCAGGAGTTGTTGAACCCCAAGGTGCACAAGGTGCTCAGTTCCTACGACATTCTTGGCGGGCAGGCTTCGTTTAATGTGCTCTATACCACGCAGAAATTTCACGATGAAAACCCCAAGACCTACAAGGCGTTTTATGACGCGCTGGCGGAGGCCGAGAAGATCATCAAGGCTGACAAGCCTGCTGCCGCCAAGACGTATATCCGCGTAGAGGAATCCAAGCTGCCGTTGGATCTGGTAGAGAAAATCGTCCAGGACCCGGAAATCGACTTCACCATCGTGCCGCAGCGTACGTTTATCTATGCGCAAAAGTTGCAGGAACTGGGCGTGTTGAAGAACAAGGCGGCGAGCTGGAAGGATTACTTCTTTGAGGAAGCCCATGGTGGTGATGGCAGCTAAGCGCCTTTTTTGAATTGAAATACAGTCAAAGTGTGGGAGCGGGCTTGCTCGCGAATGCGGGGTGTCAGTCAACTGGTTCATTGGCTGGTTCACCGTATTCGCGAGCAAGCCCGCTCCCACAATTAGATCTCCTGCACCTGTTATGTCAGCGGAAGAATTCGCCTGGCGTAGACTCAAACTGCTGCCGAAACGCATTGATAAACGCCGACGTCGACTCATACCCGCACCCCAGCGCCACATCCGTCACCCGCTCGCCTTGCTCCAGCGCGGGCAGGGCGCTGAGCAAGCGCAGGCGCTGACGCCAGGCGCGAAAGGTCAGCCCGGTGTCACTCAAAAACAACCGGCTCAGGGTCTTTTCACTGACCCCAAGCTTCTGGCTCCAATCTCCCAGGGTGGTCTGCTGCTCCGGGTGCAGGTTCAGGCTGCGATAAATCTGCCGCAGCCGTGGGTCATGGGGCAACGGCAGCATCAAATCCACCTGGGGCGCGGCCGCAAGCTGGTCGAGCACCACCTGGGCCAGCCGCCCGTCTGGGCCGTCTTCGGCATATTCCACCGGTAACTCGCTGAAACTGCGGATCAACTCGCGCAACAAACTGCTCACCTCCAGCACCTGGCAACGCTCGGCCGCCCAGGCGGTGACGCTGCAATCGAGGTACAGGCTGCGCATTTCCGTGTGCGGTGAACTGAACACCCGGTGCGGCACGCCCGCGGGAATCCACACCGCACGCTGGGGCGGTGCGACGAAACGGCCGACACTGGTCTGGATCTCCAGCACCCCCGAAATCGCATACGACAGCTGCACCCACGGGTGGCTGTGTCGGCGGGTCAGCGCGCGGTTGGGCAGCGATTCGGTGCGCCCATACACCGGGCGTGGCAGGCTGGAAAGCCCGGGCACACTGCGTCGGACCGTCTTGTCATGTCCTTTAGGCGGCATTTACTGGCTCATTGGCGTTAGTCGGTAACAAGCCGTTACGTTAGAGTCGCAGCGATGCTCTTGGCAACCCCTGGAAGATTTGCTTATGACCCGCCCGCGTTTTCTACCTGACAACTTCACCCTGACCCTGATCGCCACGGTGATCCTCGCCTCACTGCTGCCCGCCAGCGGCCAGACCGCCGTGGCCTTCGGCTGGGTGACTAACCTGGCCATCGCGCTGCTGTTTTTCCTGCACGGCGCCAAGCTGTCGCGCCAGGCTATCGTCGCCGGTGCCGGGCACTGGCGCCTGCATTTGCTGGTGTTCAGCCTGACCTTTGTACTGTTCCCATTGCTGGGCCTGGCGCTTAAGCCGCTGCTGTCGCCGCTGATCGGCAACGACCTGTACATGGGTATGCTGTATCTGTGTGCGCTGCCGGCCACGGTGCAATCGGCGATTGCCTTCACCTCGCTGGCGCGCGGCAACATCCCGGCAGCCATCTGCAGCGCGGCGGCCTCCAGCCTGTTCGGCATCTTCCTCACGCCGTTGCTGGTGACCTTGCTGCTTAACGTGCACGGCGATGGCGGCTCTACGGTCGATGCGATCCTGAAAATCAGCGTGCAACTGTTGCTGCCTTTTGTCGCGGGCCAGATCGCCCGACGCTGGATTGGCGAGTGGGTGGGGCGTAACAAGTCCTGGCTGAAGTTCGTCGATCAAGGCTCGATTCTGCTGGTGGTGTATGGCGCGTTCAGCGAAGCGGTCAACGAAGGCATCTGGCACCAGATCCCGCTGTGGGAACTGGGCGGTCTGGTCGTCGCCTGCTGCGTGTTGCTGGCTTTGGTGCTGGTGGCGTCCACCGTGCTGGGCAAGGCGTTCGGCTTCAGCCAGGAAGACCGCATCACCATCTTGTTCTGCGGCTCGAAGAAAAGCCTGGCCACCGGCGTGCCGATGGCCCAGGTGCTGTTCGCCGGGGCGACCATGGGCGTGCTGATTTTGCCGTTGATGCTGTTTCACCAGATCCAGTTGATGGTCTGTGCGGCGCTGGCGCAGCGTTATGCCAAGCGCCCGGAAAGCGTCCCCGAGATGATGGGCCAGGTCGATCCGTGATCCAGCGCACACCTTGGGACGATTGACCTCAAGTTAACGCCCGAGCAGACGACTTCCTTATTGAGAGCCCAATAAGGAGTGTCGGCATGAACGTTAAAGGTATTTCGGTGTTTACCGGCCTGTTTTGCCTATGGGCGGGAGCCTGTGGTGCCGCGCAGACCATAGGGCAGGGCAGCATTCAATTTCGCGGTGCCATCGTCGAACCTGGCTGTGCGACAAATGCGCGCAGTGGCGCGGTGATGGAACTGACCGGGTGTGCCAGTTCCAATCGCGGCAGCCGCTTCGAGGTGCGCAATATGGCGCCAGTGGCCAGCGTCAACGCCGCCCATGTAAAGCTGGTGGCAGACAGCGGCGACGGGCGTTATTACAACCAGCGTTACCTGCTGGTGGACGCCTTTGGGAAGCCGATCCAGTCGGGCAACTACGTGATTACCATGACCTCGCCTTAAGCCTTCGGGCGACGATCCGCGTCAACAGCGGGCCAAGAAACCTATAGAATGCTCGGCGGCGGCGCTGTTCTGCGCGGCCGTCGGATCATCGCCAGAGTATCTCGCCCGCCAATGAGCATTTCAGCCGCCACCCCCCAAGCCAATTGGCAACCGGTCATCGCCTTGGCGCTGGCCGCCTTTGTGTTCAATACCACCGAATTCGTGCCCGTCGGGTTGCTCAGCGCCATCGGTGCGAGCTTTGACATGCCCATCGCCAGCGTCGGCCTGATGCTCACCATCTATGCCTGGATCGTCTCGTTGACCTCGCTGCCGGTGATGCTGCTGACGCGTAACGTCGAGCGGCGCAAGTTGTTGATCGTGCTGTTCGGCCTGTTTATCGCCAGCCATATCCTCTCCAGCATCGCCAACAGTTTTGGCCTGCTGATGGTCAGTCGCATCGGCATTGCGTTGTCCCACGCGCTGTTCTGGTCGATTACCGCGTCCCTGGCCGTGCGCCTGGCGCCGGAAGGCAAACAGGTGCAAGCCCTTGGGTTATTGGCCACGGGCACGTCCCTTGCGATGGTGTTGGGCATTCCGCTGGGCCGCCTGCTCGGTGAAGCCATGGGCTGGCGCACCACCTTCCTGGTGATCGCCGCGTTTGCCGGCGCCCTGGTGTTCTGGCTGGCGCGCACCTTGCCGCCGCTGCCGAGCCAGAACTCCGGCTCGCTGCGCAGCCTGCCGTTGCTGTTCAAACGCCCGGCGCTGGTGGCGCTTTACGTGCTCACCGCCATGACCGTCACCGCGCAATTCACCGCCTACAGCTACATCGAACCCTTCGTTGAAGGCGTGGCCGGCCTGGGCGGCGGCGCCGTGACCCTGATTTTGCTGGTGTTCGGCGGCGCGGGCATCATCGGCTCGCTGTTGTTCAGCCTGGTACACCGTTTCAACCCGCATATTTTCGTGGTCAGCGCAGTGTTCCTGCTCGCGGCCTGCCTGACGCTGATGCTGCCCTTGAGCGGCGCCGAGTCGTACCTGGTGGTACTGAGCATTTTCTGGGGCATGGCGATCATGGGCTTCGGCCTGGCGATGCAATCGAAGGTACTGGTGCTGGCACCCGACGCCACCGACGTGGCCATGGCAATGTTCTCCGGCATCTACAACATCGGCATCGGCGGCGGCGCCCTGATGGGCAGCTGGGTCGGCAGCCACTTCGGCTTCGCCTGGATCGGCGTGGCGGGCGGGGCGTTGGCGGCGGTGGCGTTGATCGGGTATTGCCTGGCGATTCGCAAGTTCGGGACGGGTGTGGTGCGTAACTGAGGAGTAACGATTGATGATCAAACCTGCTGTTTTCGCGATGCTTGCCAGCGTGTCTGCGCTGTTGCTCAGTCCTTCGAGCGTTGCCGCCAGTTTCGACTGCGCCAAGGCTCGGGCACCTGATGAAATCACCATCTGCAAAAACGTCAGCCTGAATGACCAGGACGTGACCATGGCGTTGCTCTACGACCTGAACAAGCACTTCATGGCCATGGGCGGGCGCGGTTCATTGATGGATGGGCAGGCCGAATGGCTCAAACAACGGCATGCCTGCGGGGCGAAAGTCAGTTGCCTGAGCGCTGCTTATACGCAGCGGATCGGCATGTTGCGCGGGTTCATTGATGAGCGGGTGATGACGAAAGGGCCGTTTTGAGTCATTCCAGACGCGGCAGTTAGAGGGCGACCAAGAGGTCGCCCATTTTTCTTTACAGCCCTACGCTCGCAATCTTCGCCCAATCACATCGAGTAAATCGCAACCGTCACGCAGTGGAATACTCAACAGCAACGCGAAGTCCTGCAGCACGACTGCGTCGCTGCTGAGCCCATCGCGAAGCGCCAGGTTCTCCAGAAATTGAGTGACTGCCCGTATGCGAAACACCGCGGCATCATGCAGTGCGTCCAGTGGTGCCTGAGTGTCGATAAGCAGGGTAGGGATAGTGCAATCGGGGCCTGTGATGGGCATATACCGATCTTGTGCGGTCATGGATCTTGCTCCTATATCTGAATGAGCCGTCACCTTCTGCCGCCAAGCAGAATTAGGGTGGCGGATTACGCAAGGTTGGCGGACCGGGGATATAGGACCCGGCACTTCCGAAGAAGTCCCTGCGCAACCCGCCATTGCACGAAATCACGGGCGCAAAAAAAGCGCCTGCAATCGTGTTGGGGGCGCTGTTGCGCCTATATCTGGTCGGACCGCCAAGTCCAATCGCAGCGTTTGCTGCGAGTTGAAAGGTTAACGTGCGAGGTTCTCAGGGGCAACAGGCAAATGGGTGGGATCTAAAATTTGGATCATTCGCCTGTACGGCAATCTGCTTTTCTGTGGGAGCGGGCTCGCGAATGCGGTGGGTCAATTACAGATGAGTTGACTGACACTGCGCCTTCGCGAGCAAGCCCGCTCCCACATTTGACCGCATGCGGTTTTAGATCCTTACAGCACAACCAGCACCGCCTCCAACTTCTCCTGATCCCGCGCAAACTGGCGAATCCCCTCAGCCAGTTTTTCAGTCGCCATCGCATCTTCATTCGACGCCCAGCGGAACTGCGCTTCGGTCAATGGCTGACGCGCTTCGCCTTCTGCGCCCGGCGCCAATTTGCGTTGCAGCACGCCGTTATCGTCAGCCAGTTTTTGCAGCAGGTCAGGGCTGATAGTCAGGCGGTCGCAACCGGCCAGTTCTTCGATCTGGCTCAAGGTGCGGAAGCTGGCGCCCATCACCACGGTGTCGATTGTGTTGGCCTTGTAGTAGTTGTAGATACGCGTCACCGACTGCACGCCCTGGTATTTTGGCTGGGACCGTCACCGCACAATTCACCGCTTATAGCTACATCGAACCCTTCGTCGAAGGCGTGGCCGGCATGGGCGGTGGCGCCGTGACCCTGATTTTGCTGGTGTGCGGCGGCGCGGGCATCGTTGATCGGGTATTGCCTGGCGATTCGGCGGTTTGGGACGGGTGTAGCGTCCCGACAATGCGGTTGCTGGTCCTGTTTGTTAAAAGATAGCGAATCGATACGGTGAGAGGAGTAGGGTATTTCCCAATATCTTAAATACCCTACGACTATCCTTATATCTCAATGTATTCTGCCGGTGTTTTTGGGTGGCGATAGTTCATCGTCAATAGCCTTTTTGGCTTCATTCAGCGAACTTTTAGTAAATTTGCAAGTAGATCCGTCTGGCCGGGTGTAAGTATAAGCTATTACTTGACCAGCCAAGTTATTATTAGCGTCGTAACGCCCTCCGGTCAGGCCGTCGTGAATTTCATAGCCTTTGTAGCTCTCGATAAGCGCCATCTCATTCTTCCTCTTTAAGTTGTTTTATTAACTGGCAGGTATGGATGTGGTCTGTGAGGAGTATTCTATTTTATAGATTGAATATAGACCTGTTTAGAATGGGTTGGTACTGTCAGGCATCACAGGTTTATATACTTTTTAGCGATATAATTGGGTGTTAGGTTTGGCAGAACAGCCTCATACCTGCGGCTCTTAGAGTGGGCTGTCTGAGCAATTCCTATAAGCTGCGGATTGGGATGTTGCGCAGGTGACAGTGTCCGTATTTGAATGACAAATACAGCCGGGTTTTCATCTGCACATCAGCAAATGCGCTCGCTTAGTCGTGATGGGTTTGCTGGGAGGGAGGAGGCGAGAACTTCAGATCAACATAGCTTTTTGCCTGGGCTAACGTCGATTGGGTCAGGCTTCTTTCTCCTTTTGGGCTGATGACCGTGTAGGAGGTGGATTGATCGACCAGGTTGTTATTGCTGTCGTAACGACCGCCCGTTAGTCCCTCTTCAATTTGATAACCCCTGTAAGTTTCGACGATTGGCATGATAATGCTCCTTTTAAGGTGGTTTGCCACCACAGACTAATAAGCATCATCGGCGCCGTGTACTGTGATAATTCACAGGTTTTTATAACGTTTTGCGATAAGTTTACGTTGATCGTTCCCAAGCGAGGCATACATACATCCTGCGACGCTTAGTGTCACTAACCCAAGAGCGGACGCAGAGCGTGGGAACATTGGCAATCTGCTTTTCTGTGGGAGCGGGCTTGCTCGCGAATGCGGTGGGTCAGTTACAGATGAGTTGACTGACACTGCGCCTTCGCGAGCAAGCCCGCTCCCACATTTGACCGCATGCGGTTTTAGACCCTTACAGCGCAGCCAGCACCGACTCGAGCTTCTCCTGATCCCGCGCAAACTGGCGAATGCCTTCGGCCAGTTTTTCAGTCGCCATCGCATCTTCATTCGACGCCCAGCGGAACTGCGCTTCGGTCAATGGCTGGCGCGCTTCGCCTTCTGCGCCCGGCGCCAATTTGCGTTGCAGCACGCCGTTATCGTCAGCCAGTTTTTGCAGCAGGTCAGGGCTGATGGTCAGGCGGTCGCAACCGGCCAGTTCTTCGATCTGGCTCAAGGTGCGAAAGCTTGCGCCCATCACCACGGTGTCGATGTTGTTGGCCTTGTAGTAGTTGTAGATACGCGTTACCGACTGCACGCCTGGGTCTTCGGCACCGGTGTAGTCCAGGCCGGTGTTTTTGCGATACCAGTCGTAGATGCGGCCCACGAACGGCGAGATCAAAAACACCCCGGCATCGGCGCAGGCCTGGGCCTGGGCGAAGGAAAACAGCAGCGTGAGGTTGGTCTGGATACCGGCTTTTTCCAGGCGCTCGGCGGTGCGGATGCCTTCCCAGGTGGAGGCCAGTTTGATCAGCACGCGGTCGCGGCCGACACCGGCCTGGTCATACAGGGCGATCAGCTGGTTGGCCTTGGCCCACAACGCGTCTTCGTCGAATGACAAGCGTGCGTCGACTTCCGTGGAAATACGCCCCGGAATCACCTTGAGAATGCCCGCACCCACCGACACCGCAAAGTGATCGCAGGCCAGGTCCACATTGCCTTTGGACAGGCTCACGGCATTGCGCAGCAGTTCGGTATATTCCGGGATGGCGGCGGCCTTGAGCAGCAGCGACGGGTTGGTGGTGGCATCCACCGGGCGCAGGCGGCTGATGGCTTCCAGGTCGCCGGTGTCGCAGACCACGGTAGTGAATTGCTTGAGTTGTTCGAGCTTGGACGTCATGAGCGGCTGTCTCCAAAAAAGGGTTAGTGGTTGAGGGCCTGGGCGGTGTCGAGGTCGGTGATCAGTACGTCGAGGTAGCCGCCCTTGAGCGCGCCGCGGATGGCCTGCACCTTGTTCAGCCCGCCGGCCAGGCCGAGCACGCGTTGGATCGAGCGCAATTTTGGCAGCGCCACCGACACTACAAATTCTTCGTCTTCTTCCAGCACCGGGTTGCCCTGGGCATCGAAGTAGCGCAGGCAGATATCACCCACCGCGCCGCGTTCGGCCAGCAGGCGCAGCATGTCTTCGGTGTAGTAGTTGCCGCTGTTGCGCAGCAATTGCGAGGGCTCCAGGTCACCAATGCCGACAATCGCCAGAGTGATGCTGTCAAAGCGCTGCAGCACCTCCTTGACCTCTTCCATCTCGACAATGCGCTGCTTGCTTTCCACCGATTGCTCGATGCTTTGCGACGGCAGCAAAAACGCCGGGCAGTTGAGCAGGGTGGCCAGGCGCTGGGTGAGCAAGGTGGCTTCAAACGCGCCTTTGTTGCCGACGCCACCGAGCAATTGCACCACTTCCTGGGCGCCTTGCTTGCCCGGTTGCGCATGCAGATGGCCGACCATGGCGCGGATGGTGCTGCTCCACGATGAAATGCCGATGTGGTCCTGGGGCGACAGGCTGGTCTCCAGGTAATGCGCGGCGGCCGAGCCGATGGCCTGCTTGATGCTTTCGTCGTTGCCCGGCTCGGTGGCTTCCACCACGACCACCTGGCGCACTCCGTAGCGGCGCTGCAACTGGGTTTCCAGCTCCAGGTGCAGGCCTTGCAGGCGCATCACGCTGATCTTCACCACGCCTTCCTGCAGCGCCCGGCGCAAGGCGCGGCTGATAAAAGACTGCGAAAGGTCCAGCTGCGCGGAGATTTCGGACTGCTTGAGCCCTTCTTCGTAATAGAGGCTCGCGATCTTGGTGATCAGGCGCTGTTCTTCGATCTGGCTCATGAAGGCCTCAGTTGATGTTTCAATGCCGGTGAGGATACCAAACCCTTACGACATGATCAGGCCGCCGTCGATATTGATTGCCTGGCCCGTCAGGTAAGCCGCGTCATCGGAGGCCAGAAACGCCACCAGCCCGGCCACATCCGAGGGTTTGCCGGCGCGGCGCAGGGGGATGTTCTTGACCCATTCGGCCATCAACTCACCTTTGCCATAACGTTTTTCCTCGGTGCTGAGGATCTCGCCCCACACGCGGTCGTTGTAGTCCCACATCTCGCTTTCAATAATGCCGGGGCAAAAGGCGTTGACCGTGATGTTATGCCGCGCCAGCTCCAGCGCCAGGCTCTGGGTGATGCCGATCACGCCCATTTTGCTCGCGGCGTAGTGCGGTGTGTAGATAAACCCCTGGCGGCCCTGGCCGGACGAAGTATTGATCAGCCGCCCACTGCCTTGCTTGACCATGTATTTGGCGGCTTCACGGCAACCCAGCCACACGCCGGTGGTGTTGACCTGCAGCACCTTGTCGAAGTCGGCGCGAGGCATTTTGTCGTAGTGGTCGATGGTGATGATGCCGGCGTTCTGCACCGATACATCAATGCTGCCAAAACGTGCGTGGCCTTCGCGGTAAAGCTTTTCGATGTCACTTTCGCAGGTCACATCGATGCCCAGGGCCAGGGTCTCGACCTGGTATTCCTTGGCCAATTGCTCGGCAGTGAAGGTCACGCGTTCCAGGTCGTTGGAGGCCAGCACCAGGTGAGCGCCTTCCTGGGCGAAGCGCTCGGCAATCCCGGCGCCGATGCCACGGCAGGCACCGGTGATGACTACAGTTTTACCGCTGAATCGTTGCGACATGACAGGCTCCAAAAAAAGGTTTACCAGCAGACAAAACCGCCATCGACCAACAAGTCGACGCCGGTGCAAAAGGACGACGCCTGGCTGACCAGAAAGATCGCCGGGCCGACCATTTCGTCCACGCTGGCCATGCGGCCCATGGGCGTGGTCTGTTCAAAGATCTTCACCTGGTCGGCGACTTCCGGCCGCGAGTTCATGGGTGTGGCGGTGTAGCCGGGGCTGATGCAGTTGACCCGCAGGCCCTTGTCGGCCCATTCCATCGCCAGGCTTTTGCTCAGATGGATCACGCCGGCCTTGGAGGTGTTGTAGTGCGCCTGCAGCAGGCCACGGTTGACGATGCTGCCGGACATCGAGGCGATATTGACGATGGCGCCTTTGCCACGCGGCAGCATCACGGCGGCCTGGGCCTGGCAACTCAAGAAGATGCCGGTGAGGTTGATGTCCAGCGTGGCCTGCCAGCGTTGCAGTTCCAGGTCTTCGGCGGCTTGGGCGTTAGCAATGCCGGCGCAATTGACCGCCACGCTCAACTCGCCGAGTTCGCTTTCGGTGCGGGCCACGGCTGCGTCGAGGGTGGCGCGGTCGGTGACCGTGCCGCTCAAGGCCAGGGCGCGACGGCCGAGGGTCTGGATGCGTTCGACGGTGCTGGCGATGCCGGGGCTGCCGGGCAGGTCAAAGCAGGCCACGTCGGCGCCGGCTTCGGCCAGGCCCACAGCGATGGCCTGGCCGATGCCGCTGCCGGCACCGGTCACAAACGCGACTTGGCCGTTAAGACTAAAAAGTTGCATGCATTACTCCATTCTTGAAATCACAGTACAACCCCTGTGGGAGCTGGCTTGCCTGCGATAGCGGTTGTTCAGTCACATCTGTAGTGGCTGGGCCACCGCTATCGCAGGCAAGCCAGCTCCCACAGTTGATCTCTAGTGTTTGCGGGTTAAGCGGTGGCCATTTCCATCACCGAAACCGGCGTGGCCTCGCCGCGTTCCAGAATCCCCATCTGCCGCCCCCGGCTCATGACCATCACCCGATGGGACAGCCCCAGCACTTCATCCAGATCCGAACTCACCACAATCACCGCCATGCCCTTGGCCGCCAGGTCTGCGATCACTTCATAAATCGCGGCGCGTGCGCCCACGTCGATCCCGCGTGTGGGCTCATCGAGGATGAACACCTTGGGGTTGCGCGCCAGCCACTTGGCAATGATCACTTTCTGCTGGTTGCCACCGGACAAACTCGAAATTCGCGACTGCGGCGCGCCTTTCACGCCCAGGCGCGCCACCGCCGTGCGCGCAAACTCGCGCAGTGGGGCAGGGAACACCCAGCCGCGCTTATCGAGCAGGTCGGTGTTGCCATAAATCAGGTTGTCTTCGATGCGATGCTCCACCACCACGCCTTGTTGCTTGCGGTCTTCGGGCACCAGCACCACACCGGCCTGGATCGCTTCGAACGGCGAGCGCAATTGGCGAACTTGGCCATCGAGCTGCATGTGGCCCTGGATGTCCTGGGCCGCTCCGGCAATGGTGCGTACCAGTTCGGTGCGCCCGGCGCCGACCACTCCGGCAATGCCGAATACCTCACCGGCGCGCACGCTGAAATCAATGTCATGCAGGGCAAACTCACGGCAGCTCAAGCCCTTGACCTGCAACATCACCTGCTCTTTGGGCGCCTGCAACGTGGGGAAAATCCGCTCCAGGCTGCGCCCGACCATCTGCTCCACCAACTCACGCACCGGCACCTGGGCCGTGGCGTGCAGGGCGATCTGGCGACCGTCGCGCAGCACCAGCACGCGGTCGGCGATGCGTGCGATTTCTTCCAGGCGATGGCTGATATAGATAAACGAAACGCCCTCGGCCTTGAGCCGCTCGACTTGTTGAAAGAGCAACTCGGTTTCTTCGCCGCCCAACGCGGCGGTGGGTTCATCCAGGATCAGCAGGCGTGCCTTGAGGGTCAGCGCCTTGGCGATTTCCACCAGTTGCTGCGCCGCCACGCTCAGCCCTTCGACCTTGCGCGATGCCGGCACGTTGAGCCCCAGGCGCTCCAGCTGGATCTGCGCCTGGGCTTCGATGTACTCGCGGTCGACCCGCCCGTGACGCATGGGCAGGCGGCCAACAAAGATGTTCTCGGCAATCGACAATTGCGGCAGCAGGCGGATTTCCTGGTGGATCAAACCGATCCCCGCGCCCAATGCCGCACCCGGTGAGGCGGGTGCGTAGGCCTGGCCCAGCCAGGTCATGCTGCCGCCGGCTTCGGGTTGCACCAGCCCGGCGATAATCGACGACAAGGTGGATTTGCCCGCGCCGTTCTCGCCGAGCAAGGCCAGTACTTCGCCGGGACGGATATCCACGTTGACCTGCGACAGCACCTGCACCGGGCCATAGGCCTTGCTGATGTTGCGCAGGCACAGCACCGCGTCGGCTGCTGTGTCCAGAGCTGCTGCTTGCATGGCGACCTCCCAGGTTTACGGGTGCTGTTGCAGGAACGGCGCGACGTTGTCTTTGGTGGTCAGCACGGTGGGCAGCAGTTGCTCCTTGGGCACGGCTTTACCGGCTTTGAGGTCAATCGCCGAGGCCACGGCCAGGCGGCCCATCTTCTGGGTCTGCTGGGTCATGGTGGCATCCAGCACGCCGCTTTCCACGGCCTTCAGCCCGGCCACGTCACCGTCAAAACCGACCACCACGACCTTGTGGTCGAGGTTGCCGACTTTCACCGCCTGGGCAGCGCCCAAGGCCATGGCGTCGGCGCGGCCGAAGAATACGCTGATATTCGGGTCACGCTGGAGCAGGTCCTGGGCCACGGCGAAGCCTTTGTCCTGGGCCCATTCGGCGGGTTGCTGGGCGACAATCTTGAGGTCCGGGAAGGCTTTAAGGCCCTCTTCAAAGCCTTTGGCACGGTCGATCTCGGGCGTGGTGCCGAGCTGGCCTTGCAACACGGCGATGCGGCCTTTGCCGTTGGTGATTTTGCCGACATATTCAGCCAGCGCCTTGGCACCTGCCACGCTGTCGCTGGCGATGAAGGTATCGCCCGGCGCGTCAGGCGCGTTGCGGTCCACAGCGATCACCGGGATGCCCGCCGCCTTGGCGGCTTTTACCGGCACACCCGCAGCAGTGGCGCCGGCCGGGATGTAGATGAGCACGTCGATCTGGCGGGTGATCAGGTCTTCAATCTGGCTGACCTGGGTGGAGGAGTTGCCCTGGGCGTCCACGGTGATCACCTTGATGCCCTTGGCCTTGCCCTCGGCTTCTACCGATTGCTTGATCTGGTTGAAAAAGTCGGCCTGCAGGTTAGCCACGGCCAGGCCGATGGTCAGGTCCTTGGCCCAGGTGGTGCCGGCGGCGGTGAGCGTTGCGGCAGCCAGAGCAGTAGCGATAAGCAGTTTCTTGGGGCTGAACATGTCGGTGACTCCTGGTTTTATTGTTGGAGGGTGTCAACTGTCGAACAGGTTTAACGGGCAGTGCTGGAGCGGCGTCGCAGGGTGTCGATGGTTACGGCGAGGGCGATGACCACGCCGATCACCACTTGTTGAATAAAGGGCGAAACGCCCAGCAGGTTGAGGCCATTGCGCAGCACGCCAATGATCAGCACGCCGACCAGGGTGCCGCCGATGCTGCCGACGCCGCCGCTGAGGCTGGCGCCGCCGATCACCACGGCGGCGATGGCGTCCAGTTCCAGGCTCAGCCCGGCGCTGGGTTGCGAAGAGTCCAGACGCGCAGCCAGGGTCACGGCGGCGATACCGGCCAGCGCACCGCTCACGGCGTACACCCACAAGGTAATTGCGCGCACCTTGATGCCCGACAAGCGCGCCACTTCCGGGCTGCCGCCCATGGCGTAGAGGTTGCGGCCACCGGCACGAAAGCGCAGGAACACCCAGGCAACCACCAGCATCACCAGGAACAAGCCGACGGTTGCCGACAGGAAACCAAAGTGCCGCACGGTGGCCAGGCTGGTGAACCAGTCCGGGTAGCCGACGATCTGCCGGCCTTCGGTAAGAATGTTCGCCAGGCCACGGGCCACCGACATCATGGTCAGAGTGGCAATAAACGGCGGCAGCTTGGCGTAGGTGATCAGCCCACCGGACACCAGCCCGGCGAGCATGCCGCTGGCAATCGCGATGGGAATCGCAAAGCCCAGCGGCACCGCCTGGTCCTGATACAACCAGCCGAGCATCATCATCGAGAAGGCCAGCACCGAACCCACTGACAGGTCGATACCGCCAATCACGATCACTGCCGTCATGCCAATCGCCAGGATGCCCAGCACGGTGACCTGATCGAGGATGTTCAGGCCATTGCGCAAGGAGAAGAAGAATTCGGAGCTGAAGGAGAAGACCAGCACCAGCAGTACGAGGCCGATCAGCGGGCCACCGATATTACTGGGGAGCAATTTCACCAGCCGCGGGCGGCGGGTCGGCTTGAGATCGGCCGGATGGACAGAGGCTTTGGCGTCCACTTTGTTCTCCTGACTTATTTTTTTTTGGAGTTCATTCAGGCGGCTTGAATATTTATGCATGCCTGACTGTTAATTCAGATTCTAGTGACACCGTGTCAAAGTCAAGCGCTTAATTTTTCATGCAGGCGGTTAAAGCGCTGTTTGCATGGGCCGCAAAGCCACGGTTTAGAGTAGCGCGTGGGGGATTTTGGCCGCTGGTCCGAGGGGTTTTCCCGGCTTTTATTTCATTTTTCCGCCGATCCCTCACTTGACCTGCTGGCAGATCGGCGTCTAAATAGAAATATATTGTCAGTGCTGAATAAATATTCAAAAGCAGTGCTGAACACTTTCACCCCGCGTGGTCAGCCTCAAAGGAGCCGCTGCATGAATGCCTTCCAGTACGACGCCCACCAGATCAAAGAACAGGCCCGCCTGATCCGGCGCCACGTGATCCGCCTGAATGCCGACTCACCGGCGGGCGGGCATACCGGGGCCGACCTGTCGGAAACCGACATCCTCGCCACCCTGTATTTCCGCATCCTCAACACTGGCCCGGAACGCACCCAGGACCCGGAACGCGATATCTATATCCAGAGCAAAGGCCACGGCGTCGGCGGTTTGTACTGCTGCCTGGCGCAGGCCGGCTACATCCCCACCGACTGGCTGGCGACTTACCAGCACTTCAACTCGCACTTGCCCGGCCACCCGGTGCGGCAGAAAACCCCCGGCATCGAGTTGAACACCGGCGCCCTCGGCCACGGCTTGCCGGTGGCGGTGGGGCTGGCGTTGGCGGCGAAGATGTCCGGCAGTAAAAAACGCATTTATGTGCTGACCGGCGACGGCGAGCTGGCCGAGGGTTCGAACTGGGAAGCGGCGATGGCGGCGGCCAAGTACGGGCTGGATAACCTGTTTGTGATCGTCGACAAAAACAAACTGCAGCTGGCGGGTTTGACTGCCGAGATCATGCCGCTCGACCCGCTGGACGTGAAATGGGCCGCCTTTGGCTTTCGCGTCAGCGAGTGTGACGGCAATGATGTGAGCCAGTTGATCCCGGCGCTGGAAAGCATGCAGAGCCAAACCGGCGCCCCGCAGGTGCTGATCGCCCACACCATCAAAGGCAAGGGCGTGTCCTTTATCGAAGCCCGCCCCGAATGGCACCACCGCGTGCCCAAGGGCGATGAAATCCGCGCAGCATTGGAGGAGTTGAATCATGGCGAGTGAACATCTGGCGAGCGTCATGGTGGAGGCTTTTATTGCTGCGGTAGAGGCGGGCCTGGATGTAGTGCCGGTGGTCAGCGACTCCACCTCCACGGCCAAGATCGGCCCGTTTGTGCAGCGCTTTCCCGAGCGGCTGATTAACGTCGGGATTGCCGAGCAGTCACTGGTCAGCGTAGCGGCGGGCCTGGCGCTCGGCGGCAAGATCGCTGCCACCTGCAATGCGGCGCCGTTTCTGATTTCGCGCGCCAATGAGCAGATCAAGGTCGACGTTTGCTACAACCAGGCCAACGTGAAGATGTTCGGCTTGAACGCGGGCACCAGCTACGGCCCGCTCGCCAGCACACACCACAGCCTCGACGATATCTCGGTGATGCGCGGCTTCGGCAATGTGCAGATTTTCGCCCCGGCCGATGCCATCGAATGCCGCCAGATCGTCGATTACGCGCTGCGCTATCAAGGCCCGGTGTACATCCGTCTCGACGGCAAAGCCTTGCCGGATGTGCATGGCGCTGACTATCAGTTCCAGCCAGGCCAGGTAGACATTCTGCGCCAGGGCGCGGACGTAAGCATCGTCGCCCTGGGTTCGGTCGTGCATGAAGCGGTGGAGGCGGCGACATTGCTGGCGGAGCAGGGCATTCAGGCGCAGGTGATCAACCTGTCGTCGATCCGGCCGTTGCAGCGTGAGGTGTTGCTTAACGCCCTGCGCGGCACGCGTGGGGTGATCAGCGTGGAAGAGCACAACATCAACGGCGGCGTCGGCAGCCTGGTGGCCGAAGTGCTGGCCGAGGCCGGGCTGGGCGTTCCTTTGATCCGCCTGGGCATCGGCGACGGTGAATACGCCGCCGCCGGTGCACGCGAACCCACCCGTGCCTTGCATAACATTGACGCGGCTGGGATTGTGGCGGCAGCCACTCGCGTGCGGTGAACCCAATGACTAACGCTAAACCGCTGATCCTGGCGATAGATGAAGGCACCAGCAATGCCAAGGCCGTGCTGGTCAATGAACTCGGGCAGGTGATTGCGCGAGGTTCGCGGCCGTTGAGCATCAGCCATCCCCAGCCAGGGTTCTCCGAGCAGAACCCGCTGTTGATCTGGCAGAACACATTGGCAGCCATTGATGAATGCCTGGCCCAAGTAGATCGGCCGATCACCGCACTGGCTGTCAGTAACCAGCGCGAATCGGTAGTGGCGTGGGACCGTGCGACCGGAGAGCCGCTGTCGCCTTGCATCAGTTGGCAATGTCGCCGCTCTACGGCGCTGTGCACTGAGCTGCATGCGCAGGGCCACGAAACCGTCATCCTTGAGAAAACCGGCCTGGCCCTGGACCCGATGTTCTCGGCCGGCAAGTTTCGCTGGATTCTCGATAACCTGGACAACGGGCACGCCCGCGCCGCTGCCGGTGAAATCTGCCTGGGTACCGTCGACAGTTGGCTGTTGTGGCAACTCAGCGGCGGCCAGGTATTTGCCACCGATTATTCCAACGCGGCGCGCACGCAACTGTTCAACCTGCACACCTGCGCCTGGGACCCGGTTTTGCTGGACCTGTTCGGCATTCCGCTGGCGGCCCTGGCGCCGATCCAGCCCAGCGCCGGCTTTTTCGCCGAGACCGTCGCAGCCGGTGGCTTGCCCGCAGGCATCCCGATCATGGCGATGATCGGCGACTCCCATGCCGCGTTGTACGGGCAGGGCGGCTTTGTACCGGGGCTGGTCAAGGCTACCCTGGGCACCGGCTCATCCTTGATGACGCCCATGAGCGGCCCGATTGCTTCCACCCATGGTCTCTCAACCACCTTGGCCTGGCACGACGGCGCTAAGCCTACGTTCGGCATGGAAGGCAACATCGTGCACACCGGCGCCGCCGTGCAATGGGCCTCGCGTTTGGTGGCGGATGAGTCGCTGGAGGCCCTGGCCGAGCAGGCTGCGCAGTTGCCGGACAATGGCGGCGTGTACTTCGTGCCGGCACTGTCCGGGCTCGGCGCGCCGCATTGGCAAGCCGGCGCGCGCGGGCTTATTTGCGGCCTGAGCGAAGCCACTTCCGGCGCGCATCTGGTGCGGGCCTCGCTGGAGTCCATCGGCTATCAGATTCGTGATGTGTTCGAGGCGATGCAGCAGGATATCGGCAGCCCGCTCAAGGAGCTTTGGGTGGACGGCGGCGCCACGCGCAACCGCTGGCTGATGCAGTTTCTGGCCAACCTGCTGCAACGCCCGGTGGTGCGCAGTTTGTCACCGGAAGTCTCGGCACTCGGTGCTGCGCACCTGGCGGGCAGGGCGCTCGGAATTTGGGCCAGTGACGAGGCGCTGGCAGCACTGGAGCGCCAGCGTGAGCGGTTTGAGCCGCAGGCGGATGGGCAAATGTCAGCGCGTTACGCCGAATGGAAAAAAGCCCTGGCCCGCACCCTGCTCTAAAGACCCATGGAGATCAAACTGTGGGAGCTGGCTTGCCTGCGATAGCGGTGGTGGCTGACAGATCGCTATCGCAGGCAAGCCAGCTCCCACCTAAACCGCGCCGACTTTCACGGCTTCCAGGTATCCACATCCTTGGCGTCCACCGCCTTGGGCAACAACCCCGCCTTGAAGAACGCATCCGCGATCTTCTGCTGTTCACCCAACTGCTCCACCGTCACCGGCTGCACCTGATAACTGCGGTGCGCATTGGCGGCTTCCACCGTGGCCACATCCAGGTTGCCCCACAGCGGACCGAGCACTTTGGCCGCGTCTTGCGGGTGGGTTTTCACCCACTGGCCGGCTTTTTCCAACTGCTCATACACCACCTTCAAGACCTCGGGGTGCGCCTTGGCGTAAGGCGTGCCGGTCAGGTAGTAGCGCTTGTAGCTGGCAAGGCCCGCACCGTCGGCCAGCGTGCGTGTCGGCAATTGCCGCTGCACGCTGGTGAGGAAGGGTTCCCAGGTAACCCAGGCATCCACCTTGTTGTTTTCGAACGCCGCACGACCATCGGCGGGCGATAGATAGGCGGGTTCAATATCCGCAAACGCCAGGCCGGCTTTAGCCAGCGCAGCGATCAACAGATAGTGGGTGCCGGCCGCTTTGGTCACCGCGATTTTCTTGCCTTTCAAGTCCGCCAACTGCTGGATCGGTGAGTCCTTGCGCACCACGATGGCCTGGGCCGACGGTGAGGGCGCTTCCTGGGCGAAGTAGGTGAGTTTGGCCTGGGCCGCCTGGGCGAAGATCGGCACGGTGTCGGCCACGTCGGCGCTGATGTCCACGTTGCCCACGTTCAGCGCTTCAAGCAGCGGCAGGCCGCTGGGGAATTCGTGCCAGCTCACGTCAATATTGTCGGCCTTGAGGGCTTTTTCCAGGGTGCCCTGGGTTTTCAGCAAGGTGATCAGGGTCGAGGATTTCTGGTAACCGATGCGCACGGTTTCCTGGGCCTCGGCACTCACCGCGACGGAAAAAGCCAATAACCCGATAACAGCGGCGAGGGGACGACGAATAGACATGGCGCGCTCGATCTTCAGCGAAATAGCGCCAAGCTTA
Organism: Pseudomonas sp. KBS0710; assembly: GCF_005938045.2. GTDB lineage: Bacteria > Pseudomonadota > Gammaproteobacteria > Pseudomonadales > Pseudomonadaceae > Aquipseudomonas. The sequence goes on along the minus strand of NZ_VCCF02000001.1, from coordinate 3,387,243 downwards.
AAGTTATGAAAAGCATTCGATAAATACTCTTTCGATCTGAGCTTAGGGCGATTTTTGCAGCGTCCGACCAATCGGGCATAACCATAGAGTTATATGATTCTTTCATAATTACTCGTGATTAATATAATCAAAATCGAATTCACCCGCGAAGACGCTTTATGACCACACGCCGCCAGATCCATTTGTCAGCCTTCCTGTTAAGCGGCCCGGTGGTGCACAGCCACGCGGTGTGGCGCCACCCGCAAACCGTCGGCAATTACCTCGACCCCGAGTACTACACGCGCATCGCCAAGGTCGTGGAGGAAGGGCTGTTCGACTTCCTGTTCTTCGCCGATCGCCTGGCGGTGGGCGATCAGATGGGCGGCTCCCGTGAGTTCGCCTTGCGCTACGGCGCCCAGGACGCCACGCGCCTCGATCCGTTGCCGATCCTCTCGTACCTGGTCGGCCAGACCACCCGGCTTGGGCTGGGCGCGACCCGTTCCACCACCTATTACGAACCGGCGCATATTGCCCGCGAATTTGCCACCTTGGACCACCTGTCCAAGGGCCGCGCGGCGTGGAATATCGTCACCTCGATGAATGACAGCGAAGGGCGCCTGTTCGGCAAGGCCAAGCACTTGGAGCACGACCTGCGCTACGACCGCGCCGATGAGTTCGTCGAGGTCGCGCTGAAGCTCTGGAACAGTTGGGGCAAGGACGCGCTCAAGCTCGACCGCGAAAGCGGCGTGCTTGCCGACCCGGCATTGATTACCTCGGTGCAACACCAGGGCGAGTGGTTCCGGGTCGAAGGCCCGCTGAATATCCCGCGCTCGCCACAGGGCCGGCCGGTGCTGATCCAGGCTGGGTCTTCCGGGCGTGGTCGGCGCTTTGGCGCACGGTGGGCCGAGGCGATTTTTACCATTCACCCGCACCTGGCGGCCATGCGCGCCTTTCGCGATGACGTGCGCGCCCAGGTGGTGCAACAAGGCCGCGACGCCGACAGCTGCAAAATACTCACGGCGGTGATGCCGTTTATTGGCGGCAGTGAAGCCGAAGCCCGCGCCAAGCGCGACCAGCACAACGCCCTGGCGCGGCCGGAGTTGGGGCTGGTAACGCTGGCTTCGCAATTGAATGTGGACCTGTCGCCGTTCCCGTTGTCGGCGACCCTGGCAGAGGTCGCGCAGTCGCCGCTGATTCACGCGGCAGCCGCTGAAAAACTGCTGATGCAAGGCTCTGAACTGACCCTGGAACAACTCGGCCGGATCTTCGCCAGCAGCGTGCGTGTGCCGCAACTGGTGGGCACCGGCGCGCAAATCGCCGACCAATTGGCCGAGCTGTTCGAGCAAGGCGGTTGCGACGGCTTTGTGATTTCGCCGGGGTACTTGCCCGGCTCGTTCACCGAATTTGTCGAGAGTGTGATTCCGCATTTGCAGCGCAAGGGCTTGTTCCGCACCGCGTACGAAGGTTCGACGCTGCGTGAGCACCTCGGGCTTGGCTGAATGCGGTGTTTTTTATTGGGTACATCAATTTAAAGGGATATTGCGCATGGCTGCTTTTGATCACTTGACCCGTCGCCGCTTGCTCGGCATGGCCGGTATTTCCCTGGCTGGTCTGGCGCTGCCCAGCCTGGGCTTGGCGGCCGACGAGCACGCCGGGCACGGCACGCCTGCGGAACCTGCAGGCACCGGCGAGTTCATCCGCCTCGACGCGCCGCGCAAGCTCAAACTGGCGGTCAACCTCAACGCCGTGTGCCTGGCGCCGGTGGTGATCGCCCACGGCCAGGGCTTTTTCACCAAGCACAACCTCGATGTGGAGCTGGTCAACTTCGGCAACTCCACCGAAGTGCTGCTCGAAGCCATCGCCACCGGCAAGGCAGATGCCGGCATCGGCATGGCGCTGCGTTGGCTCAAGGCGCTGGAGCAAGGCTTTGACGTCAAGCTCACGGCCGGCACCCACGGCGGTTGCTTGCGCTTGCTGAGTGCGGCGAACGGTGGCGTGAATAAGCTCGAAGACCTCAAGGGCAAGGCTATCGGCGTCACCGACATGGCCAGCCCCGACCGCAACTTCTTTTCGATCCTGCTGAAAAAGCACGGCGTCGACCCGGTGCGCGACGTCGAATGGCGCCTGTACCCGGCCGACCTGCTGGGCACCGCGCTGGAGCGTGGCGAAGTGCAGGCGGTGAGTGGCAGTGACCCGTTCATGTACCGCTTGATCAAGTCCGGCGTGGCGCGGGAGTTGTCCACCAACCTGGTGGAGGAATACGCCAACCTCAGCTGCTGCGTGGTCGGCGTCACCGGCAAGCTGGTACGTGAAGACAAGCGCGTGGTCGCGGCGCTGACCCAGGCGATTCTGGAAGCCCATGATTATTCCGTGCAGCACCCCGAAGAAGTCGCCAAGGGCTTCCAGGCTTATGCGCTGAATACCACGACTGAAGAAGTGCAGGCGATCCTGCACGACCACACTCACGGTCACCATGCGGTCGGTGCGGCATTGACGCAGGAAATCACCACCTATGTCACCGACCTGAAAACCGTCGAGGTGATCAGCAAAGGCACCGACCCGGTGGAGTTTGCCAAGGAGATCACCGCTGATGTCTTCAGTTGATGCAACTACCCTGAACCCAACCCTGGCATTCAAGGCCGGTTGGCAGGGCGCAACGGTGGTGGCTGCCTGGGTGGCCGTGTCGCTGTTGATCAGCTATTGGCCCAATGCCGTGCGCAATTGGCCAATGACCCAAGGGCTGGCCAATGTGTGCGTGGCGGTGGCTGCGCTGTTCATCGTGTTGAGCCTGCTGGGCCTGCGTTTTTCGCGGCTCGGCCAGCGCCTGAAAAATGCCGGGCCGTGGCTGATCGCCTTGCCCGTGTTGCTGGGTATCTGGGAGCTGCTCACCGCCAAGCTGGCGCTATTGCCGGTGCCGTTTTTCGCGCCGCCCCAAGCCTTGCTCGCGGTGTATATCGAAGACTATGCGCGGCTGGCCGACAGCCTGCTGCATTCGGCCTTGCTGCTGGGTTCGGGCGTAGCCTTGGGCGCTGCCACCGGGTTTGTCGCGGGCGTCTCCATCGGCTGGTCCACGCGCATAGGCTACTGGTTGCACCCGGTGCTGCGCATCCTCGGGCCGGTGCCGTCGACGGCATTGCTGCCACTGTGTTTTTTCCTGTTCCCCAGCAGTTGGAGCGCGAGTGTTTTCCTGATCGCGCTGGCGACCTGGTTTCCGGTCACGGTGCTGACCTGGTCCGGTGTGGCGAGTGTCGATAAAGCTTATTACGACGTGGCGCGCACCTTGGGTGCCAAGCCGGTCTTCCTGATTTTCAAAGTGGCGATTCCCGCCGCGTTGCCCCACGTGTTTGTCGGCCTGTTCATGGGCCTGGGCGCCTCGTTTTCGACCTTGGTGGTGGCGGAAATGATGGGGGTTAAATCCGGCATCGGCTGGTACTTGCAATGGGCTCAGGGTTGGGCCGCTTACGCGAATATGTACGCGGCATTATTGATCATGGCGCTGGCGTGTTCGGGGTTGATCACCGGCTTGTTCCTGGTGCGTGACCGCTTGTTGGCCTGGCAGAAGGGAGCGATGAAATGGTAGCGCTGGCACAGGCAGTACAGCCCTCGGCAGGGCTGGCGCTGCGGATTGAAAACCTCAGCCATGGCTTTGCACTGGACGGCCAGCATTTGCCGGTACTGGAGCGGGTTTCCCTGGATGTAGCGCCAGGGGAATTCGTGGCATTGCTGGGGCCTTCGGGCTGCGGCAAATCCACCTTGCTGCGCCTGGTGGCCGGGTTGGAACCGGCTGACTCCGGCCGTTTGCTCGCCGACGGGCAAGCCATCACCGGGCCGGATCCAAGCCGCGTGGTGGTGTTCCAGGACCCGACCCTATACCCGTGGCGCCGCGTGTGGGACAACGTCGCGCTGGGCCTGGAGGCTCAAGGCCTGCTCAAGACCCATTCGGCCAAGGTCGATCAAGCCCTGGAAAAAGTCGGCCTCAGCCCGTTCGCGCGCGCCTATCCTCGGCAACTCTCCGGCGGTATGGCCCAGCGCGTGGCGTTGGCCCGTGCGCTGGTCAACCAGCCACGGCTGCTGATCCTGGATGAACCCCTGGGCAAGCTGGACTCGCTGACACGCATCACCATGCAAAAGGAGCTTATCGACCTGTGGCAGCGCCAGGGCTACACGGCGCTGCTGGTGACCCACGACGTGGAAGAAGCCTTGCTGCTGGCCAACCGCGTGATCGTGTTCAGCGACCGCCCGGCGAAGATCCAGGCGCAGTTGAGCATTGATCGGCCCTATCCTCGGCATCGCGATGATGCTTATCTGGTGGATTTGCGCCGGCAGATTCTGGGGTTGTTGGGGTTGGGGGAGAGCTGGTAGTTGTCAGTCTGATCGTTCCCACGCTCGGGTGGGAACGCCGCTTGGGGCGCTCCGCGTCCCGCACCCCCCACAGTCTGACTGCATAGTCCTTGACACCGCCAACCCCATGCGCAAGGAACAACTCAGTTTTCGAAAATTGAGTTTCAGCGATGGCGAGAATCCATAAGCCAACCGATTTCGCAGATTTGCTAAAGCAATACGGCTTGGAAGTTATCGAGCTGGCGGGCCTCTGCAAAGCGGTCGACGACAAGAGTCGGTACTTGCACTGGGATGATTTTCGTCGATACTCCACCTGGCCAGGGATGACGGCGAAGCCAACCTGAAGAAGCTCGTATCTAAAGCCTAGCCGTGCTCAAACCTGCTCCTCGGCCCGCAGCTGCACGCTCATCTCATCACAACTGTTTGCCCAGTCACTCAGCCACTGCGGCATGGGCGGTGACGTTTCGGCCAAGCCGAGTTCGCGCACAAAGTCAGCCGGGGGCAGGGTGCCTTTGGCTGAACGAAACAGCCCGCGCATTACCACCACACCCACTACTCGGCCCCGGCTGACAAAACGGTGCTCCATCAGGCTCCATTTGTGGTCCCAGCCGAGCATGCGGGTGTGTACCTCGAACACTTCAAACAGCTTCAGCTCGCGGCGAAACTTGCCCCAGGTGTCGCCCACAATCGGCAACGCCTTGTTGCGCAGGGCCACGCGAAAAGCGCCGGTACGCAGCACAAAATCCATCCGCGCAACGTCTGCCAGGGTGAAATACCGGCCATTGGTGACGTGCCGGTTGATATCCAGGTCCAGCGGCCACACCCGCATGCGCACCACCGTGGTGTCCAAACCCTGCACGGGCTTGCGCCAGGGCCGACGGAACAACATAAACAGCAATCGAAACCAGAGATTCATAAACGTGCCAGGCAGTTGATCAGAAGCCGCACTGTACGGAGCCGGAATCGGCTAAGGTAGGTGCGCAAATGACTTATTACATGCGAAAAACGCAAACAGGCTTTTTATGCACATTACCTTGCTTCTGGTCGACGATTGCTCCGCCGCCAACGCCACCCTGGTGTTGGAAATGCTCGGCGCCGCCAATTTGTTTGCCGACAGCCCACCGTTTGAGGTTGTGGTGGTCTCCCTTGACGGCCAGCCCGTCACCACCGGGGGCGGGCTGCAGATACAGGTGGCGTGCGCGGCGGCGCAGGTGCGCCGCACCGACCTGATCCTGATTCCCGGTTTCCTGTTTACCCTCAAGCAGGCCTTGCCCACCTTTCATGCCTACGGCCCGTGGCTGCGCGCGCAATATGCCCAGGGCGCGGTGCTGGCATCGATGTGCACTGCAGCGTTTTTGCTGGCGGAAACCGGCCTGCTGCAAGGCCTGCATGCCACCACCCACTGGGCGTTTACCGAGTTGTTCCGGCGCCGTTACCCCGACGTGACCCTGGAGGACACGCAGATCCTGTGTGAAGAAAACCGTGTGATCACCAGCGGTGGCGCCAGCGCCGCAATGGACCTGATGCTGCACCTGATCCGCCGCTTCGGTTCACCTGCACTTGCGCAGACCTGTGGCAAATACCTGTTGATCGACGGCGTGCGCACCGAGCAATCGGTGTACGCCCTCTGGTCGTTGCCCAAGAACCACGGTGACGGCGAGATCCTGCGGGTGCAGCATTGGCTGGAGCAGCACTTTGCCCAGGCGTTGGTGATTGACGACGTGGCGCTGCGCTTTGGCTTTGGCGTGCGCAATTTCAAGCGACGTTTCAAGGAGGCAACCGGCTATACACCCATTGGTTATGTGCAAACCCTGCGCCTGGAGCGGGCCAAGCAGATGCTGGAGTCCACGCGCATGACCCTCGAAAGCATCACCTACGCGGTCGGTTATGAAGACAGCAATTCGTTTCGCCGCCTGTTCCAGCAGCGCGTGGGCATGTTGCCAGCGGCGTATCGCAAGAAATTTCTCGCCATGGCCTGAATCAGCGACGTAGTTGCGCCTGCGCTTCAATACATTCCACCAGAAACTCCATCACCACTTTCACCAACGGTGAGCGGCGCATATCCGGGTATACCGTCAGCCAGATATCACGCACCGGGCCGTCAATGGGCGTGGGCAACCGCGTCAACAGCGGGTCGGCATCGCCCACCAAGGTGGGCAGTACCACTGCGCCGACCTGCGCGCGGGCGGCCATTTGCTGGGTGATCAACTCGCTGGCGGCAAACACGATAGGGCGTGGGCCGCGCAGTTGGTGCAGCCAGGCTTGCTGGGGCAGGTGGTCGCGGCTGGCGTCGTAGGCGATGAAGGTCCATTGCGCTGCCGGCAGGTGTTCGAGCGCAGGCGCGGCGTACAAGCCGAAGCGCACCACGCCGACCTTGCGCCGCACCAGGGCTTCTTCGTCGGGGCGCAGGGTGCGCAAGGCGATGTCGGCTTCGCCTTTGTCCAGCGCGGCCAAATGGGTGGACGGCATCAGCACCAGGTTTAACTGCGGATACTGGCTGCGCAACCGCGCAAGCTGAGGTGCAATGCAATGATTGGCGATGGAAGGCGGGCAACTGACGCGCACTGTGCCGGCCAGTTCGATGGAGGCCACGCGCGACAAGCGCATCACCTGCGTGGCCATATCGCCCATGCCCGCCGCTACTTGCGCCAAGGCCAAACCTTGCGCCGTGAGCGGGCGGCTGCGGGGCAGGCGGTCCACCAGTTTTACACCCAGGGCTTTTTCCAGCGCATCGACCCGGCGCCCGACGGTGGCGTGCTCCACCTGCAACTCGCGGGCGGCGGCCGACAGTGACTGGGTGCGCGCCAGCACGGTGAAGTAGTAAAGGTCCTGCCAGTCGAACATCGGGTTATTTCCGCACGGAGGCTGGGAAAGATTGGGGAATATTCCAACCGAATAAACCCTTTTACCATGGCCGCTTCCCAGTGCAAACGGAGTTGTTCCCTGATGAAAGCCATCACCCTGCAAACCTACGGCGGCCCCGACGTCGCCCAACTGCGCCATGATGTGGCCAAACCCCAGGTCACGGCGGGGCATGTGCTGGTCAAGGTGGCCTGCGCCGGGATTAATTTCATGGATATTCATACGCGCCAGGGCAAATACGCCGCGTCGGTGACTTACCCGGTGCGCTTGCCCTGCACCTTGGGCATGGAGGGTGCCGGCGTAGTGGTTGAGGTTGGCCCCGGCGTGAGCCATCTGGCGGTGGGCGACCGCGTGGCCTGGTGCATTGCCTGGGGCGCTTATGCCGAATATGCCAACGTGCCTGCCGACAAAGTCGCGCAGATTCCGACTGCCATCGGCTTTGATCAGGCCGCAGCCGCGATGTTTCAGGGCTGCACCGCGCACTATCTGATTGAGGATGTGGCGCGCTTGCAGGCGGGCAGCAGCTGCCTGATTCACGCGGCGTCCGGCAGCATCGGCCAGTTGCTGGTGCAGATGGCGCGGCGGATGGGTGCGACCGTGTTCACCACCGGCAGCAGTGCCGAAAAATGCGCGATTGCCCGGCAACGCGGTGCTCACCAGGCCTGGACCTATGACGGCTTTGCCGATCAGGTGCTGCAAGCCACCCATGGCCGCGGGGTGGATGTGGTGTTTGACTCAGTCGGCAAAACCACCTTGCGCGAGAGTTTCCGCGCTTGCCGCACGCGCGGTTTGATCGTCAATTATGGCAACGTGTCGGGCTCACTGACCGACCTGGACCCGATTGAATTGGGCGAGGCGGGCTCGCTGCTTTTGACCCGACCACGCTTGGCCGACCATATGGCCGACGGGGCGACCGTACAGCGGCGTGCCAATGCGGTGTTCGCGGCGATGCTGGAAGGGTCGTTGAGCGTGGAGATCGAGGGCCATTACCGCCTGGAGACGGTGCAACAGGTACACGCACGCATCGAGGCGCGCCAGCAGATCGGCAAGGCGGTGTTGTGGGTGGACCGTGACCTGCGCTGATCACAGACGAAAAAAAACCGGCTGATCAGGCCGGTTTGGGGTACCTCGCCAACAGCGAGGGTTATACGTGGTTGCTCTGCAGACGATCAGCACCGCCTTCAGCCAGGCCACGTTCCTGCAGACGATCCGCACCGCCTTCAGCCAGGCCACGTTCCTGCAGGCGATCCGCACCGCCTTCAGCCAGGCCACGTTCCTGCAGACGATCCGCACCACCTTCAGCCAGGCCACGTTCCTGCAGACGATCCGCACCGCCTTCAGCCAGGCCACGTTCCTGCAGGCGATCAGCACCACCTTCAGCCAGGCCACGTTCCTGCAAGCGATCAGCACCGCCTTCGGCTATACGGCGTTCCTGCAGACGGTCAGAACCGTTTTCAGCTACGTGGCTGCCTTGCAGGCGATCCGCGCCGCCTTCAGCGACAACCGGGTGGGCGAAAGCGTTGGCAGCCAGTACCGAAAAAGCGAGGCTAAGCAAGAGTTGGCGTTTCATGATGGTGTGCTCCGAGAGTTGTAGTTGGGTGTTGCCGGGTATGGGTTTGATGGTACGCGTTGGATTTTTTAAGAGAACTTCATTGCGCTGATGGTGACTATCGACGCCAGCGATGGCCCGTTTTCCCGGGCCATCGTGCAGGCGCTCAAGGCATCTGCGGCAGTTCCTGAGGGCGCAGGTCAAACACCAGCACCTCGGCGTCTTCGCCCTGGCTCAGGCGGATCTGGCGTTCATTGCGCAGCCGTGCGCCGTCGCCTTCCTGCAAGCGTTGGCCATTGAGTTCAACGCTGCCACGGGCCACATGCACGTACACATGGCGGTCCACCGGCACGTCCAGGGTGGCGGTTTCGTCGCCGTCGAACAGCCCGGCATACACCCGTGCATCCTGGCGAACATTGAGCGAGCCATCCGTGCCTTCCGGCGAGATGATCAGCTGCAAGCGCCCACGTTTTTGCGCCGCGCTGAAGTGCTCCTGCTGATAGCGCGGCTCGGCGCCGACCACATTCGGCACAATCCAGATTTGCAGGAAGTGCACACCATGGCTCTGGCTGTGGTTGAACTCGCTGTGGGCCACGCCGCTGCCGGCGCTCATCAATTGCACGTCGCCAGGGCGAATCACCGAGCCGGTGCCCAGGGTGTCCTTGTGTTCCAGGGCGCCTTCGAGCACATAGGAGAAAATCTCCATGTCGCGATGCGGGTGCTGGCCGAAGCCTTTGCCGGCGGCGACGCGGTCATCGTTGATCACCAGCAGGTCGGAAAAACCCTGCTCCTTGGCATCCCAGTAGTTGGCAAACGAGAAGGTGTGGAACGACTTCAACCAACCGTGATTGGCGGCGCCGCGTTCCGAGGCTTTGCGAAGGGTCAGCATGGTCTTGTCCTCAAGTGAGCACCGGCTGCGAAATGCAGGGCGCTTGCGTTGAGAAGAAGGTTAATGGTTTTCGGTGGATTCATTAATAAGCTGAAAATTGAATTAATGTCTCATTCTAGTTGACAGTTTCAAGCGTGCCATAATGCCGTCCCGACTCCCGTTACGATGGACTTGCTCTTGATGAAAACCGTGGCCATGGTGCTGTTTCCAGACTTCCTGCTGCTCGATATGGCCGGGCCGCTGGAGGTGTTTTCCATAGCCAACCGCTACCTTCCGGCAGCGGAGCATTATCGGATCTTGACGATCGGCACCGAGCCCGGCCCGCTGCGCGCCTCCAATGGCGTGCACGTGCATGCCGACCTGCAACTGGAGCATGCCGACGAGGCCTACGACCTGCTATTGGTGCCCGGCGGGCCTGGCGCTTATAACGAATGCCATCCGGCGTTGCTGCCTTGGCTTGGGGCCGCAGCGCCACGGGCACGGCGCTTCGGTTCGATCTGCACCGGCGCCTTTGTGCTGGGGCACGCCGGGCTGCTCGACGGCCACCGCGTCACCACGCATTGGCACTACACCGACCGCCTGATCAAGGGCTTTCCCAAGGCCATTGTCGAGACCGACCGCATTTACTTGCAGGATGGCCGCTTGATTACCTCCGGCGGGGTCACTGCCGGCATCGACCTGGCGCTGTCGATCATCGCCCAGGACCACGGCCGACAGGTGGCGGTCGACGTCGCCAAGGTGTTGCTGGTGGTGATGAAACGCCAGGGCGGCCAGGCTCAGTTCAGCCCGATGACTGCCGCCGTCGCGCCGCTGGAAACCCCGATCACCCGCGTGCAGAACCAGGTGCTGGCGCAGCTGGACCAGCCATTGAGCATCGTGTCCATGGCCGCGCTGGCGGGCATGAGCGCGCGCCATTTTGCGCGGCTGTTCGCCAAAGAAGTGGGGATGACGCCCATGGCCTTTGTGCAAGGCGCGCGCATCGACCGTGCCCGGCACCTGCTGGAAAGCACTGACCTGCCGCTCAAGACCGTGGCTTTCCGCGCAGGCTTCGGCAGCGTGCGGCATATGCGCTTTCTGTTCAGCGAAAAACTCGGCCTGAACCCCACGCAGTACCGACAACAGTTCAGTTGACGCCGTAATGTCCGTCTGGCTGCCCTGATTGTCCGTGTCGCTCCCTGTGCCAGCATTGTCCTGTCACGCATAGCTGGCAAGATAGCTCCAGGCCCTTGAAAGGAGGCGCAGACGCCCAAGGCCGGGTGTTCCAGCGCTGTCAGCAGATGAACAATGCACACACGGTGAGCTTCGGCCCCTATACCTTTCATCGCGATCAACGCCTGGTCAGCAAGACCGGCCTGCCGGTGCAGTTGGGTGGGCGTGCGCTGGATATCCTCGCGATACTGTTGGAGGCGCCGGGGCAATTTATCAGCAAGGACACCTTGATCGGCCGGGTCTGGCCGAACAGCGTGGTGGAAGACAATAATTTGCGTGTGCACATCGCCGCCCTGCGTCGTGCGCTGGATGGACAACGCTATATCCTCAATGAACCGCAACGCGGCTACTGCTTCGTGGCGCCGTCACCGGTGCCGGCACCACGGCCTCGGCATAACCTGGCCGCACGGCTCAGCCCGGTGATAGGCCGCGACGAACTGCTGGGCAGCCTGGTGCGACGCCTGGGCGGCCAGCGGTTGATGATGCTCACCGGCTGCGCCGGAATCGGCAAGAGCAGCGTGGCGCTGGCGCTGGCCGAACGGGTGCTGCCGCGTTATCGCGATGGCGTGTGGTGGCTGGACCTGGCAACGGTGCAGGCGCCGAAGCGGTTGCTGGGCTATCTGACTGAAACCCTGCACCTGCAATCCTGTGACAGCGCCCATGCACTGTGCGAGCAATTGGCCGCCCGGCAACTGTTGCTGGTGCTCGACAATGCCGATTTGTTGCTGGGTGCCTGCCGACATCTGGTGCATACGCTGCAAGCCAGGGCGCCGCAGGTGAGCGTGCTGCTGACCAGCCGCGAAGCCTTGCAGGTGCCCGGCGAATGGGTGCAACACGTACCACGGCTGGCACTGCCGACGTCAACCGCCCGAGGCTGTGTCGAGCAGGCCATGATGTATCCGGCCCTGCAATTGTTCGTGGCGCGGGTGCGTGCCGGTCAGCAGGGGTTTGTACTGCGGTCTGAGGACCTGGCGCCGTTGTGCGATATCTGCCGGCGCCTGGACGGCATCCCGCTGGCGCTGGAACTGGCGGCGGCCCAGATTGAAGCCCTGGGAATACGCGGCTTGCAAAAGCAGTTACACAACGGCGTGCAAGTGTTGAGGCGTGGCCGACGCACGGCGGTCGAGCGCCATCAATCGCTGACGGCAGCGCTGGATTGGACGTATCAACGCCTGAGCCTGCCGCAGCGTTGGTTGTTCCTGCAGTTGGCGCTGTTCAAAAGCACGGTGACGTTGCCGGCCTTGACCGAACTGGTGGCCGGCACTGAACTGGCGCATGCCGACCTGGCTTACCTGCTGGTACGCCTGGTCGCGACGTCTTCCCTGGTGGTCGAGCCCGGCCCCGGCCCGCAGCGCTATCGGCTGCTCAACTGTGTGCGCAGCTACGCCCTGGCGCAACTGCGTGACCCGTTGCAGGTGGCGCGTTTGCAGCAGGGCTATGGGCATTATCTGGGGCCATTTTCAGGCCAGCCGTTTGTCCTGCAACTGGTCGAGCAGGCTGCGCACGCGGACTAGATCCTGGGTGGCATAGCCTTCGGTAAATTGCCCGTAGACCGAACTCAACAGCTTACGTGCTACCCGCACGCGGCCCTGGCTTTGCCACAGGCAGGCCAGAGAGGTCGCGCAGCGCAACTGCCAGGCCAGTGCGCCTTGCGCGTGCGCCACGCCCAATGCTTCGAGCAGCAGCGATTCGCGCGAACTCAGGTCGGGCAGGGCCTCGGCGCGCACCCTGAAAATCTCGGCCGTGCACCAACCGGCCGCGCCGTTTCTGGCGCGCTCAAATACCTTGTCATCTACCTGCGCGGCATTGAAGGTCACCAGTATGTCCTGAACCAGGCCCAGGCCTTGCAATGTCTCATGGGGAGCAGTGCCCTCGTAATGCCGCGCCCAGGTGTGAAACAACTGCGCCGAATGTTTCTGCGAGTGCTCCAGCAACAGCACCAGCAGCGCGTGCGCGGCGTCGCTACCGCCGTTGTAGTGGGCAATCGGTACGCTGGCCAGGGCCAGGGTGTAGCAGATCGAGGTGCCGTGGTTGATCTGCAACGCCAGCTCCAGCGCCTGGTTGGCCGTTCGCGCGGCCCGCTCTGGAAACCCGCGCAGCCACAGGATGCGCGCCAGCACCGTCAGCGACGCCACACTCTGGTCGTATTGCACGCCAAAGCCATGGGTGAAACGGTTGAGATGGCCGCTGTGGGCCATGCGCTGCAGCACTTGTTCGGCATTGTGCAGGGCCAGCACCTGGTTGCCCGCGTAATGCTGGGCCAGTACCCGTAAGCGCTGGGCACTCAAATCCAGCAGCGGATCGGTGCGCGGGTCGAGGCGGTCGAACTGCAGGCTCTGCTCCAGCGCCTCACGGTAGTGGCCGGCACACAGATTGACCGCCATGTGCCCGGAGACGGCTCGCAACTGGCCGCCATTGTCCTGGAGCGCTTGCGCCAGGCGCCGGGCCGCCACAAACGCAGCGATAGTCTGTGGCGCGCCGCCGAGGGCGTGATAGGACAGGCTGCCCAGGGCCAGTTGCAGTTGCATGGTCAGTTGCGTGCAGGGCGCGCCCGATTGCGGCATCAGCGCCAGGGCCTGGCCTACGTACAGCGCATGTTCGCGCAGCAGTGACAACTCCTGCCACAACGGCATGGCGCTGACCGTCAGGCGAATGCCCAGCAGGTGCGCGCCGTGTTCGCCCAAGCCCCAGTCGAGCGCGGCGCGGATGTCCTCGCGCAATGGCGCATAGCGGTTGATCCACAGCTCGGTGGCGGTGAATTCCCAGTCCTTCTGCGCCTGCTCCATCAGCGCCAGGCAGCGCGCCGCATGGCGCTCGCGTGTGCTGTCGAGTTCAGCCGCGAGGGCGAGCTTTTCCAGGGCATAGCTGCGGGTGACATCCAGCAGACGATAGACCATTTCATCATCGCCGGCCTCGACGTTGAGCAGTGACTTGGCCACCAGCTGGGTGATCGAGCCCAGCACTTCAGCCGGTGCGATCTGCTCCCCGGCGATCACCGCCGCCGCGCTTGCCAGGCTGAACCCGCCACGAAACACCGCGAGGCGGCGCAGGCAGATCTGTTCGCAAGCGGTGAGCAGGTTAAAACTCCAATCCAGCGTGGCGCGCAAGGTTTGCTGGCGGGGCAGGTCGCTGTGCAGGCTGCGATTGAGCAGGCGCAGGTTGTCGTCCATCTGCACCAGCAAGCCCGGCAAGCCGAAGCGCTCGATCTGCGTGGCGACCAATTCGATTGCCAGGGGAATGCCGTCCAGGCGCTTGCAGATCTCGATCGCCAGGGGCAGTTGCGCATCGCTGAGTTCAAAACTGTCCTGGTGCGATATGGCACGCTCGATCAGCAGTTGCAACGCCGGGTAGCCAAGGGCCTGGGCGCGATTCCCGGTAGCAGGTGGGCAGGCCAGCGGCTCCAGGCGTTGCACGTACTCGCCCTCGGCGCGCAGGGCTTCGCGGCTGGTGGCCAAAATGTGCAGGTGTGGCATGTGACGCAGCAAGGTTTCGCTGATCAGCGCGATGTCGTCCAACAGGTGTTCGCAGTTGTCGATCACCAGCAGCAACTGCCGCGCGTGCAGGTTGCGGGCCAAGGTCAGCAGCGAGTCATGTTCGGTGGGTGCGAAGCCGAGGAGGGCAGCCAGGTTGGGCAGGATCATTGACGGCGCGCTGAGTGGCGCCAGGTCCAGCAGGTGAATGCCGTCGCGGTAATGGCCGATCAATAATTCCGCCACACGCAGCGCCACGGTGGTCTTGCCGATGCCGCCCGCGCCGGTCAGGGTGATGAAGCGTTGCTGCGGCAGTTGCTGCACCAGTGCGTCGATCAACACCTGGCGGCCAATCATCCGCGTACGGCGCAGCGGCAGGTTATGGCCCTGGTTGTGGGGAATACCGTCGATGGTTGTCGTCATCGGTTCGATGCTCAGGGGCGCGACAAAGCTGTAACCGCGCTGGGCCACGGTGACGATATAGCGCTGCCCGGCCTGGCCATCGCCCAGGGCTTTGCGCAACGCGGCCATATGCACACGCAGGTTGCCGTCTTCGACCACCGTTTTGGGCCATACCCGCGTGATCAGTTCCTGCTTGCTCACCACATTGCCGGCGTGTTCCAGCAAGATCAGCAAGATTTCTAGCGCGCGTCGGCTCAGGCGCAAGGGGCGGCCAGCCTCCAGCACCAGGCGCTGGCGCGGGTGGACACGGTAGGGGCCGAAATGCACGGCCTGGTCGTTGAGGTCACTCATGGTGGCCCCTGTTCCGGAAAAAGTTTGGCCAGCATATTCCAGGCAGGTGCAGACCACTAGGCCGCCATCACCTGTGATTTTTGACGCGTGTGGTGATTTCGCCAGGTCATCGGGTTCACGCCCTCGCTGCGCGTGAACATATGGCAGAAGTGCGCCTGGTCGCAGAAGCCGCATTCGAGGCTGATCTGGGTCAGGCTCAATGACGACCCGGTGATCAGTTCCTTGGCCCGCTGAATGCGCTGTTGGCGAATCCACTCCTGGGGCGACAGCCCGGTGGTGCACTTGAACGCACGGGAAAAATGGCTGCGCGACAGCGCACAGGCCTGCGCCAGCTCGGCAATCGCCAGGCTTTCGCCGAGTTTGGCGAGGATCAGTTGCTTGGCAACTCGCTCGCGCCGAGGGCACAAGCCACCGGTGACACCAAGTCGGGGTGCACAGTCATCAAGTCGGGCCATGACAATTATCCGTAGTCGATGGGAGTGTTCCCGGTGAATGGATGCAGTGTAGACCGCTGTATTTTTGGCGCCGGGCCGTCTGGCTGGCGAGTTAATCGTTGTTAATTTCGTCAGGTGCGCGCCTGGAAAAGACAGCACAGGCATGCAATCGGCGATCCGTGCGGCATGCTTACCTGACGGCCTGATAACCGTTTGGATACCGCCATGAACCGCAACGACCTGCGCCGCGTCGACATGAACCTGTTAGTGATTTTCGAGGCGCTGATGTTTGAGAAGAACCTCACCCGGGTCGCCGAAAAACTGTTCATGGGCCAGCCGGCCGTGAGTGCCGCGCTCGGGCGCCTGCGCGACCTGTTCGACGACCCGTTGCTGCTGCGCAATGGGCGCGGCATGGAGCCCACGCCACGGGCGGTGGCGATACTCAAGGAGCTGCAACCGGCGATGGACACCATTTCAGGCGCAGTCAGCCGCGCCAAGGATTTCGACCCTTCCACCAGCTGCGCGGTGTTTCGTATCGGCCTGTCCGATGATGCCGAGTTCGGTCTGTTCCCGCCGTTGCTCAGCCAGCTGCGCGAAGAGGCGCCGGGGATCATCGTGGTGGTGCGCCGCGCCAACTACCTGTTGATGTCGCCATTGCTGGCCAGTGGCGAGATTTCCGTGGGCGTCAGCTACACCACCGAACTGCCGGCGAATGCCAAGCGCAAGAAGCTGCGGGACATTCCCTGCAAGGTGCTGCGCGGCGACGACGGCGCGGCGCCGTTGACACTCGATGACTACTGCACGCGGCCCCATGCGATGGTGTCGTTTTCGGGGGACTTGAGCGGCAATATCGACCTTGACCTGGCGCGCATCGGCCGGGCGCGCAGGGTGGTGCTGGCGGTGCCGCAATTCAGCGGCTTGCGCGCACTCTTGGCGGGCACGCAAATCATCGCGACGGTGCCCGACTACGCCGCCTGTGCCTTGACCGAAGGCACGGTGCTGCGCGCCGAGGACCCGCCCTTTGCGATTGAAGCCTCGGAATTGTCGATGGTCTGGAGCGGCGTGCATGACAATGACCCGGCGGAGCGCTGGTTGCGCTCGCGCATCAGTGAGCATATGGCGCGGATGGCGTGAGCGCGCCGGGCGAGACAGCACAAACATCCAATTCCCGCCCCCCGTTCCCCGCCAGACTCCCCCCATCGCTCAACTCTCCAGGGGGAATCACACCGTATGGACTCGACACCTGAAACCAGCCCCGACGAAGTCGTCACCCTCGTGGTCAAGCACCTGATCAAGGCCGGCCGTGAAGCCGATTACGAGGCCTGGCTGCGGCGTATCGTGCGCATCGCCGGTGAGCGCCCCGGCCACCTCGGTGTGGATGTGGTGCGCGGCAAGCAGGGCGGGCAGGCGCTGTTTACCTGCGTCTTGCGCTATCGCTCCACCGACGCGCTGCAACGCTGGCTTGACTCCCCCGAACGCCAGTCGTTGATCGCTGAAGCGGCACCGATGCTGGCCGATGGCGACAAAACCGAAATCGGTGCGGCCAACGAGTTCTGGTTCGCGCCCCTGGCCGACAGCGCCGCCAAGCCGCCGCGCTGGAAGCAGGCGGTGGTCAGTCTGTGCGTGATTTTGCCGCAAACCCTGCTGTTGCCGTTTATCTGGGGGCCGATCCTGCGCTTGCACCCGTTCCTGTCCAACTACGTGGTGTCCACCTTTCTGGTAACCCTGACCATTGTGTTGCTGGTGGTGTACCTGCTGATGCCGGCCGCCACCCGCCTGTTCGCTCCCTGGCTTGAAGCCTCTGTAAAGGAAACCCTATGAACGCCGATCTGATTCTGTTCAATGGCCAGTTCCACACCGTGGACCGTGAAAACCCACGGGCCACTGCGGTCGCTATCCACCAAGGCCGATTTGTCGCGGTCGGCACCGACGGCGAGGCCATGGCCCTGCGCGGCAGCGGTACCCAGGTCATCGACCTCAAGGGCCGCACCGTGATCCCTGGCCTTAACGACTCGCACTTGCACCTGATCCGTGGCGGGCTGAACTACAACCTTGAACTGCGCTGGGAAGGCGTGCCGTCACTGGCCGACGCGTTGCGCATGCTCAAGGATCAAGCCGATCGCACGCCGACGCCGCAATGGGTGCGTGTGGTGGGTGGCTGGAACGAATTCCAGTTCGCCGAAAAACGCATGCCGACCCTGGAAGAGTTGAATCAGGCCGCGCCAGATACGCCGGTGTTCGTGCTGCACCTGTATGACCGTGCCTTGCTCAACCGCGCCGCCCTGCGCGTGGCCGGTTACACCAAGGACACGCCGAACCCACCGGGCGGCGAGATCGTGCGCGACAGCAACGGCAACCCCACCGGCATGCTGGTGGCGCGTCCCAACGCGATGATCTTGTATGCAACCCTGGCCAAGGGCCCGAAACTGCCGCTCGAATACCAGGTCAACTCGACCCGCCAGTTCATGCGTGAACTCAATCGCCTGGGCCTCACCAGCGCCATCGACGCCGGCGGTGGTTTCCAGAACTACCCAGACGACTACGCGGTGATCGAGCAATTGGCCAAGGACCAACAGCTGACGGTGCGCATCGCCTACAACCTGTTCACGCAAAAGCCCAAGGAAGAACTCAGCGACTTCAAGCACTGGACCGGCAGCGTGACCCTGCACCAGGGCGACGACTACCTGCGCCACAACGGCGCAGGCGAGATGCTGGTGTTCTCGGCGGCGGATTTCGAAGACTTCCTTGAGCCACGCCCCGACCTGCCGTTGACCATGGAGCAGGAACTGGAACCGGTGGTGCGCCATTTGGTTGAGCAGCGCTGGCCGTTCCGGCTGCACGCCACGTACGACGAATCCATTTCGCGCATGCTCGATGTGTTCGAGAAGGTCAACCGCGATATTCCGTTCAATGGTCTGCCGTGGTTCTTCGACCACGCCGAAACCATCACGCCGAAAAACATCGAGCGCGTCCGGGCCCTGGGCGGTGGTATTGCGATCCAGGACCGCATGGCCTTCCAGGGCGAATATTTTGTCGAGCGCTATGGCGCCAAGGCCGCCGAAGCCACGCCACCGATCAAGCGCATGCTGGCCGAAGGTGTGCCGGTAGGGGCGGGCACCGACGCCACGCGGGTCTCGAGCTACAACCCATGGACTTCGCTGTACTGGATGGTCAGCGGCCGCACCGTCGGTGGCCTGGAGCTGCACGCCGAAGGCCTGCCGCGCCTCACCGCGCTGGAACTGTTCACCCACGGCAGCGCCTGGTTCTCCTCGGAGCAGGGCAAGAAGGGCCAGATCAAGGTCGGCCAGTTGGCGGATGTGGCGGCACTCTCGGCGGACTTCTTCAGTGTCGATGAAGAAGCCATCAAATGGATCGAGTCGGTACTGACCGTGGTCGGCGGCAAGGTGGTGTACGGCGCCGGCGACTTCGAAGATTTTGCACCACCTCAAGTACCGGTGCTGCCGGACTGGTCGCCGGTGGTCAAGGTGCCGGGGCACTGGCGCCCAGGTTCAGCGGTGCAAGCCCAAGTGCACCACTGCAGCGGCCCATGCGGCGTGCACGTCCACAGCCATGAAAAAGCGCGGCTTTCCAGCGTACCGGTCAGCGATTTCCAGGGTTTCTGGGGCGCGTTTGGTTGCTCGTGCTTTGCCTTCTGATTTTAAAAACACCCAAAGGAGTTCACCCATGACTTACAAGCGCTTGAACAAAGATGACGCCGTGGTATTGCTGGTCGATCACCAGACCGGCCTGATTTCCCTGGTGCAAGACTTCTCTCCGAACGAGTTCAAGAACAACGTGCTGGCCCTGGCCGACGTGGCCAAGTTCTTCAACCTGCCGACCATCCTCACCACCAGTTTTGAAAGTGGCCCTAACGGTCCGTTGGTGCCGGAACTCAAGGCACTGTTCCCGGACGCGCCTTACATCGCCCGCCCTGGCCAGATCAACGCGTGGGACAACGAAGATTTCGTCAAGGCCGTCAAGGCCACCGGCCGCAAGCAGATCATCATTGCCGGCGTGGTAACGGATGTGTGCGTCGCGTTCCCGACCCTGTGCGCCCTCGCTGAAGGTTTTGAGGTGTTCGTGGTGACAGACGCCTCGGGTACCTTCAACGAAACCGTGCAGCAAGCCGCCTGGGCACGTATGACGGCCGCCGGCGCGCAACTGGTGAACTGGTTCTCTGTCGCCTGTGAACTGCAAGTTGACTGGCGCAACGACATGGAAGGCCTGGCCAACCTGCTGTCGCCGCGCATTCCGAACTACCGTAACCTGATGAACAGCTACTCGGCGTTTACGGCCAAGTAAGCGGCTGTCAAAGGGGTAGATCATCCCTGCAGGAGGGGGCAAGCCCCTCCTGCATTTGATTGTGTCGTAGCTGCTGACAGGCTATAAACCAGCCAAATGTCCACCGAGAAGCGACAATGAACCCCTTCGAAGACATGCGCCTGTTTTGCCAGGTCATGGAGTCCGGCAGCTTCACCGCCGCCGCCGAGCAATTGGGCTTGTCCAAACAATTCGTCAGCCGCCGCCTGATCCAGCTGGAAGACCGCCTGGGCGTACGCCTGCTCAACCGCTCCACACGCCGGCTGGACGTTACGCCACTGGGCCAGAGTTACTACGAATCGGCCTTGCGCCTGCTCGGTGAAGTCGAGCAAGTGGAGCAGGGCATTGCCGGCCAGAACAGCGAACCACGGGGCACGATCCGGCTCAGCGCGCCGTTGTCGTTTGCCATGGCCCATCTGGGCTGCTTGTTGCCGCAGTTCCTGCAACGTCACCCGCAGGTGTCGGTGGAAGTCGACTTGAGTGATCGTCCGGTGGACCTGATCGGCGAGGGCTACGACCTGGTTTTGCGCATCGGCACGCTGGAAGACTCGACCCTGATTGCCCGGCGCATCGCCAGCGTACAGCGGGTGTATTGCGCCAGCCCTGATTACCTCGCCGCCAAGGGCACGCCGCTCAAGCCCGAAGACCTGGCCGACCACGACTGCCTGCCCTATGGCCATGGCCGTCAGGTGCAGTGGCGTTTCAAAGGCAAATTACAGGCGCTCAACGTCAGTGGGCGCATGCGTGCGAACAACGGCGAGTTGCTGCGCGACACCGCGATCGCCGGATTAGGCGTCACTTATTTGCCGACCTTTATCGTAGCCGAGGCCTTGAAAGACGGGCGTTTGGTGACGTTGCTGGATGACTTCGCCCCCGA
This sequence comes from Pseudomonas sp. KBS0710, assembly GCF_005938045.2. GTDB lineage: Bacteria > Pseudomonadota > Gammaproteobacteria > Pseudomonadales > Pseudomonadaceae > Aquipseudomonas. The sequence continues at coordinate 3,366,560 of NZ_VCCF02000001.1, read as the reverse complement.
GGCCCTGACCCTGTCGGCGGTGTACCCGCAGCACCGGCAAAGCTCAAGGCCGGTGCAGGCGCTGGTGGAGTTTTTGCGCGAGCGCCTGGCCGGTGGCTGCTGATTCATAGTCGTCCTTGTGAAGACCGGCTTATGTGGGAGCTGGCTTGCCTGCGATGCAGGCGCCTCGGTGTGTCAGTCACACCACGGTGATGCTATCGCAGGCAAGCCAGCTCCCACACACATTCAAGGGTCGACAAGATTGGCCAACGTCGAACCCTGCACATACCGCTGCAGATTCGCCAGGAACGTATCGGCAATCTCCTGCTGGCTGTTGGTCGAAATCGCCGAGGTGTGCGGCGACAACCGCACCCGTGCATGGCTGTACAACGGGTGCCCCTGTGGCAGTGGCTCCGGTTCGGTCACATCCAGCGAGGCCAGGCCGATCTGACCGTTATCCAAGGCTTCCAGCAGGGCTCCCTGATCCAGCAAACCACCGCGCGCGATATTGATCAGGTGCAATCCCGGCTTGGCGCTGCCGAGCACATCCCGGTCGACAATATGCCGCGTGGCCTCGGTGAGCGGCGCCGCCAGCACCAGGTGGTCGGCGCGGGCGAACAGGTCGTGAATATCCTTGGCGGCCTCAACAGGTTCCACCTCAAAGGGCGCCTGGCTCTGGCGCAGCGCAACCACGTTGATCCCCAAGGCCAGGGCTTTTTGCGCCAGGCTTTTGCCGATCGCACCAAAGCCCAGAATGCCCAATGTGGTGCCCTTGAGCGGGCGTAACGCGGTGAAATTCCACTGGGCATCCTTCACCCATATATCCGGCAAATGCTTGGCCGCCGCAAAGATCGCCGCCAGGGCGAACTCGGCGAGGTTATCGGCCGCGCTGCCCCGTGAAGTGGTCACCGGCGGGCCGTTGAACAGCCATTGTGGGTAGAAGTCGATGCCCGACGACACCAGGTGCACCCACTGCGCGCCATACGGCCAGCCCGGCGGCGGAGTATCGGGCGCGGTGTAGCCGCGCACATTGATAGGGCGCAGCAGCAGGATATTGGCCTGGGGCGGCAGGTCGCTGGGCACACCGGCCGGCACGCCGATGACCTGGGCCTGGGGGTGGAGCGAGGCAAGGCGTTGGCGCAATACCTGGTTGTAATCTTCGTCCAGCTGGCTGGCGATAATCACCTGACTCATAAGCGTTCCTTATTCATTGTTGCGCACGTTGCGTGAACACCGCTTTACCCACGCCTTGCAGCACCGCGTCGTTCTGCGGCGTATGCACGCGGCTGCACAGCACGTCGCGGTAATGCCGTTGCAGCGGGCTATGGCGCGACAGGCCAGGGTTGCCCGAGGCTTCGATGGCCAGCTCCACGGCGCGGATCGCATTGCCGGTCACCAGGTATTTAAGCTGCGCCGCATTGGCGGCTGGCGTGTGGCCTTGGGCGGCGGCATCGAGCAGGCTGCGGTTGGCAAACAGCAGGGTGTCGATATGGCCGACGGTTTCCTGAAAACGCGGCAAGCTCGACAGCGCGGCGCCTAGGTTGGACGGCTTGCGTTCTTCCAGCCAGTTCACCAACCAATCCCGCGCGGCCTGGGCCACAGCGTCGTACACCGACGACAGCAGCACCGCCATCCACAGGAACCCGTCGCCATCCAGCTCCGGTTGTGGTGCGCTCCAGGGGCTGACGTTGACGGCATGGTCCAGCGGCACCAGGACGTTATCGAGCACCACTTCGTGGCTGCAGGTGGCGCGCATGCCCAGGTGGTCCCAGGTGTCGATGATGCTTACGCCGGGGCTGTTTTTCGGCACCAGCCAGGCGCCTACCAACGGGTCGGCGTCATCACTGCGTGCCCACACGCTGAACCAGCTCAGGCCATGGCTGCCGGTGGAGTAAATCTTGCGCCCGCTGATGCGCCAGCCTTCGGCGGTGCGCACCGCCGTGGTCGCCGGCAGCCCGCCACGGGCCGGGGTACCCAGGTCGGGTTCGACGCGCAGGGCGTTGATCAACGCACCGTTGCGCACGGCGTCTTCGGCGACTTGCACGCGCAGGTGCTGCGGCCAGGTTTTGCTGTCTTGCAGGCGTGTGTGTTGCAGGTACTGCATCATCAGAATCAGCGCGGTCGAAGGCTCGCCCTTGGCAATCGCGCTGATGGCCTTGCGCGCCTGCGGCAAGCTTGCGCCACCACCACCCAGGGCCTTGGGCACGGTGAGGGCGACCAGGCCATGTTCATGCAGCCGCTTGAAATTGGCGTGGGGGAAGGCCCCACTTTGGTCATACAGGTGCGCGGTGCTTGCCAGCTCGGCACTGAGGCGTTCGAGCAGGGCGTCGAATTGCGCCGACCCCTGTGGGAGCTGGCTTGCCTGCGATGGCGGTGGATCAGCCACCCGCAATGCAGGCCCAGAGACCGCTATCGCAGGCAAGCCAGCTCCCACATTGGCTAATCGGTTGAGAGGCTCACTCATGCCAGCGCTTCCTGTTGCACTTCAACTTCGCTGTACCGATTGGTCGGCACCTCCAGCCCCAGGTTATCGCGCAAGGTCTGGCCGCTGTACTCGCTGCGAAACAGCCCGCGCTGCTGCAGCACCGGCACCACCAGTTCGGTGAAGTACTGCAAGCCATCGGGCAGCACCGAGTTGATGATGAAGCCGTCGCTGGCGCCGGACTCGAACCAGGTTTGAATCGCATCGGCGACCTGCTCCGGGGTACCGACAAAATCGCGCTTGGGCCGCGAAAAGCGCAAGGCCACTTCGCGCAGGGTCAAGCCTTCGTCCCTGGCCAGTTGCTTGATACGGTCGGAACCGCCTTTCTGGCTGTTGCTGCCCAGGTCGCCAAGCTCCGGGAAGGGTGCGTCCAGCGGGTATTGGCTGAAGTCGTGGTCGTTGAAGGGGCGGCCCAGCGCCACAATCGCATCTTCAACAGTGACCAGGTCCACGGCCTGCTGATAGCGGCTTTCCACCTCGGCGGCATCGCGCCCGACAATCGGGCGGATGCCCGGCAAAATCGCCAGGCTGCCCGCATCACGGCCAAAACCTTTGGCGCGGCGTTTTAAGTCAGCCGAGTAAGCCTTGCCTTCTTCGAGCGTCTCCACATGCACAAAAATCGCATCGGAATGCTCGGCGGCAAAGTTGCGCCCATCCTCAGAGGTGCCCGCCTGGAAAATCACCGGTTGGCCCTGACGCGAGCGGGCGATGTTCAGTGGGCCTTTGACCGAGAAAAACTCGCCCTTGTGGTTCAGCGCATGCAGTTTATTGGGGGTGAAAAACTCGCCGCTCTGCTTGTTGTAGGCAAAGGCGTCGTCTTCCCAGGAATCCCACAGGCCCTTGACCACGTTCAAGTGTTCCTTGGCGATGCGGTAGCGCACGGCGTGGGGCGGGTGCTCGGCTTTGCCGAAGTTGTCGGCGGTGCCGCTCAGCCAGGAAGTGACCACGTTCCAGCCGGCGCGGCCGCCGCTGATATGGTCCAAAGAGGCGAACTGGCGCGCCACCTGGTAGGGCTCGGTGTAGCTGACGGTCACGGTGGCGACCAGGCCGATATGGGTGGTCAACGCGGCGAGGGCCGAAAGAATGGTCAGCGGCTCGAAACGGTTGAGGTAATGCGGGCTGGATTTGGCGTGAATGTGCAGGCTGTCGGCGATAAACACAAAGTCGAACTTGGCCGCTTCGGCCAGCTCGGTTTGTTGTTTATAGAAGCCAAAGTTCGTACTGGCATTCGGTTGCGCCTGCGGATGGCGCCATTCGCCCCAGCCGTGACCGACACCGTGGACCATAGCGCCCAGTTTCAGATGACGTGGCGTGCTCATATGCGGCTCCTTGCTTAGCGCGATGCTTGGGAAGTGGGAAAACGTTCGGCGTTAAAACTCGTGTCGAAACCCTGGGACACGTCGATGCGCTTGGGCAGCAGGCCTTCTTGCTGATAGGTGTCGGCGGTGGCTTGCAGGCCCTTGATCACGCTGTCGTCAATCACTACGGGGTTCAGTTGCGTGTCTTTGGCCACCTCCAGGTGCACCGCCAAGGGCAGGCCGGTGATCTTGGCTTGGGCGGCGGCGTATTCATCCGGGTGTTTGTTGGCCCAGGCGTAGGCGCGGTCGACGCGGGCCACGAAGTCATCCAGTTGCGGGCGTTTGTTGGCGATGGCCTGGCTGGTGGCGGCGAAATACAGGTGGTTGCTCAGTAACGTCTTACCGCTGACCAGAACCCGGGCGTGGCTTTGTGAGGTGACCACCGTGGTGTAAGGGTCCCATGTCGCCCAGGCATCGACGGTGCCGTTATCGAGTACCAGCCGGGATTCGGCCGGCAGCAGAAAAATGAATTGCACATCCTTGGTCGTCAGGCCCGCGCTGGCCAAGGCCCTGATCGCCAGGTAGTGCCCGATGGAGCCGCGCCCGGTGACGATTTTCTTGCCCTTGAGGTCGGCGGCCGTCTTGATCGGCGAGTCCTTGGGCACCACCAGGGCGGTGGTGTTGCGCCCTTCGGCGTGGATGATGCTGACCACCTTGAGCGCGGCCCCGGCGCCCAAGGCGAACACATACGGTGCATCGCCGAGGGCGCCGATATCGACGGCACCTGCGTTCAGGGCTTCGCCCAGCGGCGAGGCGGAAGGGAACTCCGACCACTGGATTTGATAGGGCACGTTTTGGGTTTCGCCAGAGGCTTCCAGCAGCGCCTTGATCGTGGATTTCTGGTTGGCCACCCGCAGCGGTTGCAGGTCGGCGGCGTGTGCAGTGCTGAGCAGGCCGAGGACCAGGGCGCTGCTCAGCAGAAGGTGTTTGAAGGGCGTGCTAAAGACCATGATGGATAAATCCCAGGCAAATTGAAAAAGTGTGGGTTACCTCCGCCTGGCAAGGGGTCGGTGCGGCCTGCCCCGGTGTGGGGCAGGCGTGAAGGTGGTTCAGATCACGTAGAAACCGTGGGTGCCATCGCGCGCCAGTTGGTCGACCAGGCCGAATTCCCAGTCCAGGTACGCTTGCATGGCTTCCTTCGGGCTGTCGGTGCCTTCGTAAGGGCGGCGGTAGCGGTCGATACGCGGTGACGCGAGATGGGTCTCGCCTTCTTCCAGCGGCAGTTTTTCGGCGATCCAGTTAAGCGTGCCACCTTGCAGCAGAAAGACCGGCTTGCCGGTGATGGCTTCTACTTCAGCGACCGCCAGGCGCGCCAGTTGGCTGGTGCCGCAGGTCAGCACATAACGTTCGGCAGGCGGCACTTTGGCCAGGGCCTGGGGCAATTGCGCGCGCAAGGCCCAGAAGGCACCGGGGATATGGCGTTTGACGTAGTTGACGCTGGGGGTGAAATCCAGCACCGCCGTGTCGCCATGGGGCAACCACTCGGCCAGGGTGTGGGGGCTGATCAGTTCGGCCTGCAAGGGCGCCGGCACCGGCGCGACCCAGGCGCCTTGTTCGCTGAAGTTCGCGGGTTGCAGGTCGTCCAGTACATGCACCTCCCAGCCCAATTGCGCGAGCCATGACGCGGACATATTGGCCCGCACGCCGTCGTCATCGGCCAGCACCAAGCGCGCTCCGCGCACGCTGGCCACATGGTCGGTTTCCTGCACCAGTTGGCCGCCCGGTGTGGAGCGCGCGCCCGGCAAGTGGCCAGCTTCGAATTCCTCCGGCGTGCGCACATCGAACAGGTACGTGGTGCGGTTGGTTTCTTGCTGCCAGCGTTGCAGGTCGGCGAGCGTGGCGCGGCCAACCTGCGCCTTGTCGGCCACCCGGCGCGCATCCTGTGCAGCGATCTGGCGGTGTTCTTCGCTGGTCGGCGCAAAGCGGCGCGCTTGACCATGGGCGAGTTTCTGCCCGGCCAGGGTCCAGCCGATGGTGCCGTTGCGCAGTGCCGACACCGGGTTGGCGATGCCTGAGTTGATCAGCGACTGGGTGCCGATAATGCTGCGGGTGCGCCCGGCGCAGTTGACGATGATGCGGGTGGCCGGGTCCGGCGCCAGTTCACGCGCGCGCAGCACCAATTCGGCTCCCGGCACGCTGATGCCGGTGGGAATGCTCATGGTCTGGTATTCGTCGAAGCGGCGTGCGTCGAGCACCACCACATCGGCCTGGCTGTCGAGCAGGGCCTGCACTTCTTCAGCGGCCAACGAGGGCGTATGGCGTTCGCTCTCAACCAGCTCGCCGAAGGCTTTGCTCGGCACGTTCACGTCGATAAACAGCTCGCCACCGGCGCGACGCCAACCGTCCAGGCCGCCTTCGAGCAGGCTGACTTGGGTGTAGCCCAACGCAACCAAGCGTGCGGCGGCGCGTTCGGCCAACCCTTCGCCATTGTCGTAGACCGTCACTTGGGTATCGCGACGGGGAATACGCGCATACACCTCCAGCTCCAACTTGGACAGTGGGATATTCGCAGCGAACAGCGGGTGCGACTCGGCAAAGGGCGCTTCTTCGCGCACGTCGACCAAGGCGACTTCTTCACGGTCCAACAGGGCCTGGCGAATCTGGGCGAAGCTGCGGTTCGATACGGTGGTCATAGGGCAGGGCTCTTTTCTTTGGACAAATCCCAGATGTTCGGGAGGTAGGCGTTGGAATAACCGGAGATAAACAGTTTCTCGCTGCCGTCGGGCTGGTACACCGCGCGGCGCACGGCACCAATATTGGCGCCGTATACATGAATGCTGATCGACACCTGGTCGCTGTGGGCATTGCTGACCTGATGGATATCACCGACCTTGGGCGACACCGCCTCAACCTGGCCGGGCAGCAGTTGGACCGGTTTGCCTTCGGCCTCCAGGCTGCCATCGGGCGCCCGCTCAAAGCCTTGGGAAAACTCCGCACCGCGCAACATGCCGATCAAGCCCCACACCCGATGGTCGTGAATCGGCGTGCTTTGGCCCGGCCCCCACACAAAGCTGACGATGCTGAAGCGCTGACGCGAATCGGCATGCAGCAAAAATTGCTGGTAGCGTTCCGGGTCGGGTTGGGCGTATTCGTCGGGGAGCCAGTCATCATGGCTGACCAGCTGCGCCAACAACTTGCCGCCACGGTGCAGCAGGTCGCCTTCGCGTGGGTTGCCGTCAATCAGCTCGGCCAGGGCGCCTATAAAGGCTCTGAGTCTTTCGGGGTGTCGAGCCTGGGTCATGGCAGTTCCATCAATACTTTTATGGGGATGGCTTGATGGGTTTATATAAGCATAATGTTTATAGTTAATATGCTATTTTTTAATGATTAGCTTATAGCTTTAGGTAATTTAGAACCGGTCTGAATAGCGTTAGACGTTATCGATCACAGCGCAGGCTATCCAGACAGCCGTGTGACAACTATGCTTGCCACACATCTTAACGACTGTTCTCTATGTGCGGCCCAAATGAAAATTGACGATATCGATGCCTTTGTCGAAGTGATTCGTTGCCAGTCCATCAGCCACGCTGCCGAGTCGTTGCAGTTGACTCAGCCGGCCATCACCCGACGCGTGCAGAACTTCGAGCAGGCGCTGGGCGTGGAGCTGTTCGACCGCAACACCAAGCCGCTCAAACCTACGTTGATCGGCACGCGGGTGTATGAGCAATGTCGGCTGATCCTGCGCGAGATGGATGCCCTGCGTGAGCTGGTGGCCACCGATGCGCCGCCTAGCGGTGTGTTGCGCCTGGGCGTGCCGCAGACCATCGGCGATGTGGTGCTGCTGGATGCGCTCAAGCACTTGCGCAGCGAATACCCCGACTTGCGCGCCCAGGTCGCCACGGGTTGGGGCAGCCAATTGGTCGGCAAGATCGAGCGCGGCGAGCTGGATGCGGCGGTGGCGTTGTTCCCGGCGGGCAAGATCTTCCCGGACAACATTGTCGGTGAGTCCATCGGCAAGATGGAGTTGGTGGTGGTGTGTGCCAAGGCACAACTGCCGAAAAAGCCGTGCAAGCTGGCTGATGTGTATCAGGGCGGCTGGATTCTCAACCCGGATGGCTGTGGTTTTCGTGCCGGTTTGCAGCGCACCTTGTCCGACCAGGGCCTGGCGCTGCGGGTGAACCTGGAAACCTTCGGCACCGAGTTGCAACTGGGCCTGGTGGCGGACGGCCTGGGCCTGGGTCTGGTGCCGCGCCCGCTGCTGGAACGCAGTGCACACCTTGAGCAATTGGCGGTGGTGCCGCTCAAGGACTTCAAGCCGGTGATGGATTTGTGGCTGATCTACCCGCACTTTTTGGGCAACCTGCAAGGGCCGGTGGATGCCTTTGGGACGCTGGTGGCGGCCTCTTTACACAAGATCCGCAATGCTGCGTGAGCCTGAGGGGCTGCAGACTGATCGTTCCCACGCGGAGCGTGGGAACTATCTATGTGGTAGTCGGTTATTTTTATAAAAAAAAATAATAATTAGCTTAGATTAAAATGTGCTTTTTATTATTTTTGGCGATCCCCTAGGCTGACTGGAAGTCCTTAAGGCCATCCAGGAAGTTTTGCCATGAGCAGCGTCACCTCGATTTCCAGCGTTTCCAGCAACGTCCGCCAGCGCGTCACGCCAGAAGAGTGGGAGGTGCGCGTCAAACTGGCGGCGGCCTATCGACTGGCGGCGTTGTACAAGTGGACCGACCATATCTACACGCACTTTTCTGCCCGTGTGCCAGGGCCGGATGAACATTTCCTGATCAACGCCTACGGGCTGTTGTTCGATGAAATCAACGCCTCCAACCTGGTCAAGGTCGACCTCGACGGCACGATTGTCGACGACCCGACCGGCCTGGGTATCAACTACGCAGGCTATGTGATCCACAGCGCCATCCACGGCGCGCGCCATGACCTGCAAGCGGTGTTGCATACCCACACGCGCGACGGCATTGCGGTGTCGGCGCAGAAGGATGGCTTGCTGCCGATCTCCCAGCACTCCATTGCGTTCTCCGGGCGCGTGGCTTACCACGGTTATGAAGGCGTGGCGCTGGACCTGGATGAGCGCGAGCGGCTGGTGGCCGACCTGGGCGACAAGAGTGTGATGATCTTGCGCAACCATGGGCTGTTAACCGCAGGCGTCAGCGTGGAACATGCCTTCCAGCAACTGCAAGGGCTGGAGCGCGCGTGCAATATCCAGATCGCGGCGCAGGCGGGTGGCAATGCAGAGCTTATCTTCCCGCCGGCAGAGGTGGTGGCCAAGGTGGAGGAGCAGGCCAAGGTGTTCAGCAATGGCGCAGGGCCGGGTGTGGTGCGCCATTGGAATGCGTTGATTCGGCAGTTGGAGCGCACGGATAGCGATTACAAAAACTGAACTTGAAACCACTGAAGATCAAAAATGTGGGAGCGGGCTTGCTCGCGAATGCGGCGTGCCAGTCAACGCAAATATTGACTGATCCACCGCATTCGCGAGCAAGCCCGCTCCCACATGGGTTGTGTGGTGTTCTTTAATCAGGCGACCTGTTTGGCCTGTTCACGCTCGGCGACCAGCTGGCGGGTCAGTGGGATCAGCTGCTTGCCGTAGTCGATCGCATCATTGAGCGGGTCGAACCCGCGTATCAGGAAGGTGGTGATACCTAGGTCGTAGTAATCGAGCAACGCCTCCGCGACTTGTTCGGCGGTGCCGACCAATGAGGTGGAATTGCCCTGCGCGCCCAGCAACCCGGCAATCCCGGTCCATAGGCGCTTGTCCAACCGCGAGCCCTGCGCTGCGGCTGCCAGCAAGCGGCGCGAGCCTTCGTTGGGTGGTTCGCGGCGCACAAAACCGTGCTTTTCGGCCAGTGCCGTCGCCTGTTGCAAGATCGTTTCGGCACGCGCCCAGGCCAATTCCTCGGTTTGCGCAAGGATCGGCCGCAACGACAAGCTGAAGCGAATCGTGCGCCCGTGCTTGGCCGCTTCTGCACGCACCTGGGTCACCACTTCGCGCACCTGCTCGTAGGTTTCACCCCACAGCGCATACACGTCGGCATGCTTGCCGGCCACCGCAATCGCGGCCGCTGAAGAACCGCCGAAGTACAGCGGGATATGCGGCTGCTGTGGCGATTTCACCGTCGAGTGCGCGCCTTCGACCTGATAGTAGGTGCCGCTGAAGTCGAAGGGCTGTTCGCTGGTCCATTCCTGGCGCACCACGCTCAAGTATTCGTCGGTACGTGCGTAGCGTTCGTCCTTGCCGATATGGCTGCCATCGGCGCGCAGTTCACGTTCATCGCCGCCGGTGATGATATGCACGGCTGTGCGCCCACCGTTGAACACGTCCAGGGTCGCGAACTGGCGTGCGGCCAAGGTCGGCTGGGCAAAACCTGGGCGATGGGCGATCAGGAACTGCAGCTTTTGGGTCACGCTGGCAGCGTGCGCGGCGATCAGCGTGCTGTCCGGGCTGTTGGAGTGAAACGCCACTAGCGCGCGGTCGAAACCTGCTTCTTCGTGGGCGCGGGCCACGGTTTCGACGTAGTCCGGTTGCAGGGTAGGGCCGCTGCGCGGGTGAATCTCGGAAGCGTGATGGCCGCCGATGTAACCGATAAATTCGATGCTCATGGTCTGTCCTTGTCGATTGCGCGATTAACACCTCCTCCGGGCGTGGGGTCGGTCACTCGAGTCAAAAGTAAGGGCAGTGGCGGGGTCTGTAAAATGCCTGTTGGTTCTAACCTAATTATTAAAAAATTGAATTATTATTTGTTAAGGTTATTAGCAGGGCGCATTAATCTCAAGCGGCTACACGCTCAAACGAATCTCGGCACACAAGCCACCCTCGACCCGATTACTCAAGGTCAACGAGCCGCCGATCGCCACCGCCAGTTGCTGGGCAATTGCCAACCCCAGCCCGGTGCCGCCGGTGCCGCGGTTGCGTGAGCTTTCTACCCGGTAGAACGGCTGCATGACCTGCGCCAGTTCGTCTTCGGCAATCCCCGGGCCTGGGTCCAACACCTTGATCGACAGCTCGCCATGGGCTGTCGAACTGACTTCCAGCTCGGCGCTGCCGGCAAATTTAAGGGCGTTGTCCACCAGGTTCACCAACACGCGGCGCAGTGCGTGTGGGCGGGTGTCGAGGATCATCGCGCTTTTGCCGTGCAGGCTGACTTGCTTTTGCATGTCCTGATAGTCAAACACCAGGCTGTCGAGAAAGGCGTCCAGGTCAATGCGGTGGCTGGCTTCGGTGGCGCCATGAACGCTGCGCGCATACGCCACGCCCTCACGCACCAGGTGCTCCATTTCGCTGAGGTCGTTCCACAGTTTGTCGCGATCGGCACTGTCATCCATAAACTCGGCGCGCAGTTTCATGCGGGTGATCGGCGTTTGCAGGTCATGGGAAATCGCCGCGAGGATCTGCATGCGCTCCTTGAGGTATTCGGCAATGCGCTGTTGCATGGCATTGAACGCCGCGGCGGCATGCGCGACTTCACTCGGGCCGCTTTCGTCCAGGGGCGTGGGATGGGCGTTCGGGTCGAGGGTTTCGACCGCACGCGCCAGGCGCGTCAGCGGGCGCACGGCCAGGCGCACCGCGACCCAGGTGCAGCCAAGCAGCAGCGCCAGTTGCAGCACCAGCACCACCGGCAACCAATAGGCCACGGGCAGGGCGGCGGGGCGTACGTCGAGGGTGATCGGGTTGCCATCGGCCAGGGTCAGGTGCACCTGAAAGTGTTTCTGGATGCCGGGAATCTCGCGAAAGGTCAGGGCGTAGTGCTCGCCCAGGGCGTCCGCAATCGAGGTGGCCGCCATGGGCACGTCGTTGCTGCTCATCGGTTCACCGGCCTCGCCGGCGTTGAGCAAGTACCGGTAATTCTGCCGGTCGATACGCGCCAGCCAACCGGCGCGCTCATTGGCGGGCAGGCGGTCGAGGATGGCCACCGAGGTGGACACGTCGTTTTCCAGGTTGCCGAGCATCACCGTGCGCGCACTGATATAGCGCTCATAGAACTGCGCACTGAACGACAACCCATGGGCACACACCAGGCTGATCAGAAAAATCAGCGACAGCTGGGACGCCAGTGTGCGTGGCCAACCGAACCGCCATGGCTTCATTGCTCGGCCTCGAGGATTTGCACCGCCAGTGAAAACACATAACCCTCACTGCGCACGGTCTTGATATAGGCCGGTTCGCGGGCGTCATCCAGCAAACGTTGACGCAAGCGGCTCACCAGCAGGTCGATGGAGCGATCGAACAGGTCGGCATCACGCCCCTGGGTCAGGTTCAGCAATTGGTCGCGGTTGAGCACGCGTTGCGGATGGTCGAGAAACACCCGCAACAGGCGGTATTCGGCGCCGCTGAGGGCTACCAGCGTGTCGTCCTCATCGAGCAGGTGGCGGGCGGTGGTGTCGAGGCGCCAGCGACCAAAGCGAATCAGCCGCCCGGTTTCACTCACCACCAGGTTGGGCGGCAGCATACGGGTGCGGCGCAGCACGGCGTTGATGCGTGCAAGCAATTCGCGCGCTGCGAACGGCTTGACCAGGTAATCATCGGCGCCCATTTCCAGGCCGATGATGCGGTCGGTTTCGTCGTTGCGCGCCGTGAGCATCAGCACCGGCGTGGCTTTGTGCTTGCCCACCCGCAGTTCGCGGCACAGCTGCAAGCCGTCATCGCCGGGCATCATGATATCCAGCACGATCAGGTCCACGGGCGTGGTGTCGAGGAAGCTGCGCATCTGGCGGCCATCGGCAACCACGGTGGTGCGCATGCCGTTTTTCTTCAGGTAATTGCCCACCAGCTCGCGGATTTCCCGGTCGTCATCGACGATCAGGATGTGATCGACATGATCCATGCTGCCTTCCTCGTTAAATGCTCTTGGGCGGCAGTCTAGCCATCGCCGCAGACTTTGCCTTGTGCCCTTTGTATTGCAGTGTATCTGGCGACAACGAGATACACAGCGAAGCAAAAATCAGTGGCGCACGGCCTTGAGCAACAGCGCCTCGAACACCCGCTGGGCGCGCGGTTCGTCCGTGTGGGCGACATTAAAACGCATTGAATTGAGGTGCGCCGGGTCGTAGCCGAACAGCGCGCCCGGCGCCAACACCAGGCTGCGTTTCAGCGCTTCCTGGGCCAGCAGTTCACCGTTTACGCCCTTGGGCAGGCGCGCCCAGATAAACATCCCGCCTTCAAAAGCCATCGGCAACTCGCAGCCGCAGCGCTTGAGCCATTGCTCGACGCGCCCGCCAGACTCCATCAACCGCTGGACCATACGTTTGCGGTGCTTGGCATAGCTGCCTTCGCTGAGCATGCGATAGACGATCTGCTCGAACAGCTCCGAGGTCACGCCGCCGCTCATCAACTTCATGTTGGTGAGGTTGGCGGCCAATTGCGGCGCGGCCACCACGTAGCTCACGCGGGTGTTGGCGCTGAGGATCTTGGAGAACCCGGAAAGGTAGGTGACCTGATCCAGCCCGGCGAGGGCGGCCAGGCGCGGCGGCGGGTTGGGGTGCAGGTCGCCGTAGAGGTCGTCCTCGACGATATGGCAATGGTACTGCTGGGTCAGTTGCAGCAGGCGAAACGCCTGGCCGGGGCTGAAGGAATGGCCGGTGGGGTTATGCAGCACGCTGGTGGTCAGGTACAGGCTGGGGCGATGCTCGGCCAGCAGTTGTTCGAGCGCGGCAAAGTCAAAACCGTCGGGGCGTCGCTCGATGGTCACCACTTTGACCCCGTGCAGGGCCAGGTTGGCGTGGAAGTTGAAGTAGCACGGCGCGTCCAGCAGCACCGTGTCGCCGGGGCGCGCGAGCAGGCGCATAAGCATGTCCAGGCCCTGCACGGTGTTGGGCGTGGTGATGATCTGTTCCACCGGCACCGACAGGCCTTCGCCGTGCAGCTTCTGTTGCAGGGCCTGGCGCAACGGCAGCAGCCCGGCCGGCGTGCCCAGGCCGGCAATGCGCAGTGACGGCGCGCGCACCACGCTGCGCATCGTTTGGCGGATGGCCTCGCCGTTCAACCAGTCCTCCGGCAAGTGCCCGCCACCGGGGCGCAGCTCGCCACTGGCGGTGACCAGCGGGCGGCGCAGCACGCTGAGCAGGTCCTGGGGCAGCAGGTCGACCCAGGTGGCGGCGGCCGGGCGTGCGGTTTCCATCGCCACAAAATAGCCGCGGCCTTGGCTGGAGGTCAGCAGGTGGCGCCCGCGCAGGCGGTCCAGTGCTTCGTTTAGGGTGAACTTGCTGACCCCCAGGGTCTGGGTCAGTTCGCGCACCGACGGCAACTTGCTGCCGGGTGCCCATTCACCGCCCTCGATGGCCTGGCTGAAGGCGTCGACGATCTGCTGGACCTTGGGCGTGCCTCCCACAAAAGCGATGGCGGATACAAACATGAACCTTCCTTGTCTTTGCCGGTGCTTTTACCGGTGAAGTTAGGCCGGATTAGGCACCACTTTACCTGCCTTGTGCAATGACGCTGCCCTAGACTGCGCGCCATCTCGCCGGAAACAGGCGAAGTTTCTTACACGCGAGCAATGGATTTCGCATTCTCATGAAGACTTATATGTGCGCACCCTGCGGTTTTATGTACGTAGAAGAATTGGGTATTCCGGAGGACGGAATCCCGGCAGGCACCCCTTGGGAAGAGGTGCCGGAAGACTGGACATGCCCTGACTGCGGCGTGACCAAGGCCGACTTTATGGCCATTGAACTTTAATCCTCCATCAACGAAAGGAATCGCTCCATGGAAAGCAAACTGATCAACCCCACCGTGCCGTTCTGCACCGGCGTGGCACACCAGAAATACCTCAGCGCCGAAAAAGGCTTGCAAACCGCTATCGAAGGCGACTGCACCCATTGGTACATCGACGGCAGCCTGTTCGGCGAGATGGTCGACGACTGGACCGATGCGCGCATTGAGAGCCTGCAGGCGCAAATCGCCGCCACCGGCGTCAAGCCGATCTTCCACGGCAACTTCAAGGCGCCGCTGGGCAGTGATGTCGAGGCGTTCCGCGCGGCGGCGGTGGACTACGTGAAAAAAGAGATTGATATCGCCAGCCGCCTCGGCGCGCCGTTGATCATCCACGGCGGCTGCATCGTCGAGCCGAAAATGGTGCTGATGGCCAAGAAGGTTGCGCTGGAGCACTACCTCAAGTCGGTACAGGAACTGGCGAGCTACGCCGAGGCCAAGGGCACGGATATCTACCTGGAGAACCTGTCCAACTACGTCAACTACCGGCCGTTCCACTACATCTTCACCCACGAAGCCGAATACGCCTTTGTGTTCGAGCGCCTGCAGGCCCACAGCAACGTGTACTTTTTCCTGGATGCGGGCCACGCCAACATCGAGAACGGCCTGCCGGCCGAGGTGGTGCGCAAGTATCACCACTTGATCAAGGGCATTTCCTTCAGCAACAACAATGGCGTGCAGGATCAGCACTTCGGCATTCATGACGGCAACTGTGATTACGCCGATGTGGTGCAGGCCATCGTTGAGACCAACTGGAAGGGCCTGGTGGCGTTCGAAACCCGCAACCAGACCGCCAAGGCTGCCCTGGCCGACCTGGCGCTGATGTACCGTGAATCCCTGACCACTGAAATTGCCGTCGCCTGACAGGCCCAGGGGCGCGCGTTTCAAGCGCGCCCCGTGGTTGTTTTTATCACTCCAAGGTTCTGGCCCCATGACAAGTGCGTTAACGCTGTCTTCGTTTCTCTACTTCCTGCTGTTTTGCGCCACCATGACCTTCAGCCCCGGCCCCATGACCCTGCTGTTATTGAGCCTGGGCTTGAAGGACGGCTTGCGCAGTTCGATCCCGGCGCAAATCGGCGCCAGTGTGTCCTACCTGATTTCCATCCTGATCTTTGCCGTGGGCTTTTCGGAACTGATCAAGGGCAACCTCGCCATTACCCAGACCATCCAGTTTGTCGGCGTGGCTTATATTCTGTACCTGGCCTACAAGCAGTGGACCAGCAGCGGTGTGTCGATCAACCAGGGCGGCGCCGTGGAAGGCTCGCGCAGCCTGTTCGGCAAGGGTTTGCTCACCGGCTTTTCCAACCCCAAGACCATCATCATGTTCAGCGCCGTGTTCCCGCAGTTTGCCGGTGCAGGCGAACACAGCTCGGCGGCGGATATCGCCATCCTCGGGCTGACGTTTTTGACCCTGCAGTTTGCCAGCGGCTGCCTGTACTGCTATTTCGGCCAGCGCATCAAGCACGTGCTGGAAAACCCCAAGCGCCGGGTACTGTTGCAACGGGTCACGGCGGTGCTGCTATTGGGCGTCGCGCTGATGTTGGCGCGCGGGTTTTCGCACTGAAGTATTAGCTGGTAAGCAGTAGTGGCGCTTTGACGTTGCCCTGATAGACTCCAGGCACTCATCCAGGATTACACCCCACCATGCCAGCCGTCGGAGGAAATGGACTTCCGCTCGCTTCGCGCCTGTTCAAATCGCGGCTCTTGGGGCTGACGCTGGGTTTTGTCTGCGTGGTATTTGGCATGTACCCCTTGCACCCGTCGCTGTGGGTGTGGGCCTGGATGCTGATCAACGCCTTTGTCTGGCCGCACCTGGCCTACCAGTTGTCGCGCCGCGCAAGCAACTCACTGCGCAGCGAACGGCGAAATTTACTCTTCGATTCGTTTTGCGGCGGCTTCTGGGTCGGTGCCATGCACTTCAACCCGCTGCCCAGCGTGACCACGCTGTCGATGATGACCATGAACAACGTCGCCATCGGCGGGCCGCGCTTTATGCTCGCCGGCTGGGTGGCGCAAGGGCTGGGCATCGGCGCCGCGCTGCTGGTGTTCGCGCCGGCGTTTATCGCGGTGACCAGCGAGACGCAGCTGTACGCGTGCCTGCCGATCCTGATGCTCTATCCCCTGGCGCTGGGCTGGATCTGCTACCGCCAGGCCGTGACCCTGGCCCGCCATAAACGCGAGTTGCTGGCCTTGAGCCGCACCGACAGCCTGTCCGGCCTGCTCAATCACGGTGCCTGGAAGGACCACCTGGAAATCGAGTTCCAGCGTTGCCGCCGTGAACAGGTGGGCGCGGCCATTGCGCTGATCGACATCGACCATTTCAAGACCATCAACGACACCTACGGCCACGTCACCGGCGACATCGTGCTGCGCCAACTCAGCAAGGTGTTGCGCCAGAACCTGCGCGCGTCCGACCTGGCCGGGCGTTATGGCGGCGACGAGTTCTGTGTGATTCTGCCGGGCATGCCACTCAATCGCGCCACCGAAGTGATGGACGCTTTGCGTGATCGCTTCAGTGCGCTGGCCTATGCGCAAGACCCGACCCTGCGTGCCAGTTTGAGCATTGGCTTGGCGCCGTACCAGCCGGCTCATACCGACTCCACCAGTTGGCTCAACGACGCCGACCAGGCGCTGTATGAAGCCAAGAGCAGTGGCCGCAACCGCGTCAGCTCCGTGCAGGGCAGTTGGTTACGCTCGGTTTAGTGGGGTAGGGTAGCGCAGCACCTCCCCACAACAACAAGGATCGGTCCATGCTCTTCACCTTTTCCCGTACCCTTCTGGCCGCCACCCTGGCCTTGTCCTTCGCCGTGCCGGCCTACAGCGCCGAACCCCACAAACAAATCCAGGCGGATGCCGAACAGTACAAGGCCGAGGCGCTGAAACTGCTCGAGCGCCTGGTGAATATCGACTCAGGTTCAGGCTACGAGCCGGGCCTGACCCAAGTGCGCGACATTGCGGTAGATGAGCTCAAACAGCTCGGTTTCAGCATTGAACTGGTGCCGGACAAAGCCGCCAACAATAGCCATGTGATCGCAACCCTCAAGGGCACCGGCAAAGCCAAGATCCTGTTGATGGCGCACATGGACACCGTGTTCAAGGAAGGCTCGGCCGCCGAGCGCCCGTTCCATATCAAGGATGGCCGCGCCTATGGCCCCGGCGTGATGGATGACAAGGGCGGCATCGTCGCCGGCATCTACGCGCTCAAAGTTCTGAAAAACCAAGGCTTCAAGGACTACGCGCAAATCACCTTCCTGCTCGACGCCAGCGAAGAAACCGGCTCTGACGCCGCCTCCGAACTGATCCGCAAAACCGCCAAGGCCCACGACGTAACCTTGAACCTGGAACCCGGCCGCCCAGCCGACGGCCTGGTGGTATGGCGCAAAGGCAGCGCCACTGCGGTGGTCGAAGTCAAAGGCAAAGCCGCCCACGCCGGCGTCGCCCCCGAACTGGGCCGCAACGCCGCCATGGAAGCCGCGCACCAGATTCTGCAGTTGGGCAAACTTGGCGATGAAGAGAAGAAAACCACCATCAACTTCACCGTGATCAAGGCCGGCGACCGCACCAACGTCATCCCCGACCAAGCCACCGCCAAAGCCGACGTGCGCGCCGCGCTGCCGGAAGAGTTTGATCGGATCGAAAAAGACCTGGCGCGGGTGTCAGCCAACAAGTTGATCCCGGACACTGAAGTGAAAACCAGCCTGCTGCGCGGCCTGCCGCCGATGCCACAGACGCCGGAGTCGGACAAATTGGTCGCGATTGCCCAAGGCATCTACGGCGAACTGGGCCGCAAGCTGACCATTGAAGGCAGCGGCGGGGCCGCAGATGCGAGCTTGTCGGCCGGGGTCGGGACGCCGACGCTGGATGGGTTTGGGATTGTCGGTGGGAATATTCATACGCCGGAGGAATATGCCGAGGTGGAGAGCGTGGCGCCACGGGTTTATTTGTTGAGTCGGATGATTATGGAGCTGTCGAAGCGGTGAGGGGCGGCTCACCTGGTTACTCTGGGTGAGCTGGCTTTGTGGCTGGCAGGTCATTTGCGCTGAGTAGGCTGTTTTGTGCTGAGTAAGTTATTTTGTGATGAGTGAGGTTTTTGTGGTGAGCGAGCTTGCTCGCGCTGGGCTGCGTAGCAGCCCCAAAACCCTTACCCTCGATACATCAGGAAAAACGTGTCGCCCTCATTGGGACCGCTTCGCGCTCCAGCGCGAGCAAGCTCGCTCGCCACAGTGATGGGGGCGTTTCGGTGAGGTAAGTGGTGTTTTCTATTTAATGTTTTTTAATAAGTACATATCGAATTTGTTTATTATGTGATTCAGCCATAGAGGGCCTGATACCCATTGGTTTGGGTAGTAGTAATAGCAACTATATACGTGCAACAATTTTTCTTGAAGGTCCAGCTCGTTCTTATATGAGCTTATCAATTCTAAAATTTCCTGTTTTACTGTGATGATTACGTCTCTCGACGAGTCCAGCAGAAATGAATCGATAACCTCATCAGCAGAGGAGTGCTCTTCTACCCAGTCCTGGTGGAAATAGGCACCAAAAAACTGTTGGAGCTCTGTCAGTAGTTCATTCATTTTTCTGGGTATCCGGTCAGCAATAGATAGCCATCTGGCATCCTTTTGGCGCGTTTCAAAACTAACACAAAATTATAAACGGGTATGGGTTCTGTAGTTTCTTTTAAAATGCTTACTCCTACGGGGTTGGTTGAGTTGTCTTTAATTATGAGTTTGCTTTTATTTCCGTTTTTGAAGTTTATTATTTCTTGCTGATGTTTTGCCAAGCTTTTAGAAACTATAGTCTCAGCCTCCTCTAGAGACTTGAACGAAGATGATGCAGGGAGATTTGGCTCTGACTCGAATCTCGCCGCCAGCTGTTCATCTGTCCTTCCGACATGTTTTCTAATCAGGTGTCCTCCTGCCCTCTCGTGGGTGACTAACAACCCGGTAGGTGCCTTGTTTTTTTGTTTGCCCTTTGGACCGGGGCAATCTCCAACCTTACAACTTAGTCCTAACGGATCCACCCACCCCGTAGGGTTCGGCACGTACCGGTACACATTGATCCCACCCGCCAGCTTCACCGGGTCCGGCGTCAGGTAACGGCCAATATCTGGATTGTAGTAGCGATGGCGGTTGTAGTGCAGCCCGCTTTCCGCATCAAAATATTGGCCCTGAAAACGCAGCGGGTTGTCGATTTTTCTTACGTCTAGGCGAGCGATTTCACCGTAGGCGCGGTAGTGCGCGGACCAGACGATTTCGCCTTCGGGATTTGTGAGCTCCTGCGGCGTGCCGAGGTGGTCGAGTTGGTAGTGGTAGGGCTTGGTGTCTTGAGGGCCAAAGCCTTCCAGCAGTGCCAACGGGCGAAAACTGTCTGGTTCGTAGAGGTAGCTGCGATGCCGATCCGCGTGGTGTTCAGCTACCAGCTTGTCGCCTTGCCAGAAAAACTCCGTGGTTTTTCCGTTCACCGTTTTGCTGATCCGCCGTCCAAACGGGTCATAGCGATAGCTGACGGTTTGCCCGTTTGGCTGTGTGATCCCTATCAATCGATGCTGGCAGTCGTAGCGGTATTCCGTAACGAGCTGATGACCCTTGCCACGCCGCTGGCGGATTAAATTGCCGAAGGCGTCGTAGTCGTAGTGATGATCGCCTTGAATCATCAACCGATTCCCCGCCACGATGTCCGGGCCGGGGCGGTCTTGCATCAGCAGGTTGCCAGCCGGGTCGTGGCCGAAGCGCTCCTGCACGTCTTGCGAGTGGTCGGCGCGGGTCAGGCGGGCGAGGGGGTCGTAGTGGTAGTGGTGTTCGCCTTTGCGGGTGTCGAGCAGGCGGGTGAGGTTGCCGGTGGTGTCGTAGTCGTATTGGCGTTGGTAAAGGGTGTGTTGCTGTTGGCTGACGGCGTGGGCGTGCAGGCGGTTTTGGTCGTCGTAGTGGTAGTGGCTGAGGAGCTGGCCCTGTTGGCGTTGGTGTTCGCGGCCGGTTTTGAACAGGTGCGAGGTGAGGGTTTCGCCGTTCAGTTCGACGGTGGAAAGGTGGCCGCCTTTGTCGTGGTTGAAGGTGAGGCGGTTGTTGTCCGGTAGGCGCAGGTTTTTAAGCTGCCCGCAGGCATCGTAGCCATAGCGCAAAGTGCCCCAGCCTTGGTGTTCGGCGGTGAGGCGGTTTTGTGGGTCGTATTCGTAGGCGAGCGCCCAGTGGCCGTCGTCGACGCTGAGGAGATTGCCTTGGCGGTCGTAGGCATAGTCGACAACATTGCCGTCTGGCAGGGTTTTTCTTACAAGGCGCCCGGCGTGGTCTCGCTCGTAGCGGGTAACGAGCTGACTGCCGTCGTCGCCGTGTTCGGTTTTTTCCGTCAGGTTGCCGTTTAGGTCATACACGTAAGCCGTGCGCTGGCCGTCAAAGCCGATTTCCTGCTGGATCAGGCCGTTGGGGTGGTAATCGAGTCGGTAGGTTTCGCCTGCCTCGTTTTCGATGGAAGTCAGCAGCAGGCGTGCATTGTCGTAGCGGTACTTGACCTGGCTGCCGTCGGCATTGATACGGCGGCTGATCAAGTGCAGGCCGTCGGCGTATTCGTAGCGGGTGACGTGGCCGAGTTCGTCGTGTTCGGCGGTGATTTTTCCGTAGGCGTTGTAGCTGTATTCGCGTGTTGCGCCGCCTGGCTGGGTTAGTTTTCGCAGGCGCCCGGCAGCGTCCCATTGGTACTGCGTGAGACCACCGTGCTCATCTTCCCGCGTGATCTGTCGCCCAAGATCGTCATAGCGATAACGTTTGATACCCCCATTGGGCAGCAGCTCCTCAAGCAACTGCCCCCGCTCATTCCAGACCAGCCGATGGCAACTGTTATCGGGAAACCAAACCCCCGTCAGTTGCCCATATTTGTTGTAGCTGTAGTCCGTGACATTGCCGCCAGGATCGGTCTTGCGAATGACGTCGCCCTGATCGTTACGCTCATATTTCCAAACCGCCCCACCACGGCGTACAACCCGCACGAAACCGTTGTCATGCTCGTAGGACGTCGGCTCATCATCCCCCGGAAACAACGCCACCAAACGTCCGGCTTCGTCGTACTGGTATGCCGTCACCGCCCCAAGCGGATCCTGCTCGACCGTCAGCCGACCCTTGTCGTCATAAGACTTGAAGTGCTCAGCACCGTCCGGATCAATGCGCTGCACCAGCCGTGCGCGGTCATCGTGAACATAGACTTCCCGGCTGCCATCAGCGTTATGCACCGTGACACGGCCGTCATCCCCCCAGGCGTACCGCGTATCCATCTGCGAAAAGCTGGCCCAATGCCGAACACATCGCGCCGCCTTGCCTGCCCGTTCCCATTCCCAAAAGAAACTCGCCCCTCCGGCCAGCCCGCGCTCAAGAATGACGTGCTGCTCGTTGTAGCGATAAACCTCGCTTTCACCCACAGCATTGGTCGCAGAAACCAGACGGCCAAGGTCGTCATAGGCGTAGGAAACAACCTTCTGTTCCGTCACCCATTCGAAGGGTTCGTGCCCTTTGGCGCGATGAACCTGATAGTCCACCGCCACAATGCGGCCCGCCTCATAACGCAGAAACAGCGAGCGACCCACACCGTTATCCAGCCGCTCAACCCGCCCCAGACGATCGTGAAAAACTCGCAGCCGGTTGTCATACGCATCGCTGATGGCAACCAGCACGCCATCGTGAAAGTGATAGAACCGCGACGCCTGGGCCAGCACCAGTTCATCGGGCAAGTCGCCCAAATAGATCGCCGCTTCAGCCAAGCTATTGGTAATCGCCGGTCGAGCAGCGGTAGGCAACGGAAACTCAGTACGGCGATTCTCATGATCCGTCCACACCACCGAATCACCCGAAACCACCAACCGCTGCGCCAGCGAATGGCTCCAGCCAAACCCCAACCCGCCATCCACTTCCACCGCACTGGTGCGATACAACCGCGTCCACTCGAACGGCAAAACCCCGTCCAGGGTGCCGTCGGTAAGTGTCAGTAATTCCTCGCCGGTAACCATCGACACCGGGCAACCGTTGGTAACGGTTTTGTCCGCAGGTGCCGCCGCATCGCCATTGAGGTTCTTGCCCGAAGCCGGCACATCATCCACAGGTTCCTGGCGCACCAACGCGGTCTGCTGCGTCTTGCCGCGCACCGCCGGCACCGGGTTGGCAACCAACTGATCTCCAGCCTTCAGCGGCGCAACCGGCACGGTCTTGATCGGTGTCGCGGTACTGCCCAGCAAGATCGGCTTGGCGGCTTCGACATGCTCATCCAGGCGAGATTTACCGAATTGCCCGGCCAGTTGCTCCAACCACTTACGCGCACGCCGGGACTTGATGCCGCCCAGCACCTGGGCGCTCATGCGTATCGCAATCCCCATGCCGCCAGTGGCCAGGGCCAGCAACAGGTTGATCAGCACGTCGGCGCTGATCTCGCCCAGCAACTCGTTCATGTACGCCGGCGGCAACAACCGCATCCAACTGACCATGGCCGACAGGTAGATAAACAGCAGCGGTTCATCGCTGAGCACCAGCAAACCTTTCGCAAGCGTCTCGGCGCTGACGTTCAGCAGCTGTTCAAACTCGACCTGGGACAGGTAACTCAGCAGTTTTTCAGCGTTGTCCAGCGGGTGTGCAAGCCACTCAAACAGCTGCTTGAGGCTGTCCCACAGTGAGTACAGCGCCTCGCCAAATCCCTTGGCATACGCCTGATCCAGCACAAGATAGCGCTTGAGGAAATTGGCCTCAGAGTAGTCCTGCCACAACGGCGCAAACGTGCCGCTCCACTCGCTGCGCAGCCAGCCTTCCAGCGGCGCGATCACCGATTGATACGAGGCATACAGCGCTTTGAAGTGTTCGCTGGAAACGTTGGGGTAAAAATTGACTCGGTACTGCTGGTTGCGATCACACTCGGTGATTTGCAGAATGCCGCTGGGGCCGATGGTCTTGTGGATCGGCTCGCCCAATGGGCCACCGTTGGGATCGACACGTTGCAGCACCACCGGCGTATTGCCGATGGGCACAAAACGCGCGCTTTGGAACATGTGCACCAGGGTCAACGTGCCGTTGGCCTGGCAGGTGGCGACGGTAGTGCTGGGAATGATCGAGCGGTCGATCGGCGCGACCAGCGCCACTTCATTGCCGACCTTGAATACCTGCTCGACATCCAGCGCCGAAAAGCTCAAGAAGCTCTGCGCCCAGCTGTCGTATGAGTTCAGGCAGCGCCGGAAATCGCCAAGCACGGACTCGACGTCGCGCGTCTTCGAATCCATGGCCGCCAGCACCAGCAGGCCAATGGTCTGGCCGGTGGCGGCGATCAAAAGACAACCTTGTAAGTCGAAGCTTTAACCCAAAAAACCATCTGCAATCCCTCGCACTGTGTGATCAGGCGAAGGACTTTGCAGAGGTTTTCAGGACATATCTGTAGAGCTTATCCGGTGGTTACGTGGGAAGTTTCAACAGCCTTCGTACGCTCCCGCCCAAGCACCAGGCTGCACAGCGCCGGCAGGAACAGCAGCGTCAACACGGTTCCTACCAGCACCCCGCCAATCAGCACGTAGGCCAGGGACGACCAGAACACCGACAGCGTCAACGGAATAAACGCCAGCGCCGCCGCCAATGCGGTCAGGATCACCGGCCGCGCCCGGCGCACGGTGGCTTCGATAATGGCCTCGCGCACCGCCATGCCATGGTTCTGGTTCTGGCGGATCTGGTCGGTAAAGATCAGCGTGTTGCGCATCAAAATACCGCCAATCCCGATCAGGCCCAGAATCGCGTTAAACCCGAATGGCTGGTTGAACAGCAGCAAGGTCGGCACCGCGCCTATCAAGCCCAGCGGCGCCGTGGCGAAGACCATGAACATCACGCCGAACGAGCGCACCTGGAACATGATCACCGTGAGGGTCAGCAAAATCATGATCGGGAACAGCGCCGCCAGCGCCACGTTGGCCTTGGCGCTTTCTTCCACCGGGCCGCCGATGTCGATCTGGTAACCGGCGGGCAGTTTGGCGATCAAGGGCTGCAGGTCTTTGTACACGGCCATTTCCACGTCGGGCGGTTGCACGCCGTCGATGATGTCGGCGCGCACTTCCACGGTGCTTGCACGGTTGCGCCGCTTGAGGATCGGTTCTTCCATCACCGCCTGGAAGTGCCCGACCTGGGCCAGCGGCACCGAGGTGCCGGCGCTGTTGGTGAGGGTCATGTTGTTGAGGTTGCCGAGGTTCTCGCGCTGGTTGCCCTGGGCACGCGCGACCACCGAGACGGTGCGGTTGCCTTCGCGCACTTCGGTGATCGGGTTGCCGCTGAGCAAGGCGTTGAGCTGGGATTTGACCTCATTGGGGGTGAAGCCCAGCAGGCGCAGGCGGTCTTGGTCCAGCACCAGCCGATAGCCGCTGGTGCGCTCGCCCCAGTCGAGGAAGGCGTCCTTGGTCAGCGCGTTGGCCGCCACGACGCGGCGCACGTCTTCGGACACCCCGCGCAGCACATCCACATTCGGCCCGGACACACGAAACACCACCGGGAACGGCACCGGCGGGCCAAACAGCAATTGCGTGACGCGCACCCGCGCTGCCGGGAATTCGCCGGCGGCAATGCGTTCACGCATGCGCAGTTTCAGTGCATCGCGGGCATGGGAATCCGGGGTTTGCACAATCAGCTTGGCAAACGCCGGGTCGGGCAGTTCGGGGTTCAGCGAGAGGAAAAAACGTGGCGCGCCGCCGCCTACATAGGTGTCGACCAGGCTGGTTTGCGGCTCTTGCAGCAAGGCTTTTTCCAGCTGCGCCGCCACCGCCTCGGTGCTTTTGAAGGCACTGCCGGGCGGCATATACACCTCAAGGATCAGCTCGGAACGGTCGGAGTTGGGGAAAAACTGCTTCTTCACCACGCCCATGCCCAGCACGCACAGCACAAAGGCACCAACCACCAGGCCGGTAACCAGCCAACGTTGACGCACGCAGGCTTCGACCAGGCTGCGCAGTTTTTGGTAATAACGGCCGGCGTAAATCGCGTCATGCCCGCCCGGCACCGGTTTGATCTGCGGCAGCAACTTCACGCCCAGGTACGGCGTAAACACCACGGCCACCAGCCAGGACGAGATCAGCGCAAAGCCGACGATCCAGAAGATATTGCCGGCATATTCGCCGGCGCCGGAGCGCGCAAAACCCACCGGCAGAAAGCCGATGATGGTCACCAAGGTGCCAGTCAACATGGGCGCCGCTGTAGAGCTCCAGGCGAAAGTAGCGGCGTGAATCCGGTCAAAACCTTCTTCGAGTTTTACCACCATCATCTCGATGGCGATGATCGCGTCGTCCACCAGCAAACCCAGGGAAATAATCAGCGCGCCGAGGGTAATACGGTCAAATTCGCGCCCGGTGAGCAACATGATCACAAACACTACGGATAAGGTCAGCGGCACTGCGGCGGCCACCACCAGCCCGACGCGAAAGCCCAAGGCCAGCAGGCTGATGACCATCACCACGGCCAGAGCGACGAAGAATTTGAGCATGAATTCATTCACCGCCAGGCTGATGTTTTTCGCCTGGTCGGAGACCTTGGCGAAGTTCACCCCCAGCGGCAGGTCCGCCTGGATTCTGGCTTCCTGGGCCTTGAGGCTTTTGTCCAGTTCCAGGCCGTTCCAGTGCTTCTCCATGATCACGCCAAGCATCAGCGCCGGGTCGCCCTGATGGCGGATGCGGTAGCTGGGCGGGTCTTCATAACCACGGCTTACGGTAGCCACATCGGCAATGCGCAACACGCGGCCGTTGACTTCCAGCGGCACGTTTTCGATCAGCGCCAGGCTGTCGAAGGCGCCGTCGATGCGGATATAGGCACGGGCACCGGCGGTTTCGACAAAGCCCGACGGCGCCACGGCGTTTTGCGCGGCGAGGGCGGCGAAGATCTGGTCGGGCTTGATGCCCAGCGTGGCCAGGCGCTCATAGGAGAACTCGACAAAAATGCGCTGCGCCTGCTCGCCGAGGATATTGACCTTCTTCACGCCCGGCAGGTTGAGCAAGCCCTGGCGCAAGTCTTCGGCCATCTGCACTTGCTGGCGATGGGGCAGATGCTCGGCTTCCAGCGCATACAGGGCGAAATACACATCGGAATATTCATCATTGAAGAACGGCCCGATCACGCCTTTGGGCAGTTTCGCCGCTTCGTCGCTGAGCTTTTTGCGGGTCTGGTAGAACAGGTCCTGGATTTCGCTGGGGCGCGTGGACTCCTTGTAGGTCATGCGCATCGACACAAAACCGGGCTGGGCGATGGTCTCGACGCGGTCGTAGTAGTCCAGTTCCTGCAGGCGTTTTTCCAGGCGGTCGGCGACCTGTTCCTGCATCTCCTGGGCGGTGGCGCCGGGCCAGGCGGCGGTGATGGTCATGACCTTGACGGTAAACGAAGGGTCTTCGGCGCGCCCCAGCTTGCCGAACGAGAAGATCCCGGCGGCGAGGATCGCAATGATCAGAAACAGCGTGACGGCGCGGTGTTTTACCGCCAATTCGGAGAGGTTGATGCCGCGCATGCTCAGTGGTCCTGTTTACGGTTGAGGGCCAGCACTTGGGCGGGCAGCAGGCGCACCGCGTCGCCGCTGTGCAGCAGGTGCGCGCCGAGCGCGACGACGATTTGGCCGGGGGTTACGCCACTGTCGAGCAAGGCGTCTTCCTGACCAAGGCTGGCCACGTTGACGGGGGCGAAGCTGACCTTGTCGTCCGCGCCGATCACCCACACGCCGGTGCCTTGCCCCGCATCCTGCAGCGCGCCGATGGGCACGCGGGTTTGTTGGGCCTGGCCGTTGCCTTGCAGGCGCACGGTGATGGTCGAGCCGAGGGCGAAACGGTCGACGGCGCCATGCAGCACGTAGCGTGCGCGGTAGGTGCGGGTGGTGGGGTCGGCACTCGCCGACAGCTCGCGCAGGGTGGCCGTCACGGCCTGGTCCGGCGCGCCGAACGGAAAGGCCAGGGCTTTTTGCGCGGCTTGGTCACGCTGGTTTTCCGGCAGGTTGACGATGGCTTCGCGGGCGCCGTCATGGGCCAGGCGAGCCACGATCTGGCCTTCGGCGACCACCTGACCGCGATCCACGCGCACATCGGTGATGATGCCGTCGCCATCGGCCTTGAGCACCGAGTAGGTGCGACGGTTTTCGATCTGGCTGGCATCCGATTGCGCCGACGCCAACTCGGCTTCGGCCACGCGCAGGTTGGTCGCCGACTGGTCGAAGATCTGCCGCGACACGGCGCCGGTACTGGCCAGGCGCTGGTAGCGGTTCTCGTCATCACGGCGCTGGCGCAATTGCGCCTGGGCCGCGTTGACGCGGTTTTTGGCCGAGCGCAGGGCCAGTTCGAAGTCGCCGATGTCCAGCACCAATAAGGTGTCACCACGGGCGACGTGCTGGCCGGGGTCGACCTTGCGTTCTATGACTTTGCCGCTGACCCGGAAGCCCAAATCGCTTTCGGTGCGCGCCGCGACCACGCCGGTGTAGGCGCTTTGCTGGGTACCGGCGGCTTCCACCTTGGCGGCCAGAACGGGACGCGGCAGGGGCACTTCGGCGGCGGTGTCGGCCTTGCTGTTGCAGCCGCCGAGGACGATCAATAAAGCCAGGGGCGTGAGAAGACGCAGGGGAAGAGGGTGCATGACGGGCTCCAGGGGTGGCCAATGGACAAAAAATTATGGACATAATTTTTTACTCATATTATGGTCGAAATATAAATTAATCCAGCCCCCGGATATCTCCCATGTCGAACGCCCCGGCCCCCTCGCGAAGCCTGTTGTTTTTACTGGTGGCGCTCACCGCGCTCGGTGAAGTCTCGACCCAATTGCTTATCCCCGGCCTGGGCGCTATCGAGCAGGCGCTGGCGGCGCCAGCCGGTTCGGCGTTGATGGCGTTGTCGGCATTTGTCGCGGCCTTTGGCCTTGGGCAGTTGCTGTTCGGGCCGCTGTCGGACCGCATCGGCCGCCGCCCCGTGCTGCTGGGCGGGTTGGCGCTGTATGTGCTGGCCACCTTGTCGATGCTGCTGGTCAGTGACATTCAGCAATTCATCGTAGCCCGCGTGCTGCAAGGCCTGGGCGCCTGCGCCGCGTTGGTGTTGGCGCGCACGGTGGTGCGTGATGTGTGGAAGGCCGAAGCCGGACCGGCGCTGGCGCTGACCATGATCGGCATGCTCTACGCCATCGTCGTGGCGCCGATGATCGGTGGCCTGCTGATCAAGCTGCTGGGCTGGCAGGCGCCGATCCTGCTGGCGCTGGTGATCGGCAGCGTGGTGCTGGTGTTGGCGCTGCTGTTCTTTCGCGAGAGCAATCACTTTCTGGACCCCAAGGCCGGGCATTGGCGCACCCTCGGCGGGCAATACCTGGATTTGCTCAAGGGCCGCCAATACCGTGCGTATGCGGTTGCGCTGGCCTGCACCTACGGCGCCATGTTTGCGGTGATCGCCGGTTCATCAGCGGTGTTTATCAACTTGCTGGGGTTCAGCAGCCTGGAGTACGGGCTTAATTTTGGCCTGATCGTGTCGATGCTGATCGTGGGCTCCACCTACACCCGACGCAATATCCTGCGCCTGGGGCCGCAACGGATTGTGTCGATGGGCGTGACGCTGGTGGCCGTCGGCGGGATTTCGGCGGTGGTGATTTATGAGCTGTTCGGCCTGTCGGCGCTGGGCCTGGATATTCCGGTGGCGTTGGTCACCCTCGGCGGCGGTCTGGTGTTGCCGGGCTCGGTGACGGGCGGGGTGATGCCCAACGCCCATCGTGCGGGGTTGGCGGCGGGGTTGATGGGGTTTTCGCAGATGTTTGGCGCGACGTGCAGTGGCCTGTTGTTGAGCCATCTGCGCGATGGCAGTGCCACGCCGATGATCATGATCCAGGCGAGCTTTGCGGTGACGGCGTTTGTGGCGTTCCAGCTGCTGCGCCAGCGCCGGGCGGTGCTGGCAGCGGCGTAGCCTTGCTTTTATGTGGGAGCTGGCTTGCCTGCGATAGCATCACCGCGGTCTATCGGTAAGACCGAAGTGATTGCATCGCAGGCAAGCCAGCACCCACAGTTGAATCAGGCCATATCGCTGTGCGCGAATTCCTCGCCGAGAAAATCAATCAACGTCCGTACCGACGGCAACAGCCCACGGCGCGACGGGAAAATCGCGTGCACGATCCCGGTCCTTGGCGACCAACCCGGGATCAAGTCGACCAGCCGCCCGGCGGCAATGTCCTCGCGCACCACCACGCTCGGCAGGTGCGCAATCCCCACCCCGGCACACACCGCATGGCGCAGCGCCAACAGGTCATCGGTGATCATTCGCGGGAAATGCCGGATCACCGCACTGGCACCGTTCTCGCCAAACAATTCCCACTGATATTCGCGCTGCGCCGAACCCCAATACACGCTCGGCAAACCGTTCAAATCCCCCGGCAATGGCGGGCTGGACAGGCGCGACACAAACGCCGGGCTGCCCACCAGGCACTGCGTGCTGTTGCCGAGTACCTTCATCACCAGATCGGTGTCTTCCAAAGGCGGAAAGCGGATGCGCAGGGCGATGTCGAAGCCTTCGTGAATCACGTCCACACGCCGGTTGGTGCTCTCCAGGTGCAACTCCACCAGCGGGTACTTGAGCATATAGCGGGTCAGCATCGGCCCGACCCAGGAGTTGAGCAGGGCGGTGGGGCAGCTCAAGCGCACAATGCCCTGGGGCTCGGAACGGTTGCGCTCGATCACTTCGGCAGCGGCTTCGGCCTCCACGCGCATGGCCAGGCAGCGTTGGTAATAGACCTGGCCGATTTCGGTGAGCGAGCAATGCCGGCTGGTGCGGTTGATCAGGCGTACACCCAGGCGCTCTTCAAGCTGGCTGATACGCCGGCTCAGCTTCGACTTGGGCATGTCCAGCGCGCGGCCAGCCGCGGCAAAACCACGGTGCTCGACCACTTGGGTGAAGTAATAGAGGGTGTTGAGGTCTTCCACTATCGTTCTCCAAATAGAACGCTAAGGGTTATTTTTGCCGTCTAGCGCGGTAAAGGTAGCGGATTTAAGCTGTGTTCATGCACTGCTTTCACGCCTTTGGAGAAACGCCATGAAAAACATCATCGGTATCTACACCAGCCCACGCAGCCATTGGGTAGGCGACGGCTTTCCGGTTCGCACGCTGTTTTCCTACGACACCATGGGCAAACACATCAGCCCATTCCTGTTGCTGGACCACGCCGGCCCGGCGGATTTCACCCCGACTCAAGCACGTCGTGGCGTAGGGCAGCACCCGCATCGCGGCTTTGAAACCGTGACCATCGTCTACAAAGGCGAAGTCGAGCACCGCGATTCCACCGGCGCCGGCGGCACCATTGGCCCAGGCGATGTGCAATGGATGACCGCAGCCAAAGGCATCCTGCATGAGGAGTTCCATTCCGAAGCGTTTGCCCAAAAAGGCGGTGCGCTGGAAATGGTGCAGTTGTGGGTCAACCTGCCGGCCAAGGACAAAATGACCGATGCTGGCTATCAGACCATCCTCGACGGCGATATCCCGGCGCTGCCCCTGGCCGATAACGCCGGCAGCCTGCGCCTGATTGCCGGGGAATTTGCCGGTAAACAAGGCCCGGCCCGCACCTTCACGCCGATCGACGTGTGGGATGTGCGCCTCAACGCCGGCAAGGCCGTAACCCTCGACCTGCACGCCGGGCGCAATACCGCGCTGGTGGTGCTCAAAGGCACGGTGCAGGTCAATGGCCAGGAACTGGTGCGCGAAGGGCAACTGGCGTTGTTCGAACGCGATGGCGATCAACTCGCCCTGGAGTCCAACAACGACGCGATGTTCCTGCTGCTCAGCGGTGAACCCATCGACGAACCCATCGTCGGCCACGGCCCGTTCGTGATGAACACCGAGCAAGAGATCCACCAGGCCTTCGCCGACTTCCAATCCGGCCAGTTCGGCCAGATGCATCACTGATTCACCCCCGCAACACCCAACCCAGATGGCCAGGCCGGTTTACCGGCCAAGGATGGCTGTCGCCCATGGAAAAGAGGATGCACTCATGACTACTCCCTACAAGCGTCTGGACAAGGACAACGCCGCCGTTCTGCTGGTTGATCATCAGGCTGGCCTGCTGTCTCTGGTGCGAGATATCGAACCGGACAAGTTCAAGAACAATGTGCTGGCCCTGGCCGACCTGGCCAAGTACTTCAAGCTGCCGACCATCCTCACCACCAGCTTCGAAACCGGCCCCAACGGCCCGCTGGTGCCGGAGCTGAAGGCACTGTTCCCGGACGCGCCGTACATTGCGCGCCCTGGCCAGATCAACGCCTGGGACAACGAAGATTTCGTCAAGGCGATCAAGGCCACCGGCAAGAAACAACTGATCATCGCCGGCGTAGTGACCGAGGTTTGCGTGGCGTTTCCGGCGCTGTCGGCTCTGGCGGAAGGGTTTGAGGTGTTTGTGGTGACGGATGCGTCCGGCACCTTCAACGAGATCACCCGCCATTCGGCCTGGGACCGCATGTCGGCCAACGGCGCGCAACTGATGACCTGGTTCGGCCTGGCCTGTGAGCTGCACCGCGACTGGCGCAACGACATCGAAGGCCTGGGCACTTTGTTTGCCAACCATATCCCGGACTATCGCAACCTGTTCACCAGCTATAACGCGCTGACTGGCGCTAAATAAACACAAGACTTAAAGTTGCCACATAACCCCTGTGGGAGCGGGCTTGTGTGGGAGCTGGCTTGCCTGCGATGGCATCACCTCGGTTCATCAGTCATACCGAGGTGTCCGCATCGCAGGCAAGCCAGCTCCCACACAAAGCCTGTTCCCACATTTTGTTATTCAGTATTGCCGATTCATGCGATCTTCTCGCCATACACCCTGGAGTCGCCTGGATGCCCTCATTTATCGCTGATCACCCGATGCTGTGCGCCGTGGCGCTGATCTTTATCGACATCGCCGTGTGGCGGCTTATTTCCGCCAACCTCGCCAACTGGAAACTGGCGGCGCGCCTGGCCATCTTTGCGGTGTTCAGTGCCGTGCTGTTCAACGACGGCATGAACCCCATGCAGCTCGCGCCCTATAGTGACAACACCGCGCTGCACCTGGCCGCCACGGCCTTGCAGATCGGCTGGTGGCTGTTTGCCGCGCGGACCCTCACGGTGTTGCTCGGCACCGTGATGATGAATCGGGTCGGGCACGGCGGGCGCTTGTTGCAAGACTTGTTAGGCGCGGTGATCTTCTTGATCGCGATCATCGCCGCCATGGCCTACGTGCTCGACCTGCCGGTCAAGGGCGTGCTCGCCACCTCCGGCGCGGTGGCGATCATCGTCGGCCTTGCCTTGCAAAGTACCTTGAGCGACGTGTTTTCCGGGATCGTGCTCAACACCACCAAGCCGTATCAGGTGGATGACTGGATCTCCATTGACGGCACCGAAGGGCGCGTCACCGACATCGACTGGCGCGCCACACGCCTGCAAACCTCCCAGGGCAGCATGGCGGTGATCCCCAACTCCCTGGCGGCCAAGGCCAAGATCATCAACTTCTCACGCCCGGCGGACATGTTTGGCCTGGCGGTCAGCCTGCAAGTCAGCCCGCATGCGCGGCCGCAAACCGTGATCGAAGCGCTGGAGCGCGCGATGCAAGGCTGCCGGCCATTGCTGGCCAAACCCGCGCCCAGCGTGGCGTTCAAGACTTCGGCCAGTGGCGGCGTGGAATACGAGATCAGTGGGTTCGTGCCGGCCATGGGCCAAAAGCGCGAGGTGCGTAACCAGCTTTACGACCTGGCGTTCCGTCACCTGCAAGCGGCGGGCGTGGGTGTGCTGTCGGCCACCGAAAGCAGCGCGCCACCGCTGATGTCGCCTGCACGGGCATTGCTGGAGCGTTCGTCGATATTCTCCACGCTGCGCCAGGAAGAAAAAGACACCTTCAGCCAGAACATGACCCTGCACACCTACCGTGCCGGCGAGATGATCCTGCCAGCGGGGGAGGTCAGCGACCATTTGTTTATCGTCGAATCCGGCGTGGTCTCGGTGATGTTGATCAAGGATGGCCACAAGTTCGAAGCCGGGCGTATGGGGCCGGGCGAGGTAATTGGCGAGTCGGGGATTTTGTCCGATCAAGCGGCGCTGGCGGACTTCACCGCCAAGACCTTCTGCACGCTGTACCGCATCGAGAATGAATACCTCAAACCCTGCCTGGACGCGCGCCACGACATCAGCGAAGCGATGAAAGCGCTGCTGGATTTCCGCGTACACGCCGCACAGGCCCTGACCCAGGACGCACCGGTGGTGCCGGTCAAGAAGGGCTTTTTGCAATGGCTGCGTAATCGCGGGTTGTAAGCCCGTAACGCCATATCTTCTGGATATAACGCGATCTAAATGTGGGAGCGGGCTTGCTCGCGAATGCGTAGTGTCAGTCGATGCATAGGTGACTGACCCACCGTATTCGCGAGCAAGCCCGCTCCCACATTCAGACTGAGTTGTTTCAGTTGGAAGGTGCGCACCGGGTTTGGCGCGCACTGCTGGTTGATCAATGGCTCAGATACACCGGGCTGTCGGTGGACAGCGAGGCTTTTACCGCGTGGGTCATGTCGGTGATCAGCGCTTCTTCGCGGTCTTCGCTCAGTGCTTTAAGGGTAATGGCAACCACTTCTTGCGGCGTGCTTTTCGGTGCTTGCACATCCGCCACCATGTCAGTGTCGATATAGGCCGGGTGCACGCCGATCACCAAGGTGTTCTGCTCGCGCAGTTCGCCGCGCAAACCATTGGTGAGGCCCCACTGCGCCGACTTGGAGGTGCTGTAGCCGCCGGAGCCGGGCGGGCTCAGCCAGCTCAATACCGAGAGAATATTGATCAGCGCGCCGCCACCTTGTTTCGCCAGGATCGGCGCAAACGCGCGGCTCAGGCGCAAGGTGCCGAAGGTGTTCACCTCAAAATGCTGTTGCAGGTTCTCGATGCTGTCTTCGGCCAGCAACGAGCCGTATTTGAGCCAGCCCGCGTTGTTGATCAACACACTCACATCGCCACACTGCTCGGCGGCGCGCTGCACGCTGGCCGGGTCGGTAATGTCCAGCGCAATCGGCGTGCTGCCGGGGATATCCACACTGGCCGGGTCGCGCGCACCGGCATACACCTTGGCCGCACCCGCTGCCAGCAGCGCGGTGACAAACGCTTTGCCCAGGCCACGATTGGCACCGGTAACCAACACCACTTTTCCACGAATATCCATGATGAACTCCAGGCGACGAATTAGGTTTAATGATGAAACCGTTTTTATCTTGAGCCTGTTGGTCCTATAATGCAACCTAATATTTCAACATGCCCGGAGGCCCGACGATGAAACGCAAATGCCTGCAAGGCGACTGTTGCCCGGTCGCCCGCGCGCTCGACGTGGTAGGGGATTGGTGGACGCTGTTGATCATCCGCGATGCCTACGCCGGGGTGACGCGCTTCGGTGACTTCCAAAAACACCTGGGCGTGGCAAAAAACATCCTTGCCACGCGCCTCAAGGAGATGGTCGAACAAGGTCTGTTGCAAACCAGTGAAGTGGGCGCGCGCAGCGAATATCAACTCACCGACAAAGGCCGTGCGCTGATGCCGGTACTGGTGACCCTGGCGCAATGGGGCGAAACCTTCACGCAGCCGGCTGATGGCAGCACCCACTTGCTGGATGCGCGTTTGCTCAAGCCGCTGCGCAAGGTCGAGATCGTGTCCGAGGATGGCCGGGTGCTGGGTCTGGAAGACATCGTCACCCAGGTGCCGGCATGAAAAACGCCTAGGGGCATTTTCTTCAATACCGACCTCGTTCAGCCCTTTACCGTGAAGCCATCGTCACTCGGCATCACCAAAAGGAACTGCAATGAGCTTGATCATCTCCATGGCCGCCTTCGCTTTGGCCACGTCCATCACCCCCGGCCCGGTCAATGTGGTGGCGCTCAGTTCGGGCGCACGCTTTGGCTTTGCCGCCAGCCAGAAACATGTATTCGGCGCCGCCGTGGGCTTTACCTTACTGCTGGTGCTGATCGGCCTGGGCCTGCATGAAGTGCTGGTGCGCTGGCCGATCCTCACTCAGTTGATCCAGTGGAGCGGGGTCGCCTTTTTGCTGTACATGGCCTGGAAACTCGCGGTCGATGATGGTCGGCTCGACGCCGAGGGCACCGCCACCGCGCCGTCGATGCTTTACGGCGCGATCATGCAATGGCTCAACCCCAAGGCCTGGCTGGCCTGCGTGGCGGGTATGGGCTTGTTTGTGGCCGATGGCGATGCGCGCCAAGTGTGGTTATTTGCGGCGCTGTATTTGGTGATCTGCTACCTGTCGGTGGCGTGCTGGGCCTACGCCGGGACGTTCCTGCGGCGCTACCTGAGCAACCCGCAAGGTGTGCGCCTGTTCAACCGCTCAATGGCCGCGTTGCTGGTGGCCAGTGTGGGTTATTTGCTGATGGCTTGAGCAAGTCGCGGTATTGCCCCGGCGTGGCGGCGAAATGCAGTTTGAAGGTGCGCTGAAAATGCGCCTGGTCGGCAAAGCCTGCGGCCAGCGCCACATCGGCGATCAGCTCGCCGTTGCGCAATTGCGTGCGGGCAAACTGAATGCGCCGGTTGACCAGAAACGCATGGGGCGTGAGCCCGTAATACTGCTTGAACGCACGAATCAGATACGACGGCGACAACTCGGCCGCCAGGCAAATATCTTCCAGCTTCAACGCTTCGGTGCAGTGCGCACGGATGTACTCGGCGGCGCGCTCCAGCTTGTGATTGACCTCACGCAGCGGCGTCAGCGACGGGTTCAGGCGCTGCTGCACCTCGGTGAAATAACTCACCAGCGCACTCTGTTTTTGCAGCAGCTCGGCCTGCTCATCCAGCAAAATCCCGTACAGCTCGATCAAGCCGTTGTACAACAGCGGGTCGCGGGTATGCGGCGTATTGAACGGCCGATAACCCTGCTCGGTACTGAAACCCAGCTGGTATTGCAGGTCCGTGAGCCACGGTGTGTCGAGGTAAAGCATGTGATACGACCAATGCTGGTCGTGGATCGGGTTGCACGCATGCACATCACCGGGGTTCATCAACACCACCGTGCCGGCGCTGATCTCGAAGGTCTGCGCGCCATAGTGGTAATAACTGCGCCCGCTGGTGATGGCGCCGATGGAAAAGTGCTCGTGGGCGTGACGGGTGTAAGTGACCTTGCGCCCGTCGGCGATGGTGCGCGCCTCGATAAACGGCAAGCGCTCATCACGCCAGAAGCGCGGCGCGTGTGCAGGGTGAGGCGGGGTGTTCAGCGACATGGCGGTGGCTCCATCCCTTGAGACGAACTGCGATCATTGCACAGAGCGCCGGGGTCGTCAGCTTCAAAGCTGTTTGGACAAAAACACCCGGCTGCTGCCTTCGGGCTGGCAGGGTATTTCACCAAACCGCACCCAACCCTGTTTCTCGTAAAACCCCGGTGCCTGGAAGCTGATGGTGTACAGCACCGCATTCCGGCAACCCCGGCGCCGTGCTTCTTCTTCGAAGGCCTGCAGCAATTGGCTGCCCAGACCTGAGCCGCGCAGCGAGTCGGGCAAGTGAAACAGGTCGAGGAAGGCCATGCCCAGGGTGGTTCTGCCCGTGATGCCGCCCAGGACCTGCTGGGTGTCCGGGTCTTTGAGCAACACCATCAACGGCCGACGATCATTGCCGCCAGTAACAGCCTCATTGAACGCGGCAAGGCCATCGCCCAGCAGGCGCTCGGCGTCGGGGTTGGGTTGGTCGCTGATTTCAATCATGCTCATGCGTTCCTGCTCCTCAAAGCCGCTGGCGCACCATGTGCAGCAGCCGTTCACCCACCTGATCAAAGCCTTTGTTTTGCGCCACTACCTGCGCGCCTTCCATCAACAGTGATAGCTCTTGCGCCAACGCCTGCGGCGCTTGCGCGCCCATCTGCTCACACAGCGTAGCGACCCGCGCAAATTGGCGCTGTTTGTGCGCCTCGATCAACAGGCGTGCCGGGTGATCCGGCTCAGGAATCTCGGCCAGGCTGTTGGTAAACGGGCAGCCACGATAACCGGCGCGTTGCAGGTCATCGACGATAAACCCGGTAAAGCCCAACAACTGCTCACGGGGCGCGTCGGGGTATTGCTGCGCGAGGCTGTCGAGCACCTCGCTGTAGCTTTCGGTCAGGCGTTGCAGCCATTCCAGCACCAGCGCGTCTTTGTTTTCGAAATGCCGGTACACCGTCATCTTGGTCGAGGCGGCCAGCGCGGCAATCGCATCCACGCTCACACGGGTGATGCCCTGCTGCGCAAACAGGCTTTGCGCGGCCTCGACAATACGCTCCCGGGGCGGCAGTTGAGGGGCTTGTTGCACACGCATGCAGAATCTCCGCTTGACAGCGATACCCATGAGTATCGCATGATACTAATCGGTATCGTGCGATACCGAAGAGTATCCATCATACCTGTTTGGAGCCACCCATGTACCTGTCCGAATACGCTGCCCAGGACGCCACCGGCCTGGCGCGCCTGATCCACGCCAAAGCCGTCAGCGCCGATGAAGTCCGCCGCGCCGCACTGCACGCCATGGCCACCCTCAACCCGCAGATTAACGCCCTGGTGGACACCTGGGGCGACGAACCGCCCGCAGCACCCGGTGCCTTTCACGGCGTGCCGATGTTGCTCAAGGACGTTGGCATCAGCGCCGCCGGGCGCCGCAACGAACTGGGCAGCGCCCTGGCCCTGGGCTGCACCGCCCAGGCAGACTCCGAACTGATGACACGCTTTCGCCGCGCCGGCCTGCTGCCGCTGGGCCGCACCACCACACCGGAATTCGCCACCAGCACCACCACCGAAAGCCGCCTGTGCGGCCCCACGCGCAACCCCTGGCACCTGCAACGCAGCGCTGGCGGCTCCAGCGGTGGTTCCGCAGCCGCCGTGGCCGCTGGGTTAGTGCCGGTGGCCCATGCCACCGACGGCGGCGGCTCGATCCGCGTACCGGCCTCACTCTGCGGCCTGTTCGGCCTCAAACCCAGCCGCGGCCGCGTGCCCATGGGGCCGGACGTCGATGAAGTGTGGAGCGGCCTCGCCGTACACGGCGTGCTGACCCGCTCGGTACGCGACAGCGCGGCCCTGCTGGACGCCATCCACGGCGCCGCGCCGGGCGACCCGTTCCAGATTGCGCCACCGCAGCACAGTTTCGCGGCGCTGTGCCAACGTGAACCCAAAGCCCTGCGCATCGCCCTGCAAACCCGCCCGCTCAATGGGCAGGCGCTGCACCCGGCGGTGCAACAGACCCTGCTGGATACGGCGCGGCAGTTGCAAGCACTCGGCCATCACGTCGAAGAAATCCAGCCGGATATCGGCTTAAGCTGGGAAGCCTTCGTCGAACTCAACGCCCGCTTCTGGTCCACCAACACCGCCGCCTGGATCGATGCCATCGCCGCTGCCACCGGGCGCGAGGCCAGCGCCCAGTACCTGGAACCCGCGACCCTGAGCCTGTATGCATTGGGCAAATCGCTGCACGCCACCGACCTGCTCGGCGCCCTGTGGGAGCGCAACCTCGTCGCCCGCCGCATGGGGCACCTGTTTCAACGCTACGACGTGCTGCTGTCACCCACACTACCCGGGCTGGCGCCCGAAATCGGCGACTACAACCAAGGCCAGGAACAGCTTGGCGGCCGAGGCTGGATGCAACGGGTGTTCGCCCATTCGCCCTTCACCGCGCTGGCCAACGTGACCGGCAGCCCGGCGATGTCCGTGCCCTTGGGCATGCACGATGGGATGCCCATCGGTATGCAGTTTATGGGTGTGTTTGGTTGTGAAGGGTTGTTGCTGGCGTTGGGGGCGCAATTGGAGCAAGCGGCCCCGTGGGCGGACCGACGGCCCAAGGTGTGGGCCGGCGAAATACCCATCAATTAAGGGCCGACACCACTCCCGTGGCGAGCAGGCTTATTGTGGCAAGCCTGCTCGCCACAGATCGTATACACACGATACCGCCCGCTGCGCTGGGGCGGGTTGATCAGGCCCATCTGCTCATACGGCCGGATGGCTTTTGGCGTACAGCCCGTCAGATGGGCGAGGCGACCGATAAACATGCAGGTGATCCTTTTCCTGAGGGGTTGAATGGCGTCAATGCCAAGGCAGTTGCAGCGTCAGGCTGGCAACGTCATCACCATCTCATGCCACGCCATCCCGCCATGCTCCGACGGCGACGGCTGCACATAGCCGTAACCCATGCGCATATACAACGGCACATGCTGCTCCTTGCACATCAAATGAATTGTCTGCTTGCCCATCGTGCGCATGCGCTGCACAAACTCAGTCATCAACAGCCGGGAATAACCCTTACCCTGATGCGCCGGGTCAACCACCACCGACATTATCACCACATTCGGCGCCTCGGCCGCATGACCCACCAACTCCTTGAACGCCTCATCCGACATCACCACCTGATGGGCGCAGCCACAATTGATAAACCCCACCACCGCGCCACCCGCCTCCAAAATCAAAAAGCCCTCGGGGTACTGCGCAATACGCGTGGCGATCTTCTCCAGCGTCGCGGCTTCGTCGCCTTCGTAGGCACTGGTTTCGATTTCAAAGCAACGCGCGGCGTCGGCGGGCAGGGCGTTGCGGAAGGTGAGGGCGGGCATGGGCGTTTCCTGGGGCATTGAGCGAAAGGCCACATCATATCGGCGCGCCCACCCCCTCGCCATCTCACGCTAACCCGCTGACAAACACACCTCAAACTATGGGAACTCTCGAGCCCCAGCGAGGCAGCGAAGGCGGCGGCACAGCCACCATGAACACGGGATCAACCCCCCATTTCCAACCCCACAAAAACCAGAAAACCCGCCAAAGCGGGTTTCCTCACAGCTCACATCACATCAACTCACAGCAGGCAAATCAAACCCGCGCCGCTCCATCACCGTAAACACATCCGACACATCCTGGATCATGATCCGCGCGGTATTGGCGACGGTATTAACATCATGCTCGGCATAGTCCGACACATTGGAACAGGCCATCAGGTGCAGATAGGCGAGGGCAGCATTGAGACGCTCGCTGGCGCAGGCATGGAGCTCGCTGAGCGGGGCGTCACTGTCGATGAGCAGGACAGGGTATTCGGTTGCGGTTTGGGACATGGGGGTGAAGCGGCGGGGCGGGTGTTGAGTAGTCATGGTGTAAATCCTCAAGAAAAAAGATTTACCACCGGCTCTGCTGCGAAACAGATTGGGTGGCAGCTGTGCGCGGGTTCGCAGACCGGACGATTTACACCAAAACCCGGCAGACCCGAAGGTCTCCCACGCACAACCGCCATAAAACATTCGGCAGCCGGGAGCCGGCTGGGGTATGTCTGACGGTGCTGGTGTGAATCGTTTTAGGGCTGCGAAACCCTATCGCTGGCCAAGGCCGGCGACGGGGCGAACTATAAGGTGTGGTTAGTCAGGGTGCAACTGAGAGGATGTATCAACCTCAGTCATTAACTTTTCCACTCCTAGATCCGGAAGATTTGGCTAGTTTCACAGGCCAACTCAGCCATGCGCGTTCGACTTGCTCAGTCGTTTGGAGCGGGAGCCTCAGCAGGTCTGCGTGCACAGCTGGCAGAATTCTGTTGACTGGCTCTTAGGGTAACCGGGAGCAAATAGCTGAGAGCCGTCCAACGTGAACGGCAGCAAACGGCCAAAAGCAGTCGTTCACGGGAGGCGGCTCTCGACCCACAGCAGTAATCTCGCATTGATTTAAAGCAATGCCTCCTGCCCATCCTAAAATCGTGATGGCAGTTCATTTCCGGCCTGGGCATCCGAAAAGACCTCATCTGGATCTGCCTGACACCAATATCTGAAAAGTAGGCGAGGCTCGATATTTCCGAAATATTGATCCACGATGCTCTCGGGGCGCACGACCAATTTAGGTTCTGGCCATTGCTGGGCTAAAACACCTAATGGTTTGCCAGATGAATAAACAACCCAAGTGGCCTTGCCTCCACTGATACGAGGTAGGTAGTCCATATCTTGTATCACTTCGATCAAGGTGCGCAGTGTTGCTGATTGATCGAATGTGATCGATATTGCATGACTTTCCAGATCATCTCCCGCATGAGCGCTATCTCGATCAACGGCAACTACCAACATGACTGCTCCTTTTAGTGGTGTGCTTTCACCAGATCGATCAGCGTAGAGACATCAGCGGCTAACTGTCGAGTGCGCTTCTAGCCGAAACCTGCCGTACCAGGCTACCGCTTTCGGCAAGAAGTGGCCATTCTCCTCAAAATCGGCGGCATCTCGATCTACGCTAAACAAGGCAATAATGCCGTCGTACTTATTAAGCCGCGATCGGCAACAATTCATTTTTTTGCGCCAGCGATCTTGATAAACGCTCTAGCCATCGATGTTCTTCAGTGCCTGAACTAACTAAAAATCATGCTTTTCATCAAATAGTTTGCTCATAAAGCTTTCAGGGTTAGCAAAGTAACTTTTCATAATTAGGTAGTTTTCAGTTTCTGAATATTCCTTCTCTACCAATCCACTATTGGTAAACTCCCAAATTCTGGCGCCCGGGTAAGCAATTAAAATTGGTGAGTGAGTTGCAATTATGAACTGCGAATTTTGTTTCGCGAGTTCCGCTATACGTACCAGCAGAGATAATTGGCGTTGGGGAGATAGCGCAGATTCAGGCTCGTCTAGTAAATACAATCCGTTTCCTCCGAATCGATGTAAAATCAGATCCATAAAAGCCTCCCCATGAGACCTCGTATGAAGATCGTTTCCCCCGTATGAGTCCTTAATAGCTGGCCCGCCAGGTCCGCAATCCAACTTATTCATCTCTGTAATTACATTATAAAAACTTTCTGCGCGATAAAAATAGCCATCTCGAGGTCGCTTTGCTGTGCGTGACAAGCGCAATGCCTTGGACAGTAGGGATTTTTCATCGCTGGAAGAAAACTTGAAATTCTTACTGCCTCCCTCATGATTAAAGCCACATGAAACTGCAATAGCCTCTAAGAGGGTTGACTTACCGCTACCGTTTTCTCCAACGAAAAAATTTATCACGGGATGAAGCTCGATTTTGCTAATTGATTGAATTGAAGGCAAATAGAAGGGGAAATTATTCTCTTCTCTATAGTTCTCTAAGATTTCAATTCTCTTAATGTAAGGCATTAACTTCCTGGCTTTATTTATCTTATTTAATGGTTATAGTTATATGTGTGATACTTAGGGTAATTATAAATAGTCTTTCTGTAGTTTGGCTCTTTTTTATAGGCACTAGATATGTCCGACATAAAAATAAACCATTCTTGGCTCGCGCCGCAGTTGCGGCGCTGTTTCGGCCAAACTTCTAATTTGCAATTTATCGTCTATTGACGGCGTTTGCTCAACGGTCTCCGTATATTTTATTCAATTTCAGATTATGGTTCTTATTGCAGAGTTCGGCTTTAGCGATCCAATCATTGATGCTCCAGTTTTACGCTGCGTTCGGGGAAATTATCGAGTCAGGTGGGCACCAATGCGTTCGGCTAGCATGATAGTAGTAAGATTTGTCGCCACCGATGGGATATCCGGGATGATAGAGGCATCCACAACACGCAGTGCCGCGATACCTCGCACCGCGCCCCAATTGTTGACTACGGCGGCCTTGTCACCGTCCGCGCCCATCGGCACGCTCGACGTGGGGTGCTGATAGCCGGCGACATTGTTTACGATGTTTTGTCGCAAAGCCTTGCCTTCAAGTACGCTGCTACCCGGTGTCATTTCATGGTCAACCAAGTCAGCAAACGGTGCACTGCGGCCAATCTTGCGAGACAGTTCTACAGCTTCGACCATGCGATCCAAGTCATTTTCCTGTTCAAAAAAGTTGTACCGAATGTTCGGCGCAACTCGGGGGTC
The DNA here is from genome assembly GCF_005938045.2 of Pseudomonas sp. KBS0710. Taxonomy (GTDB): domain Bacteria; phylum Pseudomonadota; class Gammaproteobacteria; order Pseudomonadales; family Pseudomonadaceae; genus Aquipseudomonas. The sequence continues at coordinate 3,323,306 of NZ_VCCF02000001.1, read as the reverse complement.
ACGGCTGGTCAAGCGTACGCTACCGTTGGATTTAGGTAATGTGACGGCGCATGCCAGCACTATCGCACCGCCGGTAGGGCTTGCCTTTGGGTCGATCAGGTGTGTACCGGAGATATGTAAGTCCAGATCGTCCGGTGCGGCGTGTTGCGAACGAGTCCAGGCGATGGCGCCGCCGGCTGGGGTCATAGCAATTGCGGAGGTCTTCAGCGCGTAGACGTTGAAGAAAAACGGATGTTCTTGCAACCGTTCACCTACCGGTAGATCAGCGACGGTGGCGATTCCCATCTCGCGAAGATGGCCTTGTGGGCCGATACCGGAGCGTAGCAGGATAGCGGGGCTGCCTATGGCACCGGCCGACAAGATTACTTCGCCGGCTGGAACTATCTCGCCGTCTACTAGCAATACACCTATGGCGCGTTCTCGTTCTATCAGGACGCGGTCGGCTTCAGCGTGGCCGCGGATAGTGAGGTTGGCGCGAGCCCGCACGTCTGCACTCAGGTAAGCCATGCCGGTATTGATTCGGGTGCCGTTGATGACATTCAACGGGTAGGGACCTACGCCGTGCTGGCGCGCGCCGTTGAAGTCATCCACGAGCGGCAGTCCAACTGACTCGGCAGCCGCCACGAAAGCACGCATTGAGATAGTATTCTGCGCAGCAGTGCGCTGACGCACTGGAAATGGGCCGGTACGGCCATGCCATGCATCTTCGCCAGTTGGCGTGTTTTCCATCGCTCGGTAGGCGGACAGCACTTCCGGCCAAGCCCAACCTTCGATTCCGCGTCCGGCCCAGCGCGCAAAGTCGGCAGGACGCGCACGCATCGCCACAGCAGCATTGACCGCGGAGCTACCACCGATCACTCGGCCGCGTGGGATGGCTATGTCGTGACCTATCCGAGCTGAGTCGTCACTATGGTAATGCCAGTCGTATTCGGGAGAGGCGGCAACTAGGTCGGCGTTCGTCAGCACTGCTGGATACCGGTCGGGCGCAAAGTCGGGACCTGCGTCGAGCAGCAGCACACTGCGCAGCGGGTCGGCACTGAGACGTGCTGCAAGGACGGCACCGGCAGATCCACCACCGACGATCACCACGTCAAACTGCTTGCCAGTCCGAGGGGTCTCTTTAGTTTTACTGGAGCTGCGCGTTGCACTAGAGGCAAACGTAGCAGCGCCTGCCGTCATTGCAACCAGCACTGCCTGTGCTCCCAAAGCTATCGCGCCGCGTCGTGTGATTGTCAAAGTCATAGATTCCAGATCAGGTATCGTTAGTGCCGTCGAGGATGAGAGGCAAGAAACCATGGTAGGAACGCGTACCTGACCCAGCAAGACGGGGTTTCTGGAATCTGTGTCCGGTGGAATGGACGTCGAGAACTCCCCCTATCTTCGGCGCCTACCCGCTCGGTAGTGCCGCCGTAGTTGCTGTATTCGGTAAAAAAATGTGCTGTATTCACGGAGAAGCCGCTGCAACGATTTGCCCAGCGTATTAAGGATGGCTTTACAGCTAGAGGATCTTGGGAAACTCCGAAGCCAAGTGATCCAAGAAAACACGTACTGACGGCAGTAATCCTTTGCGGGAAGGTACCAGTGCAGTGATCCTGGCATCGCCAGCTATCCATTCGGGCAGAACTCGATGAAGCTCACCACGCGCAACGGCCGCCCGCGCGATGTAACTCGGCAGGGCCACAATCCCAAGCCCGCTGATAGCTGCATGTTGCAGGCTGAGCATGTCCTCGCTTTGCAGCCGCGGCATGATGGGCGCAGCAATTTCTTCGATCGATAAAGTGACATGGCGCAACCGCCAGTTCATGGGGGCATTAGCTCGCGCAAAGAAAATCGAGGCGTGGCTGCTTAGCTCCGCTGGCGTGGCCGGTGCGCCATGTTCGGCCAGATAGCTTGATCCGGCGAACAGAAACCAGGGAGCGACCCCGAGCATGCGCTGGACAAGATCGGAGTCCGGCAATGGAGCCTCATGCGCCCGGATGGCGACGTCGTAATTTTCGCCAACAATATCGATGGTTCGATCGGCTGCATGAGCGACCATATTGATCTTGGGATAGACACGAAGGAAGTCAGCGATCATGCCCGCCATGGCGAAATTCATGGTCGCGACTCCAGCGGTACACCGGATGGTCCCGACGGGCTCCAACAACCGCTGACGCACTGACATTTCTGCCATCTCCGCTTCTCGCAGCGCGGCCAGCGCGTGCTGGTAAAACTCTTCTCCTGCCTCGGTCATACCGAAGCGACGCGACGTTCGGCTGAGCAAACGCACACCTAATTCGCCCTCCAATTGTTGCATGCGGTGGCTAAGCGTTGACTTGGGCATACCGGTACTTGCAACTGCGGCAGTAAACCCACCGCGATCGACCACATTGACAAAAATAAACAGATCGTTCAGGTCCAGCCGATTCACGTATGGCCCAATCATAGGAAGGCAATTTTTAATCTTGAAGAGTTCCAAGGGTACCGTCTAGAACTATGTGGTTATTTGGCAATGTTTCGCTGGGAAGGAGCGTCCAATGAGCGGGAAGTTGAATCTGGCCAAACCGGCTTGTTGGGGGGAGGCCCAATACCTAACATCCGGTGAATAGCCAAACCCCGGAGCAGAGAATGAAATCAATAAATGGCAAAGTCGTCCTCGTTACTGGTGCCTCATCGGGATTGGGGCGCGAGTTAGTGCATCAACTGCTGGAAAAAGGTGCGCTAGTCGCAGCCACCTTTCGCAAGCAAGAAGAAGTGGATTTCTATAACGGTAAACATGCTGCGCAGGGCATGGGCGTTTTGGTAGACGTGACAGACGATGTGGCGGTCAAAACGGGTGTGGCCCAGGTGCTGGATCACTTTGGACGTATCGACATTGTCGCCAACTGTGCGGGTGCTGGCACAGTGGGTGCAGTTGAAGAAATGACGGATCGAGAAGCGCGGCGTGTATTCGATCTGAATTTCTTTGGCGGCCTGAACATCATTCGCGCTGTAACCCCTGCGATGCGCAAGCAGCGCAGCGGGCACATCATTCAATTCTCCGCAATCGGTGGCTTCATTGGCTACCCGGGCATGGGCGTGTACTCGGCCGCTAAGGGCGCTACTGACATCCTGGGGGAAGCACTGGCAGGTGAACTTGCACCCTTTAACATCGCCACGACTGTGTTGACCATCGGTGTATTCGAGACCCAATTTGCGGGTCGCTCACTGGCTTACGTCGAGCAAAAAATCGATGACTATGAAGGCACACCCGTCGGTAAGTTCCGTGTAGCTATAGGTGGTCTGCAAGGTAAGCAGCCGAATGTTCCAGGAAAAGGGGCTTTGGCGATTATCAACCTGATGGAGGCGGATCATCCACCCGTACACGCGGCCTTGGGTGCCGATGCGATGGGCGGAATGCGTGCAAAAATGGCCAAAGTCGAGCAGGAACTTGTCCAGTGGCAGGGCAACGCAACCTCTACAGAACGCAGCATCAACGGAATCTGATCATGCGAATGACCAACAAAGTTGTACTGATTACCGGCGCATCGCGCGGGCTCGGATTATCCCTGGCACGTCGTTTTGCCAGAGAGGGGGCTTCCGTTGCGTTGACGTACAACACTGACGCTGCCGCAGCCGACCGAAATGTCGAGGCTCTCGTTGCTGAGGGCGCTCAAGCAATGGCCATCGGGGGAGACATCAGCGACCCGGACGCTGTCAAAGCCATATTCGCAGCAGTGCTGGCTCGATTTGGGCGCATCGATATTGTCGTGGCCAATGCCGGGCGGGAGCTTATCGACACACCGATCACGGAAATCGATAACGCGATGTTCGAGGCTGTCACCAAAACCAATGTGTTTGGCACCTTCTATACGCTTCGCGAAAGTGCGCGCCATGTTACCGATGGTGGACGCATCATCGTGATTTCGTCCACTACGACGATCGTACCGAACGCAGGCTTCACCGCGTATGCCGGAAGCAAAGCCGCCGGCCGGCTTTACGTTGAATGTCTCGCGCAGGAAATGGGCAAGCGTAACGTCACGGTGAACGGTGTGGTACCGGGGCCGCTACGTGACGCCGGTGTCATCGCAAACCTTCAGGAAAATGACTATCAGGCATTGGCACAGTTGTCGCCATTTGCGCGCTTGGGCTCTGTCGCCGATGTCGAAGGCGCCGTGCTTTTCCTGGCAAGTGACGATGCAGCTTGGATTTCCGGTCATCACCTGGTTGTCAACGGCGCCGCCAAAGTATAGGGCAGACCCACATGACCAGGCGGTGGGGCAGTCCTCATCGTTCGGCCACCGTTCGACGTCCGTTTTTTTGTTCTTTTCAAATTGATTACCCCCTTTAAAGCCACTTAAATCAAGGTCCCATCATGTCGCCTAAAAAGATTGCCGTCATTGTCGGCAGCCTGCGCAAAGAGTCGTTGAACCGCCTATTTGCTCAAGAAGTAATCGCGCTTGCGCCACCGAGCCTTTTATTAGAAATAGTCGAGATCAATGAACTGAATCTGTTTAACCAAGACTTGGAAGAAAACGGTAAGAGTGCCCCTGAAGCCTGGACTCGTTTTCGCCAAAATATGGCGTCGAAAGATGGAGTACTGTTTTTCACTCCCGAATACAACAGGTCAGTTCCTGGTGTATTGAAGAACGCCATTGATATTGGTTCTCGCCCTTACGGCGAGTCTGTGTGGGCAGGCAAACCCGCAGCTATCCTAAGCGTATCGCCCGGTGCCAGCGGCGGCTTCGGTGCTAACCATCATTTACGTCAGTCTATGGTATTTCTGGACATGCCACTTTTGCAGCAGCCGGAAGCGTATATCGGTGGGGCGACAAGGCTACTGGGGCCAGGCGGAAATTTGAATGACGACGGAACTACTCAGTTCTTGAAAAAATTCATTGACGCCTTTGCTGCATGGGTCGAAATCAATACCGCCAAGTCAACGGGTTTAATCTAGGGTGCTAGAAACTCTCTGCTTTGGCTGATCTAAGGCGTTGTATGAGTCGTCTCAGGTTTCACGTACGGCCTTAGTGTCCGCTAATGGCCGATTGCTGACTGTAACGAAGGTCAGCAAGCGGCTATCAGCGACATTACCGTTTTTTCCTTACGCCCGCTGCACGCAGCCAACCTCCTCGGCATTGAGCCTATTTTTTAGCTTGCTGAAACGTTTCATCAAGTTTATAAAAATGGCACAACTCCAAGAAAGGCTGTCGCCATGACCCCGCTCAAACTCTTCGTTGCCCTCAGCGCTTTGTCCGCTGCCTCCCACGCCATGGCCTGGGATTACGTTCTGCTCGACACCGACAAAGCCGCCCAGCGCTGGCAGATCACCAGCCAGCAACTCGGAATAAAAACCGACAAGCCCTTCAGCGTTACCCTGCGCACCTTGCACGGCGGTCGGCAGGAGGGCGTCAGCATCGTCGATATCGATAACGGCACGATGAAGCTCTCGGTAGTGCCGACTCGCGGCATGAACGTCTTGCAGGCCTCGGTCGGCAATGTGCGCATGGGCTGGGATTCTCCGGTCAAGGAAGTAGTCAATCCGTCCTTCATCGAACTCAATGGCCGCGGTGGTCTGGGCTGGCTGGAAGGTTTCAATGAACTGGTCGCCCGCTGCGGCTACGAATGGGTCGGCCACCCCGGCGTCGACAACGGCGAATTGCTGACCCTGCACGGTCGGGCCGCCAACATTCCTGCGAACAAAGTCACCCTGCATATCGATGAAAAACCACCGTACGCCATCACCCTGCGCGGTGAATTGAAAGAGCAGGCGTTCAAGAAGGTCGACTTCTCGGTCGCCACCGAACTGGTCACCGAGCCCGGCAGCGTCGTGTTCGCCCTCAATGACACCCTGACCAATAACGGCGACTATCCGAAGGAATACCAGGCGCTGTATCACAGCAACTTCAGCACCCCGTTCCTGGAGCAGGGCGCTCGTTTCGCCGCGCCGGTGAAACAGGTGTCGCCGTTCAACGACAAGGCCAAGGGCGATCTGCCCGACTGGCAAACCTACCGCGCACCGACCAAGGACTACGACGAAACGGTTTACAACGTGGTGCCGTATGCCGATGCCAAGGGCGATACGTTGACCGTGTTGCATAACAAGGCCGGCAGCCTGGGCGTTGCGGTCGGCTTCAATACGCAGACACTGCCGGTGTTTTCCCTGTGGAAAAACACCGATACCCAAGGCCAGGGCTATGTCACGGGGCTGGAGCCGGGCACAAGTTTTTCCTACAACCGCCGTTACCAGCGGCCACTGAACCTGGTACCGACAATTGGGCCCAAGGAACACAAGCAGTTCCGCATCAGCTACAGCTTGTTAGCAGATAAGGCAGCGGTGGATAAGGCCTTGAAGCAGGTGAGCGAGATTCAGGATGGGCGGGAGACTGAAGTGCGGCAGACGCCGTTGGTTGATCTGACCAAGGAGTGATGCCGGCTGGGGCATTGTCGGCTGATATTGCAGCCCCTCGGCCAAGTGTTCACGTCTGATCCCGTCGGCTTGTTCAAGGTGCGCCAGCGAGCGCGTGACCTTGGGCAGTTGATGGGCTGCTCGCAACGAGTCGAGCAATGCCCGCTTTCGACCCATGGCTGTCGGTCAAGAACGCCGAAGACATGCATGCATTCATGCACTCATGTCGTTCAGACGCAGTTCAGATCATTGCTTGATCAAATCCCCCGGTTTCCATGCCTTGTCGAAGAACGCCTTGGTCGGGCCATATAACCGCAGAATTACGAAGTAGCCTTCGCCCGGCAGGGTTTTGATCCAGTTTTTGCTGGCGCCCGGTGAGTTCGGGCCGAAATGCACATCGATCGAGCCGTCGGCGTTGGTGACGGGCTTGTCCATGGTGTTCAGAGACGGGAACGGCTGGCCGTTATCCAGGCCTGATGCAGTGATCGAGTCATACGCCGTCACCGACCAGAACAATGCCGCCGGAATGCCTTTGGGCAGGTTCAGCGAGTAGCTGTTGCTGCCGGACAGGAATTGGCCTTTGGCATCGACGAAAGTGGCCGGGTACTTGGCACCGACGTTTTCCATGTTCACCGCCATGCCCGGGCTGGCCGAGTAGGCGTTGGTGAAAAAACCCGTGCGCGGGTCGATGTAATTGAAGGTGTCGGCGGTGAACGTTGCATTGCCGGGGAATACGTTCAACCACTTGCGATCCGGATACCAGGTGCCATTGGCGACAATGGTTTGCGGCGTGTAGGAAATGGCGTGGCCGATCTTGCTCGCGGTTTTCGCTGCCTTGTCGAGCAGGTCGCGGGTGGCTGGCTCCGGTTTGAACGGTTTGCCTTTAACGATACCCAGAGCGGCGAGCATGCCGCGCATTTCCATGTCTTGCGGGTCAACGTATTCGTGATCGATGAACCGCGACAGCATGTCGAACGCACTGCCGTCGGAGGGGTAGAGCATGTTGACCGGAGTTTTCGAGGCGTTGGGGAATTCCATCGCTTTGGCCGTGGCCTGTTTGCCCAGCGGATAGATGCGCGTCTGTTCCATGACTGCGACTGGTGCCGCCAGTTGTTTCGGGTCCTTGAAGAATCCGCGCCAGAACACGAACACACCGTAAGTGCGCGAGCGGTAAGTCAGGTAGCCCGGCGGTACCTCGCCCTTGTAGTCCGGTGGCAGCACCAGATACTTGGCACCCTTGCCTTTGTCCGGTCCCGGCAGCCCGACATCACCACACCATTGGCGACCTTCGATCTGGCCCTCGGAGCAGATCGGCCGTTGGAAGAAGTCATCGAGAATGCCCTGCAAGCCTGGCGGCACTTCGATCACCATCGGGCCGTCCTGCTTGAGATCCAGATAGCCCATGGCATAGATCACGTCGGAATTGGGCGTGGTGACGCGGGTCTTGGCGTTGAGGCGGTCCTTCCAGATCGGCAGCACGTTGTAGCCGGCACCGAAGGCTTTTTCCGAGCCTTCTTTCATGGCGTACATGTTCAACGCCGGCAGTGCCCAGATGTACGACTGCACGGCACGCTGGAAAAGCAATTCGTTTTGCAGTTGCGCCACGCCCTCCAGTGTTGGATAGCCGCCGGCAAAAGGCAGATCGGCCAACTGTTCATAGTGCGTGGCCGCCTGGGTGCTGAGGCTGATCGAGATGGCCAAGCCCGTTGCAGTCAGTGATTTTGCAAATGTGCTCATCGCGAACGTCCTGTTCTGGTCAATTGGTTTTCAGTACGGCTGGGGGCACCCACTGGCCATTCAGCGCGGCCGGTTCAGGCCAGTAGGCGCGGATATACAGCGAGAAATCAGCACCTTGGGGCGTCGGCAGCCAATTGCTTTCCTTGTCCTTGCCCGGTGATTCGCTCTGCACGTATATCGTCAACGAACCATCGGCATTGGCCTGCAGTGATTTGTTCTTGGTGCCGATCGAATAGCGCTTAAGGTCATTCGGGGAAAAGAAGTGCTGCTCGTTGTACAGGGTCAGCGACCAGAAGCCTTTAACCGGCGGCAGTTGCCCCTTGGCAAAGGTCACGGAGTAGCTGTTCTGTCCATTGAGACGCGTACCGGATTTGTCCAAGTCCTGATAGAAGTATTTGGTCTCTTTCTGTTGGTTGACGAAAATATTCGAGCGCGCCACGGCGGTACGGCTGAAGTAGTCGGTGCCAAACGCTGCACCGTTGCTGATGGTGCTCCAGTGATCCGGCAGTTGCAGGCCGTAGTTGCGGAACTGCAACAGCGGATCGATCACTTCGCTGTCGGCTTTTTTCGCTTCATCGATCATCGCCGCCTTCAGTTGCGGATCAGCCTTGGCGATGGCCGCGAGGGAGGCCATTTGCGCGTAACGGGCTTCTTCGCCCGGCAACGGTTTGGCGTCCTTGAGTAGCGCCGGCAACTCGTCGAAGAATTTCTCCGGCATCACCCATTTGGTTTCGCCGCTGCCCGCCGCCTGCGCGGGGAATTTTGGCAGTTTCGCCCAGTCCCGGTGTTTGATCTTGCCGTCGTATTGCGACAACGGGTACATGTCCACGCCCGACAGCGACGCTTGAATGGCTGTGCGGTCGGCTGCGGTATCGTCCTGGAACACTCGGGGAATCACGAAGCCGGTGCTGGTACGTGCCCGAAAGACTTTGGTGATGCCCGCAGGCACCTTGCCGTTCCAGTCAGGGCCAACCAGCAGATAGAAGCCGGGTTTGCTGCCGTACATCTTGCCGAGTTCGGCAAAGCTATCGGAGCGTAGATCCACCACCTGATACACCCAAAAACGGCTGCCGAAGTCCGGCACTTGCAGCACGACTGGTTCCAGATCCAGCGCGATGCTGCCCGCGCCGTACACCACATCCTGATTCGGGCATGCGACCAGCCGTTCCGCCGGATCAATGTAATCACTGAGCATCGACAGTCGATTGATCGGCGCGACCGGAACGATGCCACCCATCAAGCCCGGTTCGGGCAGGTCTTTGAAGGCCTGGCGACGGTTGAAAATATTGGCCATCGGCCAACCCCAGAAATACGCTTCGCGCGCCATCATGCGCACATAGGGTTCGGTGACCTTGGTGCCGGCGACAGGCCCGGCAACGGAAGCTTCGCCAGCGTAGCTGGGTGGCACCAGCAGGGATGTGGTTGCCAATGCACCGAGCAGTGTCAGTGCAAACAAGTTCAGGCGATGGGGTGATTGATTCATAAAAGCATCCTTACTTGCGGGATCACCTTTTGCTGGTGAGTCGCAGAAAAGATAGCTCAAGTTTGGTGGGGTGACGCTTGATCGGCTTGAACGTCAGCTTTTGGCCGATTCTGCTCAATTTCGCTCCCTATCCACATCACTCGAACTGACCCCTTACGTACTTTCGATTATTGCGTAACAGTAAAACGAAACGCCTGTTCCTGCAGGCCCGCTTGGATCAAAGCAGCCAATTGCTGGGCCGCCGCACTGGGCTCGCCGCCACTGCTGTGCAGCACATAACCAAGGCTTGGCACGACGGGTAAGCCAGAAACCACAGTGAGATGGCTCGGCAACCCAATGCGCGTACGCAACGTCACACCCAACCCGGCGGCGACGGCTGCCCAGATGCCGGCGACGCTGGGACTGGTGAGGGCGATGCGCCAGGGTATTTGCGCGGCGTCCAGCGCCTGGGTGGCGGCGCTGCGGAGTACGCAGGGCGCGTCGAACATTATCAAGGGCAGTGGTGAGTCATCAGCGGCGGTCGGTAATGGCGTATCGCGCGGCCCGATCCAGTGCATTTGTGTTTCGCCCAGGCGCGTGGCATAGGGCGACAGGTGCCCGGTGTCCCAGGTCAGGGCCAGGTCCAGGGCTGCACTTTCGACCAGGGTCAGCAGTTCGGTATTACGGGCGATCCTGATTTCGAGGCTCACCCTCGGGTAAGTCTGTACGAAGCGTCGCAGGATATCGCTCAGGAAATGTTCGCCAAAGTCCTCTTGAAGCCCCAGGCGCAGGGTCCCGGCGGTCTGGCTTTGATGCACGCTGTGGAAAATGCTGTCGTTTAATTCCAGTAACCGGCGGGCATGGCTCAGCAGTGATTCGCCTGCGGGGGTCAAGACCAGCCCGCGCCCGGATTTAGCCAGTACTGGCGTGCCTATCTGCTCCTCAAGTTTCTTCAACTGAGCGCTCACGGCAGACGTCGACCGACCGAGACGATCTGCGGCTTTGGCAAAGCTGTTGAACTCCACACCCGTGACGAAGGTGCGCAATACATCAAGATCGAAGGTTGGGCGACGCATTCAATAGTCCACTAATTCTGGATGATCGGTGCCATTAAATCTGATATTCGGAAGGGTTGCGACTTGATAATTTTCATCCTTCAGATCGGGACGTCAGAGGGAAAACCATCATGAATACGGCCATGGCCACTGGGCGCGAATCCCAAAGCAACTATCCGCAGAAGTTTGCCGAGCTGACCGACAACGTATTGTTCGGCGACATGTGGACGCGTACGCAGCTCAAGCCCCGTGAACGCAGTTTGGTGACGGTGGCTGCGCTGGTGGCGATGTACCGTCTTGAGCAACTGCCGTTTCATTTGCAACGTGCGCTGGATAACGGCGTGTGTGCCGACGAACTGGCCGAAGTCATCACCCATCTGGCGTTTTATTCAGGTTGGCCGACGGCCGCTTCGGCGCTGAATGTGCTGAGCGAATTGCAGGTTGGCCTTTCAGAGCGACAGGAGTAACCGTTGATGCCGTTTGCACGAATTTCACTGCACCGAGGCAAGTCGGCCGAGTATTTACAGGCGTTGTCTCAGGGGTTGCACGACGCCCTGGTCGAGAGCTTCGAAGTGCCGAAGACAGATCGCTTCCAGGTCATTCACCAGCATGAGGTCGGCGAGCTGATATTCGATCCCCACTACCTGGGTGGGCCGCGTAGCCATGACTTTGTGCTGATCGCGATTACCGCTGGGCGTGCTCGAAGTGTTACGACTAAACAGCATTTTTACCGTGATCTGGTCGAGAAATTGGGGCGGGCGACGGGGTTGAACGCGGAAGACGTGATGGTGGTGATCACCACTACGGCCAGTGATGAGTGGTCGTTTGGAGGAGGGCGGGGCAACTAGGCTTTAAGTAAAACGGGGTCATACCCCAGTTAAATATGATCCCGTTTTTACGCTACAGCGCCGGCAGCCGATCCAACGCACAAGTACGTTCTATTTTCGGCTCTTTGGCCGTGGGCACGCGCACGCCCGTGTCGACATTGAATATGTCGATATAACAACGGCTCAACGAGCCCGGGACGTCGCCGATCCTCCCTTGATCACATAGCGTGCACCTGAACCTAGGCTCGTCCAGATTGTTGGCGTAATGCCAAGGCCGCTACACCACACAAGATCAGTGCGATACAGGACACATAGAACGCATCGCTGTAGGCCATCAGGTACGCCTCACGACGCACGGTATGGGCCAGGCTTTCAAGGACCTGCTGTTGGGCGGGTAACAGTTGGTTGAATAGGAAGTCTTCGCTGTCTGCCATGCTGGCGCGCAGGCGCTCCTGCAAGGGAAAGGAAAACAGCGTGATCGACTCTCCCACCCGCTCTGAGTGAAAGCGCTCGCGCATGGCGACGATTTGCGTCAGCCCTGCAGTACCCACGGCCCCGCCAAGGTTTCGCAGCATGGAAAACAACGCGGATGCGGAACCGGCTTCAGTTTTGGCCAGCCCGGAAACCGCCAGAACAGAAAGCGCCACCATGATCAGCGGCTGTCCGATACCCCGTACCACGGTGGAAGGAATGATCACGTTGGCGGCACTATCGACGTCCAGGTGCGCGCCGAGGTAGCAGCCCAGCGCCATGATGAAAAAACCGCTGGCGACCATCAGTTTCGGGCTGAGGCACTTCATCAAGCGCGGCATGAACGGTGCCAGCACCAATTGCACCATGCCGTAGGCGATCAGGCTGATGCCGATTTCCCGGGCGTTGTACCCCTGCAGTTGGGAAAGGTAATTGGGCACCAGGAACACCAGGCCGAAGGTAGCCCCGCCGAAAATGAACATCGCCGCACTGGCCACTCCGAAGTTGTAGCTCTTGAGCAGGCGCAGGTTGATGAATGAACGCCTGCCGTACAACTGCGACAGCACGAAGTACACCAGGGCGACGCCGGCGATCAACGACACCCACACAATGAAATCGGAGCCGAACCAGTCCTTGCGACCACCTTCCTCCAGCACGATCTGCAAGCCCCCCAGGCCGACGATCATGGCCAGGATGCCGCCCCAATCACCGCTTTTGAGCAAGCTCAACTGCATGGGCTTGGCATCGATGGACCATGCCACCGCCAGCAACAAGAGAATGCCCGGTGCCAGTTGCAGGTAAAAAATCCAGCGCCACGAATAAGCATCGGTCAACCAGCCACCAATGGATGGCCCGGCAGCCTGGGCAACGCTGTTGGACAAGGCGAACAAGGCCATGCCCATTGCGATCTTGCTGGGCGGGAGCTCGGTGATGATCAGCTGGAATGACAAAGGGATCAGCACCGCGCCGGCAGCACCCTGGATCACCCGAATGATGATCATCACTTCCAGGTTGGGCGCCCAGGAGCAAGCAATGGACGCCACCAGGAACACAAACGACCCCGCCAGCATCACCCGCCGCAGCGAGAACACCTGGACCAGCCAGGCCGTCAGAGGAATCATCACGATTTCCGCGACCAGGTAAGCCGTGGAAATCCACGAGCCTTCCTCGAAGGTAGCCCCCAGGGAACCCTCGATTTCAGGCAGCGCGGCGCTGGTCACATGCACGTTCATACCGGCCATGAAACAGCCGAAAAGCCCGCCGATCACCGCCACCCAGGCGCGAAAGGAGACAGTTTTTTCAGCGGACTCAGTCATGCGTCGCGCCCTTTGTGCCAGGCCGGGTGTCAACGGTGGTGATCACCGACATGCCCGGCAGAATAGGCCCGCCCTCGTCATGTTCATCGATGGCGATTTTCACCGGGAAGCGCTGCACGATCTTGGTGAAGTTGCCGGTGGCATTATCCGACGGCAGCAGTGCGAACACGGCCCCGGAACCTGGCGAAAAGCTCACCACATGGCCCTTGAGCTGGCGTCCCGAATAGCTGTCGACGCTGATATCCACCGGTTGACCGGCGCGCATATCGCGCAACTGGGTTTCCTTGTAGTTGGCCACCACATAGGCCTGCTGCAGGGGCACCACCGCCAGCAACGGCAAGCCCGGCGCGACGTATTGGCGAATACGCACTTTGCGCTGCCCCACAACCCCGTCGATGGGCGAGCGGATCAAGGTGTCTTCCAGCGCATGAGACGCAAGGCTTAACTGCGCCTCGGCCTGGCTGCGCCGGGCAATCTGTTGTTGGAGCGAGGCTTGGGCCAGCTGGCGCCGGCTAATGGCGACGGTCAACCTGGTTTGCTGTTGACGCTGCATGGCCTTGGCGATTTCCACCGCGGCGTTAGCCTGGGTGTAGCTGGCAGCCGCCGTTTCCAGACGCTGGGCACTGGCAGCGTGTTCGTGCACCAGGCCCTGGTAGCGGCGCTGGTCAAGGCTCGCGCGGCGCAACTCGGCCGCCACGCTGCGGGTGTGGGCGTCAGCCTGGTTTACCCCGGCCTTTTGCTGAGCGATCAGGCTGTCGGTCACTTGCAGGTTGGCCTGTTGGGCCGCGACCGAGGCCTGGGTTTGCGCCAATTGCGCACGCGCCTGCGCCAACCGCGCCTGGTAATCGCGGTCCTCGATGCGCACCAACACATCCCCGGCCTTGACGGGCTGGTCATCCTCCACGAGCACCTGGGCCACATATCCGGAGACCTTCGGGCTGATGGGAATCCAGTCGGTACGCACATAGGCATCATCGGTCTGTTCCAGGTAACGGCCAACCGTCATCCAGTACACCCCGAACCCTACCGCCGCGATCGACAGCACAACGCATCCCAGCAGGATAAGGTTACGTTTGCGGCGTTGCTTGCGCGCATGCATGAGCTGCTCGTCCTGGACAACGGTTTTTTCATCGACAGCAATATTCATGGCTGGGTACCGGAAAAATTGACGGAAGTGTGGCTGAGGGCAGCGGTCGCAGAGGCAGAAGACTGCCAACCGCCGCCAAGCGCGCGAAACAGGCCGATCTGGCGCTGCAACAGCTGGCCGTCGGCATCGGCAAGCGTGGCCTGCAGGCGGATCAGCTCACGCTCGCTGTCCAGCACGTCGAGAAAGTCGATAGACCCGGCGTCGTAATTGAACTGGGCCAATGTGTAGGCTTGACGACTGCTGACAAGGGCCTGGTTCAACGCGGCGTGGCGCCGGCGCTCGCCGTCGTATAGCGCAAGCGCCTGGCGTACCTCCTTGAGGGCGTTGAGAACACTGGCCTCGAATTGAGCCACTTGCATGCGCTCCAACGCCCTGGCCTGGTTGACCCGCGCTCGATTGACACGCCAGTTGGGGAATTGCCAGGTAATCAGCGGCCCAACGCCGAACACCAGCGCGCTACTGTCTCCCAACTCATGGGGTGTGTTGGCGGATGAGGACACTGAAGCGCCAAAGGTCACCTTCGGATACAGGTCGGACTGGACGATATCCACTTGCAGCGTGGCCGCTTGCAGCGCGCGCTCGGCCTGACGGATATCGGGGCGGCGCGCCAGTAATTGCCAGCCATCACCCACCGGCAGCTCGGCATTGAGTTGCGGCACGACCTCACAGGTCACCGCGCCAATGCCTTGTTCCAGGTCCGCCACGCCGGTCAGCATTGCCAGCTCGTACAGGGCAGCTTGCCGGCGTGCTTCCAACATCGGCAGCAGCGCCAGGGTTTCAGCCTGTAGGGCCTGCATCCGGGTGTATTCGAGATCTGTCACCACACCGGCCTGACGCTGCCGGTCGATCAACGCCAAGCTGTGCCCGACCACATCCATCGAATGGCGCTGAATCCTGGCGCGTGCGCCCATGGCGCAGGCATTGACATAAGCGCGAGTGGTTTGCGCCACCACCGTGATGCGCAACAAGTCTTCGGCGTCCTGCGCTGCAGCCGCCTGGACCCGAGCCCGCTCGATACTGCGCTGAACCTGGCCCCAGATATCCACCTGATAAGCCAGCTCGAAGCCTGGGTTGAACGCCCACTGTGACGGAGCATGGCTGTCCGTGGCTTTGGCCAGGGTCTGATCATCGGCTGTCTTGCCGTACTCGGCGCCCAGTGAGGCCTGGGTCGACGGCCAGCGCCCGGCATCGGCCCGCATGATCCCGGCCAACATCGCCTGCACATGGGACTGAGCTGCAGCCAGGTCGCGG
Organism: Pseudomonas sp. KBS0710; assembly: GCF_005938045.2. GTDB lineage: Bacteria > Pseudomonadota > Gammaproteobacteria > Pseudomonadales > Pseudomonadaceae > Aquipseudomonas. The sequence continues at coordinate 3,307,673 of NZ_VCCF02000001.1, read as the reverse complement.
TTATGCATCAATGCCTGCTGCACCAGCGCGTCAAGTTTCGGATCGTTATACAACTGCCACCAATGGTCGGGTAACGCTTGGGCCGAAACACCCTGCGGCAGGCGGCTCAGGGTATTAAAGCGCTCCGGCTGCGGCTGCACGGGTATATGGGCGACCCAAGAGGAACAACCCGCCAACAATACGACCGCCACACCCAGGAGTGAGAGACGACCATGCCATGCACAGAAAAAAGGCGGACCCATCGAAATAACCCAGAATGCCAAGTAGACGCACAGGTTAAGAGAGCACCGGGCCGCGCATCTCCCGAGTTCCAGATAACCATCGTTTCGATTTGGACAATGTGCCTGTAGACCGCCTTATCGCAGGCGCTGACGGGCCAGGCACGCGCAAAGACATGGCCCTGCCTGTAGGCGGGGCCATGGACGATTGGGGTTGCGTGCTCGCCGGGGTGTCAGACCAGGCGGCAGGTGCTCGGGGTGTAGCCCATGGTGCGCTTGAACATTGCAGTAAACGCGCTCGGGCTCTGGTAACCGTGCTCCAATGCCACCTCCAGGATCGAAACGCCGCAGGCCAGCCTTTGCATGCTGAGTAGCAATCGGGTGCGCTTGCGCCACTCCCCGTAACTCATGCCCAACTCTTTCTGGAACAGCCGCGCCAGGGTGCGCGAACTCATATTGAGCTGCACCGCCCAACTCTCCAGTTTCGACTCCTGTGAAGGGTTGTCGATAAACTCGGCACACAGCGACTTGAGCCTTGGCTCATCAGGGATCGGCACATGCGCCAGCACCCTCTGCGCAATGTCGAGCTCCGAGAAAATCAGCTCGACAATCTGCACATGGCGCGACAGAGCGGGTTCAGTGTCATGTTCATCGGCCGCGGCGATGATCAACTCCCGCAGCAACGGCGAAACCTTGAGAGCGTGGCATTCCTCCGTCAACGCCCGGTGTGCGCCCGGCGAGATCAACAGGGTGCGCATGCGCACCTCGCCGGTCATGCGGATCTGGTGCTCCGCCCCCGCAGGGACCCAGAGCGCATGCCCGGAAGGCACCACCCAAGTGGTCCCGACCACAGATACCAGCATCACACCGTTAATGGCATAAACCAGTTGACCTTCTTCATGCCGATGCGAAGCCACTATGTCGCCATGACCATAGTCACCAGCCAGCGCCGCCAATGCGGTGTGCGCGATCATCTCAGGGAGGTACCTCGGTCAGGCAAGTCCACGGTATCAAAATGGCGATATGTGCTGGACGGATCCTTGAACATCATGACGGTTTCTCCTTTTTTCGACAGTTACGACAGTGGGCCGCCGAAGCTGCCGTTAACGCTCGCTCGCTAGATCAAACACTAAACGAAACAGACAAAAACCAATTGCAAAGTATCTCAAAAAAATCATTATTTTCAGCATAAAAAACTAACAAATATGATTTTACTGGTTATTTAACTGGCTCATGTATAATTAACTGCAATCGCGCCAGCAACAATATATCGGCGCTGGTACTGGCTAGCGGGCCGAACCGAGTGAAAGAGAAGACCATTTCGCGTCTAGTGGCGACATAAAATCCGAACGGCAGAAACTGGCCGGCTGCTGCCCTTCATGAACAGCGAATTGCGACCCAAAGCAGACACTCTGCGACTGGCAGCAATAGATAAATTCCCTGCGGATATCATCGGGCAGCGCTCACTGATGCTCTGGATATGTACAGTCTAACTGTATATATTTGGGCTTCTACACATTCAAGCATCAGGTGGCGTTATGTCAGCAGTGAACAAAGCTATCGTCCGTCGTTTCAATCAGAAGGTTATTGAGAGCTGCAACCGCGACGAATTTGAAATGCTCGTTGCGCAGGATTTCATAAACCATTCAGCGGCGGCGGGGCAAGACGGCGGTCGGGAAGGTCTATGGCATACCTTTCACAATGTTCTGCATCCGGGCTTGTCCGACCTCCAGGTCGAGGTGCTGGATCAGGTTGCTGAAGACGACAAGGTGACGACCCGAAAGCGTATTACCGGCCGCCACTCCGGGGTGATTGCCGGTATACAGGCAACGGGATATGCAGTGTCCATTGATATCATCGACATCGTTCGCATCCGCAACGGCCAATATGTCGAGCACTGGGGCGTCAATTCGTTGCCGAGTGTGCTGGCGGCTTTGCGCTCAGGTTGATTGACCGTTTGGGGCGGAGGCAATCAATTGCTCCAGGATTCTGACCGCAGCTTCGAGTGTCTGCAGCTGTGACGCGGTGGTTTTTTCCTTAAGCTGGCGTGCCAGCCAGTCACTGCGCTGAAGACGACTGTGTTCAAGCGCAGCTCGACCAGGGGGCGTCAGCTCGAAGAGCTGCTTTCGTGCATCGCTTGGATCAGGACCTCGTGTAACTCGCTGCTGCTGCTCCAACTGGGCGATAACCAGCCGCATGCTTTGATGCTTGACGTGACGATGTGCAGCAAGCGCGCTTATGCTCGAGGGGCCATGACGGTCAAGCAAACCTAGCGTTTCAGATTGTGCCGATGACGGTGTGTCCGACCCACTGCGCACTTCCCGGACAAGATTGCCGACTACTCTTCGCAGATCTTCGGCTAACTGTTCAACTGCCTCTTCAAAAGAAGCAGAGTGATGATTGGGAGATTCTGAAGGGGAGGACAATGGGCTTTCTCAGATGTGGTTGAGCACAGAAGCATACATGAAGTTCGAATGAGCGCTTCTGGCCGAAAGCGGACCGTCGAGACAATGAAGTCTTGGCTTGCTGCCTGTTGACGGAGTAGGAGGCTAACGTAAAATCGTCGCCCCAAAAAAATAGCGCGTATGGCGAGAAGGAGCTTAGATGCAGCGGGTGATGATTATTGGTCAACCTGGGGCGGGCAAAAGCACTTTGGCGCGTGAGCTTGGTCTGCGCACGGGCTTACCTGTCGTTCATATCGACACTATCCACTGGCAGCCAGGGTGGGTTGAACGAAGCCGGGACGAGAAAACGCGCCTTTGTTCCGAGGTCGAGGCTCGTGATCGCTGGATATTCGAAGGCGGCCATTCCGTTACTTGGAAGAATCGGGTAGCGCGCGCAGATCTTTTGATCTGGATTGATCGTTCGGCGACGCTTCGATTTTGGCGTGTGCTGCTAAGAACGCTCCTCCAGCGCGGCAGCTCTCGGCCCGATTTGCCGGACAACTGCCCCGAACTGCTGGCGAATCTGCCAGAGTTTTTGAGATTTATGTGGCGGACGAAAAAAACAGCGCGAGTGAATATGCAGCAGCTGGTGGCGACAGCGCCATCAACATGTCGCGTCGTTCGCCTGCGCTCTAATCGAGATACCAGCGTGTTTCTTTCGAGCATTGCCTATTTGAGCGGTCAGATTCCACGAGATTGATCGACGGCTGCGGTATGGAAGCTACCGATTGCGAGCGGCTGCTTCTGGCCGATAGCTGTCGGTCACAAACGGCGGATTCCGGCCCAGCTTTTTAAGACAAACGGGAGCAAGTATTCAGCTTACTGTCTGTGACGTGCAACCCGCAGCAGTCGGCCGCTGAGGCGCAGGCCGTCACGCATATTCAGCCCCATTAATGCAAGATTGGTGGCCCCTGCGATCAGTTCGATTAACTGTACGAAGTAAAAACGCGTATCGAAGATTCCCGCCGACGCCCATTGGTTAAGCACAATGGCGCACGGCATCAGAACCAACAGGCCATTGGCGGCAATGAATGGCATGCGTTTGTTCTTCAAAGCGACCAGTCGTCCTTGTCGTTTCCGACTCATTAGCACTCCACTTGCACCGGTCGCAATCATTGTCGGTACCAGTATCCAAAGCCCGGGACTCACGATCAGGTGCTTGAGTGAGGCTATCGAGCGTCCGGATCCGATGAGTTCGACAAAAATAGTCGACAGAAAGAAGGTGGCGATGCACATCAGTGCCAGCGTGCTGGAGATCAAATGTAATCGTCTAAGCATTTATCTAATACCGTCAGACAGTTGGTTAATACTCAGGCCGTGCAGATATTCGGCACAGCTACCTTGGTGAACAGATGCGGCATGGCCAAGGCACTTGAGGGATACCGCGCCAAGGCATTGGTGAATTCCGGATGATTGAAAGCATCGTGAAACCGCTCTACCGATTCCCATACGGCGTAATTCAAGAACATGTTGCTGCCACCGATGGCCTGATGAAGCTGCGTGGAGATGAAACCGGCACGTTGTTTCATCCAGTTGGCATCCAGCTCCCATGCGCAAAGGAGGTCAGGTATATCGTCTGCGTCGACAGTGAAGAGGTTGATCAATACCACTGGAGCTTCGCTGCAATGCAGCTGTTGAGTGATGGGGACGATCGGATCAAGGGGGCGAATAGAAAGCATGGCGACCTCTACATTGTAATCATGATGACAATTTGGGTTTCACGCTCCAAACCTACTGTGATTGACATCATGGTGTCAACGTGGAAGGATTCGCGCCATGAAAAAGACAAACTACACCCCCGCAGGACGCGCCATGAGCGATCTGGTTCTTGAGATCTTTCGAGCAAGTGCGCGTCTGCTTACTGCAGGCGATCGACTCGTCGCAGAGCTAGGTCTGACAAGCGCCCGCTGGCAACTACTGGGTACTATTGTGTACGCCGAACGAGCACAACCGGTTTCATGGATTGCTCGCGACATGGGGGCAAATCGGCAAAACGTTCAGCGGATCGTTAACGATCTGGTGAATGATGGACTGCTGGAGTTTCAGCCAAACCCACACCACCGCAGAGCGCAGTTGGTTGTCCTGACTGAAGCTGGAAGAGAAGCATTCGATCTGGCGATGAATCTTCAGACGCCCTGGATTAATGAGCTGGCGGAGGGGGCGGACATCGATGCTATCCAGACTACCCATCAGGTTCTAAACCACCTGCGCAATAGGCTTGAGGATGACCAGGCCGACTGACGCGGCCAGCCTCAGCATAATCCAGCGTGTCAGAATCCCTGAGGGTCTGACCCCGTTTTATGCCCAGTGCGTAGGCATGTACTTAGAGGGAAGTAGTCCGTTTCTGAAGCGTTAAATACACCCCTATACACGTCTTACCTCCGTTGTGGCGCCTTCTTATAGTCGTGCGCCTCAGCCACTTGGAGGTGCACGCATGCAGGGACCCTACGCATTTATCAATGAACATCCCCAGCCTTATCCATTGCTTAAACTAAGCTTGGCGCTTGATCCGTATTCACACACCAAGTTCGACACCCTCAACCAGCACATCCGCAACACGGTGGTGTTGCCGGGGCAATTGGTGATCATCGGGGATAGCCGAACCGCCGCTTGCACCGCTGAAGAGGCACAGCTGATGCGATCGGCGCAAAATATAAAGCTCGCCCTGTTGGCGCACTCCGCAACTGACCAGTTCCTGATCAAAAACTATGATCAGTTGCAGGCCATCTTGACCTATTCGTCCCTTGGCATCGGCAGTGCCAGCAGTGCATGGAGCAAGCATTTGGCGCAAGTCGAGAAGACCCTTATCGAAATCGAGAGTTTGCATAAGCAGTACTTGAGCAAAGGCACCACTGGGGCGAGGGAGGAGTTTTTGGTTAAACGAAGGGCGCTATTTGCCAAGTTGGACAGCCAAATCTCGGGCATGGCGCGCTTTGGTACGGGGTTGAGAAACGAAGGTTCGATTAAAAAAATGTTGGGGATTTCCAGTAAAAGCTATTGGCACCATGGAGACATTCGTGGGTATGAGGAAAGGGTTAAACGTTTGGCCAAGGCCTCGCAAATATTGAAGAAGGGGACTTACATTGGCATAGCGCTGGATGTTGGGGCGACGGCGCTGGAGATAACGGAGGCGTGTTCCACAGGGCGTGAGCAAGAGTGTACGCAGGCGAAGTATGTTGAAGGGGGTAAATTGGTAGCCGGAGTTACGGGCGCAGCAGTTGGCGGGAGCATTGGGGCTGGTATTGGTATCAGCGCCTGTGTAGTTGTTTTTGGCATACCTACAGCAGGTGCTGGAGCCTTGGCATGTGCAATCGTAGGCGGTGCAGCAGGTGGGTTGGCTACAGGGGCGCTCGGAAGCGGACTGGCGGAAAGCGCAGGCAAGTTTATCTACAAGACTGTGAGTAATTAAATGGCTTGGCTATATCTGGGCATGTGCTCCCTCATCCTAATGATGCTCAGCATTCCGCTCACTTTTTACGTGATGTTCAAAAGACTCGATGCCGCAGAGCACTACGTGCAACACAGCGACTATGTAGCCGGGTACAGGCATATTTTCCGTAATGCTCATTTTGAGGGGCGGCACGTGCGTGTAGTCGCCATGGCTCTCATCATACTTATCCCCAAAGTGTTTCAGTGGCGGCATTTGGTACAGGTTGAGGACGTTGAAAAAATCCCACGACGTCTCAAGTTCTGGATGGTAATGCCGCCGCTCGTCGCGGTTGGATCCATCATAGGAATGGCTATCAGCTGGTTCCTTATAGAACACTGAACAGGAAAATCTGGGTCAGACGCTGAGGGTCTGCCCCCGTTTTATGCGCAACCAGTTCACTGATCGCTACGGTTCCAGCCAGTCAGAATGAAGCTGCGGAAAACGCTCTTGCAGCCACTCAATAAACACTTGAACCTGTGGCGCCAGATGCGTCCGGCTGGGGTACAGCAACGACACTGAGCGAGGGGCTGGCCGATAGGACTTTAGAATTTCGACTAAACCGCGACTGTCCAAATGCTCTGCTACGGCGATCCCCGGCGCCTGGATTATTCCGAAACCCGATACGCCGCACTGAACGTACGCATTCGACTCGGTGACGGTGATGCCGGCATTACTGACAAACGCTCGATCCTGACCCTTTACCGAGAAATGCCAAGGTAATGTTCGGTTGCTCTGACCGGACAAGAAGTTGACGCCTCGATGAGCGGCCAGGTCGTCGAGTGTCTTTGGTTCGCCGTGCTCGCGCAGATATTCGGGCGCAGCACAGGTGACCATGGTCGCCATTGCGATAGGGCGAGCGATCAACGTTGAATCCGGTAGATCGCCGATACGCAACGCACAGTCAATGCCTTCACCGACCAGGTCGACAGCCCGGTCCGTCACGCCAAGAATCATGTTGATACCAGGGTAGGCGCCAGTGAATTCTTTAAGGCTTTTGATGAATTCCAGTTGCGCGAAAGCGGTCGGGATATCGACGCGAAGTCGGCCGGCAAGCGTTGCACCGGATCGGTCGAACATCGACGTCGCAGCAGAAATACCCGCCAGAATTTCCTGTACCCGCTCATAAAACCGCTCACCCTCGGCGGTGAGTGCCACCTTTCTGGTGGTGCGCTGGAACAGGCGCACGCCCAATGAAGCCTCCAACTCCTGGATATACCGAGTGACCTGAGGCCGCCCGATATCCAGCGATTCGGCGGCTTTGGTAAAGCTGCCGAGTTCGGCAAGCCTGGCGAACAGTCGCATCGATTGAAGTAATTCCATGATGCTTTCCTATGAAGACCGGCTGAATAACCAAGTTGAGCGTGATTGTTACCCAAGGATAGAACAATCATGTCTTTTTCTACGCATTTATTGCTCACCCTCAAAAGCAAAAAATGCACACAAGGCCGAACCGATCCTGGTGTGTGGCCATTGACGTGTATTGGGAGATTCGCAATGAAAGCTTGGTTATTGAAAGATTTCGGACTCGACAACCTGCAATTGGGAGAGGTAGCGACCCCGCACCCCAAGGCTGGCGAGTTACTGGTCAAGGTCGGTGCCGTCTCACTCAACTTTCGCGACAAGGCTATCGTCGACGGCATTTATGAACCGCACAAGGTGCCCAAACCACTGATCCCAGTGAGCGATGCCTCCGGCACCGTGGTAGCGGTCGGTGATAACGTCACGCGTTTTAAAGTCGGTGATCGCGTCAACTCGCACCTTTATTCGCGTTGGCTGGATGGCGAGCCAGGGCCGAACGAACCCGATTACTGCTTCGGTTCCCCGTTGCCCGGCGGTTTAGCCGAATACATGATCATCCATGAAGACAGCGCGGTCGGCGCACCTGACAACATGAGCGACGAAGAGGCGGCAACACTTCCGATTGCTGCGCTCACGGCCTGGTATTCGCTGGTGGACTTTGGACACATCCAGCCGGGCCAGACTGTGTTGGTTCAGGGTACTGGAGGTGTGTCCATATTTGCCGTGCAGATCGCAACTGCGCTTGGCGCGAAGGTCATTGCGACGTCGAGCAGCGACCAGAATTTGCAAGCCGTGAAGGCGCTGGGGGCCGTGGCGGGTATCAACTACAGAACGACCCCGAACTGGGCGGACGAAGTGCTGAAGCTGACCGAAGGCAAGGGCGTGGATCTGCTGCTCGATGTAGCCGGCGGCAGCGGCATCAATCAATCGGTCGCAGCGACCAAGGCATCGGGGCGTATTGCGCAGATCGGCTTTCTGACAGGGCAAACCGTTGAACTCAATCTGATGCCGCTCATTTTCCGCCAGACCACCATTCGCGGCATCGCCGTGGCGCCCCGCTCATCATTCGACCGGATGAACGCTTTCCTCAACGAACACAAGATTCATCCCGTGATCGATCAGGTATATCCGTTCGAGAAAGCACGGGAAGCTTATGAGCATCTGGCGAGGGGAGCTTTTGGAAAGGTTGTGATTAAAATCGCTTGATTAGGTTAAGGCGCCGATATGGCGCCTTTTTCACCTGGCAGATTTAACGCCGGAGTCGAACTGGTCGAGACTCAAACATGCGCCTTTTGCCACTGGCCGTCATTCATAAATGACGACTGACCGTCCACTCATACCACCATAACCGCCTAGGCTTCTGACCAGGCTTGAAATAAAGATGAATCGCCCTCCGTTTATTAATTGTTCAGGGTCAGGTCACCAATAATTGAATGTGGTCTGATCCTGAGGAATACACCGTCCTTTTTCCTAATTTCATCCGACCACTCTCTGCCATTAGTTCCTCAATGACTATGCCGGTGAAGCCCCCAGTGCGTAGGCATGTACTTAGAGTGAAGTAGTCCGCTTCTGAAACGTTAGAACCACCCCTCTGCACGTCTTACGTCCACCGTTGTGCTTTCTTATAGTCCTGCGCCTCAGCCACTTGGAGGTGCACGCATGCAGGGACCCTACGCATTTATCAATGAACATCCCCAGCCTTATCCATTGCTTAAACTAAGCTTGGCGCTTGATCCTCATACACACACCAAGTTCGACACCCTCAACCAGCACATCCGCAACACGGTGGTGTTGCCTGGGCAATTGGTGATCATTGGAGATAGCCGAACCGCCGCTTGCACCGCTGAAGAAGCACAGCTGATGCGCTCGGCGCAAAATATAAAGCTCGCCCTGTTGGCGCACTCCGCAACTGACCAATTTCTGATCAAAAACTATGATCAGTTGCAGGCCATCTTGACCTATTCGTCCCTTGGCATCGGCAGTGCCAGCAGTGCATGGAGCAAGCATTTGGCGCAAGTTGAGAAGACCCTTATGGAAATCGAGAGTTTGCATAAGCAGTACTTGAGCAAAGGCACCACTGGGGCGAGGGAGGAGTTTTTGGTTAAACGAAGGGCGCTATTTTCCAGGTTGGACAGCCAAATCTCGGGCATGGCGCGCTTTGGTACGGGGTTGAGAAACGAAGGTTCGATTAAAAAAATGTTGGGGATTTCCAGTAAAAGCTATTGGCACCATGGAGACATTCGTGGGTATGAGGAAAGGGTTAAACGTTTGGCCAAGGCCTCGCAAATATTGAAGAAGGGGACTTACATTGGCATAGCGCTGGATGTTGGAGCGACGGCGCTGGAGATAACGGAGGCGTGTTCCACGGGGCGTGAGCAAGAGTGTACGCAGGCGAAGTATGTTGAAGGGGAAAATTGGTGTTGGGGGTGGGTGGTGCATCTGTGGGCGGGGCGTTTGGGGCGCCTATCGGTGTCGGCGCCTGCATGATTGTTTTTGGCATACCCACAGCGGGTGCCGGAGCGTTGGCATGTGCCATTGTCGGCGGTGCCGCAGGTGGATTTGCTGCAGGTAAAGCCGGAAGCTTCCTGGGAGAAGGCACAGGGAAGTTTCTCTATAGGACGGTGGGGGATTAAATGGTCTTTGAATATATCGGCATGTGCGCTGGGGTCGTCATGATATTGAGCTTACCTCTGGTTTTTTGTGCCATGTTCAAAAAGCTCGACGCTGCAGAGCGCTACGTGGAGGGCAGTGCTTACATCACTGTGCACAGGGATATTTTTCGTCATGCACCCTTTGATGGAAGGCCCCAGCGGCTGGTTGCCATGGCTATCATCATTCTTATTCCAAGAATATTTGAATGGAGGCGTTTAGTACGGGTTGAGGACGTTGAAAAAATCCCACGACATCTCAAGTACTGGATGGTCATTCCGACACTGATTGCTTTCACTTCCGTTACCGTCATGTGTATCAGTTGGCTATTGATATCACGCTAATTCCCCTCGGATGTGGCGGCTCATGCCAGGCTCTCTATACTGGCCGTCCCAGGATGCTAGTTCGAGCGCAGACTATGCCGGTCACACCCAATCAAAACTCCCCAATCATGTTGGTCCAGGCTCAAGAAAGTGACTTGGATGATCTGGTAGCCATTCGAATCGAGGCCATGCGCGAAAGCCTGGAGCGTGTTGGTCGATTTGATCCAGTGCGCGCGCGCGAGCGGTTTGTTAGCGGTTTTGAAGCTCGCACCACACGCCACATCGAGGCATCTGGCGAGAGGGTTGGTTTCGTAGTGGTCAAGCATCACCACAATGAGCTGTTGCTCGACCATTTGTATGTGAGGCCAGGCGTGCAAGGATCAGGTGTAGGGTCTGCGGTGCTCACTCAAATTTTCAAAGAGGCGGATGCAGCTGCACTCCCCATTAAAGTGGGTGCTCTCAAAGACAGTGCGTCGAATCGCTTTTACATCCGCCATGGTTTCCAATTCATCGAAAGCAGTGAATTCGACCATTATTATGTTCGCCGGAGTGTTCCGGCGATTGGCCCAGCTGGCTAGCTGGACGCCTAATTGACGGCTAACACCCCCCTTGCCCTCGACCGCCAAGCAAACCCCACCACCATCAACAACCCCAACCCGGCCATCCCCGCGCCCGCCAACGAAATCGCCGGATAGCCCCACCCGGCATTAATCACTACACCGCCCAACGCCGCCCCAATCGCATTGCCAAAATTAAACGCGCCAATATTCACCGCCGACGCCAGGTTAGGCGCGTCCTTGGCCGCCTCCATCACGCGCATCTGCAACGGCGGCACCAGGGCAAAACTGGCCACGCCCCATATCAAAATCGCCACAGCCGCCGGCAACGGCCAGCGCATCAGCACGGTGAACGCCAGCAACACCACAATCAGCACGCTCAGCGACACGATCAAGGTGCGGTCTATCGAGCGATCCGCAGCCTTGCCGCCCCACAGGTTGCCGAGGGTCAGGCCCACGCCGAACAGCACGAGCATGGCGGTGATGTAGGCGCTGGAGGCGTGGGTTTCGCTGCTGAGAATCGGCGCGATGTAGGTGAACACGGTAAACATGGCGCCCGAGCCGATGACGGTGAGGGCCAGTGCGCCCAACACCGGGCCACGCCCCAGTACGCGGATTTCGGCCATCACGCTGACGTGTGGCGGCGCCTTGAGGTTGGGCAGGGCGAACCACAGCGCGGCCATGGCGACAACGCCGAGGCCGGTAATGCCCCAGAAGGCGGTGCGCCAGCCGAACAGTTCGCCGAACCAGGCGGCCAGCGGCACGCCGCCGATGGTCGCGAGGGTGAGGCCCATAAACATCGCGGCCACGGCGCCGGCGCGTTTCTCCGGGGCGACTACGCTGGCGGCGACCACGGAGCCCACGCCAAAGAATGCGCCGTGGTTCAGTGAGGTCACGACCCTGGCGATCATCAGGCTGTAATAGTCGGTAGCGAGGGCGGACATCAGGTTGCCCAGGGTGAAAATCGCCATCAGCCCGATCAGCAGGTAGCGTCGGGGGATCTTGCCGGTGGTCAGGGTCATCAGCGGCGCGCCGAGCAGCACGCCCATGGCGTAAGCACTGACTAACAGGCCGGCGGCCGGGATCGAGACGCCGAGGTCGGCGGCGATGCCCGGCAACATGCCCATGGGGGCGAATTCGGTGACGCCGATGCCAAAGGCACCCATGGCGAGTGCAACTAAAGGTGGATTGATACGCATGGAAAGCTCCTTATCTATGCCGCCAATGCTACGATCCAGCCCTTGAAGGCGGTAGATGGCGTTTTTGGCAATCACCTTTGCGTAAGAGGCACAAATGGACTTCAACGGCAGGTCAGGGGAGATGTTGGTGTTCGCCAGCGTGGCGCAGGAGGGCAGCCTGTCGGCGGCTGCGCGCGTGTTGGGGCTTACGCCGTCGGCGGTCAGCCGGATCATCGCGCGGGCCGAACAACGCCTTGGCACGCGGCTGCTGTTGCGCACCACGCGGGCGATCACCTTTACTGCCGAGGGCGAGGCGTTCCTGCGCGGGGCGCGGCGTATCCTGGCCGATATGGACGAGGTGGAAGAAGCGATTGCCGACCAGGGCGTGCCGAGGGGCCGGTTGCGGGTCAGCGCCGCCCTGGGCCATGGGCGCATGACGATCGTGCCCTTGGTGGCCGCCTTTAGTGCGCGCTACCCGAACATCGTGGTCGACCTTACCCTGGGCGACGAGGTGGTCGACATTCTCGGCGGCCAGGCCGACGTGGCGATACGCTTTGGCCATCTGCCCGACAGCCCACTGACCGCGCGCAGGCTCGGCGACACCGGCCAGGTGGTGGTGGCCTCGCCCGAGTACCTGCAACGCCACGGCACCCCGCAGCAACCCGAAGACCTGCTGCGGCACAATTGCCTGCGCTTCAACTTTCGGCGTGCCGAACCCCACTGGCCGTTTATGCGCGACGGCCAGGCGTTCTCCCTCAAGGTCGGCGGCAACATCGAATGCAGCAGTGGTGAGGCGCTGGCACAGCTTGCGCGTGTGGGGGCCGGTATTGCGCGTATCGGCGAGTTTACCGTCAGCGAAGACCTGCGGCGCGGCGAGCTGATACCACTGCTGCAAGCCTGGAACCCCGGCGACATTGAGCCGATTCACGCGGTGTTCGTCGGCGGCGCGGCGATGCCGGCGCGGGTGCGCTTGTTTGTGGACTTTTTGCTCGAACATCATCAGTTGTAAGCGTCGGCGTGGAGGCGCCATGAGGCGTGGCAATATGAACCGTTCTCGTGCGCATAATCTGTTGCTGCACCGGTTTATAAGTACTTGTATCCTTGCCCGCGAAAAAGGGCGAATGGTTGCCGCCGGTGCCCAGGTCCACTGTCCGCTGTTATGGAAAACCGTGCTTGCCAAAGGTAGCAATGTGAAGCGTGATACCCACCTGGTTGTGCTTTTGCTGGCCGTTATCGGTTGCTCCCTGGGGTCATTGACGGTCTGGAAGGTGTTTGCCTCTCGAGATCGCGCCCTGCAGGAGGTGGACGTCCATGGCCTGAACCTTACCCAGGCGCTGTCGACTTATTCCGAAGGCATCGTGCGCCAAAGTGCGCTGTTGTTGCTCGGGCTTGTCGAGCGTCTGGAAACCGAAGGCAGCGGGCCTGCGCAGATTCAGCGGCTGAGTACGTTGATCAACCGCCAGCAGCCGCTGATGCCACAGCTCAGTGGTGTCACGATCTACGATCAACAGGGGCACTGGTTGATGTCCTCCAACCGGCCGATTCCTGCGGGCGCCAACAGCACAGACCGTGCCTATTTCATCCATCACCGTGACGATCCTTCCCGCGAGATCTTTATCGGCCCGCCGATTGTCAGCCGGTCGAATCAGGAATGGGTGATGACCATCAGCCGGCGTTTCAATGATTCACAGGGTACTTTTGCCGGGGTTGTGGCGGTGACCTTAGGCATCGAAAACTTCCTGCGCTTGTTTGGCAAGATCGATGTCGGGCAGGACGGTGCAATTGGCTTGTCGCATACCGACGGTACGTTGCTGGCCCGTTATCCGTTTCGCGAGCAGGACATGGGGCGCAACTTTTCCACGTCGCCCATCTATGCCAAGTACCTGGTTGATCAGTCGGTCGGCACCGCGTCGTTTACCTCTAGCCTGGATGGCGTGGAGCGGCTCTACGCCTTCCGCCAGAGTGACCGGCTGCCGCTGATCACCACGGTGGCGCTGGGCAAGCGCGAAGCCCTGGCCGCGTGGCGCACCGAGGCACTGCTGTCGGCGGTGGTGGTGGCGGGGTTGCTGGGGCTTACCGGTCTTATCGGCTGGTTTTTGATCCTGGATATCCGTCGGCGCACCGAGGCGGAAGATCAGTTGCGTGAAACCCAGCAGCAGTTGCTCGCCTCCAACGGGCAGCTTGAGTTGCTGGCCATGAAGGATGCGCTGACGGGTTTGGCCAACCGCCGCTGCTTTGATGAGAGCCTCGCCAGGGAGGCGCTGCGCGCCAAGCGGGAGGGCACGACGCTGGCATTGCTGATGATCGATATCGACTACTTCAAGCGCTTCAACGACGCCTACGGGCATGTGGCGGGGGACGCCTGCCTGCAGACGGTTAGCAGGATTTTCGAGGCGTGCGTAAGGCGGCCGTCAGACCTGGTGGCGCGGTACGGCGGCGAAGAGATGGGTATTATCATGCCGGACACCGACAGTGACGGCGCCGCCGTGGTGGCCCTGCTGATTCTCGACCTGTTGAAGCAAAAAAACATCCTGCACAGCACCAGCCCGTTCGGGCGGTTGACGGCGAGCATCGGCATTGCGACTGCAGCAGGTGTTCAGCTGGAGGATTTACAAGGGTTGATTGAGGTGGCGGATCAGGCGTTGTATAGCGCCAAGGCGGCGGGGCGGAACCAGTGTATGACGGGGCACTGGTGACAGGGGTTCACAATCGAACCCCTGTTGAACGAGACCAGCCCGTGTCAGTCAGTTAACTCAAACCCCACTTACCAACTTGCCACCGTCCATCCGGCGCTTATACGCACTGTCCCGACTCGCCAACCAGAAATACAACGGCGACGTCACCACCAGCCCCACCACCCAGGACAAATCCGCCCCGTTGATGTGCTCGGAAATCGGCCCCACATACAGCGGCGTGTTCATGAACGGAATCTGCACCGCAATCCCGATCGCATACGCCAGCAGCGCCTGTGGGTTGTACTTGCCGTAGATGCCGCCATCCACGCGGAAGATCGAGGCAATGTCGTACTTGCCTTTGTGAATCGCGTAGAAGTCGATCAGGTTGATCGCCGTCCACGGCACCAGCACCACCAGCAGCACCAGCACCATGTCGACAAAGTGGCCGATAAAGTCTTTGGAGGCGAACACGGCGGCGATGGCGCAGGCGGCCAGCACCAGGGTGGAGATCACCGCACGGCTTTTGGCGGTGGGGATCCAGCGGTAGGCGAAGGTCTGGATCAGGGTGATGATCGACAGCACGGCGCCGTAGAGGTTGAGGGCGTTGTGGCTGATCACGCTGAGCAGGAACAGCACCAGCATCAGCGGGCCGATGGTGCCGGTGGCGAGTTTGACCGCCTCCATGGTGTCCATGCCGACCGGGGTGGCTAGCACGGCGACGGCGCCGAAGATAAAGGCCAGGCTGGAGCCAAGGGCGGAGCCCAGGTAGGTGGTCCAGAAGGTCGACGCCACGGGTACATCTGCCGGCAGGTAGCGCGAGTAATCCGACACGTAGGGCGCAAAGGCGATCTGCCAGAGGGCTGCGAGTGAAACTGTCGCCAGCCAGCCAGAGATATTGAAGCTGCCACGGGTCAGAAAATCAGCGGTCTGCACGTGAGTGAAGATGTAGCCGAAGCCCAGCACGATACCGGCACCGAGCACCCAGGTGCCGATGCGGTTGAGCACGTGGATAAAGCGGTAACCGATGATGCCGATGATGCCGGAACCAATCGCACCGATCACGATGCCCACGGGCACCGGCACGCTGTCGACCACGCCGTGCAGGGATTTACCCGCCAGCACGATGTTGGAGGCGAAAAAGCCGATGTACATCACGCCGGCGATCACCACCACCAGCAAGGCGCCGAGCGAGCCGAACTGCGCGCGGCTCTGGATCATTTGCGGGATGCCCATTTGCGGGCCCTGGGCCGAGTGCAGCGCCATCAGCACGCCGCCGACCAAATGGCCAACGAGGATGGCGACGATGCCCCACACCAGGTTCAAGTGGAACAATTGCACACCCAGCGCGCCGGTCACGATCGGCAACGGCGCGATGTTGCCGCCGAACCACAGGGTGAACAGGTCTCTTACCTTTCCATGGCGGTCTTCGGGGGGCACGTATCCGATCGTGTGTTTTTCGATAAGCGGGGCGGAGGATGTTGCAGTGGTGACCATGACGAGCTCCAAGGCAAGGTGAGTACGTTGACGTACTTCGCTGTGCGCAGCCAAGGCGGCGCTTTGTTGTTGGAGTGATCATCTGCAATGGGCGCAGGGAGGTAAATTAGTAAGTTTGTTGCTATAGACCTTAAAAAATATAGCTCATCGGATTTTTTGCTCCGGTATGTTGCATGGTCTTGAATCAGTGTGAAAAAGCCGATTTTTACGCACTTGTTTGGGGCGAAGTCCCACGTTTCTGGAGGTCCCGATGGCTGCCTATAACCTGCGCCAGCTCAGATATTTTGTCACCACGGCCGAGTGCGGCAGCGTCGCCGAGGCATCGCGCAAGCTGTATATCGCCCAGCCGTCGGTGTCTACCGCGATCAAACAGCTCGAAGACAGCTTTGGCGTGCAGCTGTTTATCCGCCATCACGCCCAGGGCGTTTCGCTCACGCCCAGCGGCGCAAGGTTTTATCGCAAGGCGCTGGAGTTGCTGCGGGTGGCCCATGAGTTCGAGCAAAACGCCCTGGCCGACAATGATGTGGTGGCGGGGCAGATCGATATCGGCTGCTTTGAGACGGTGGCACCGTTGTACTTGCCGCGCTTGATCGCGGGGTTCAAGGCGCTGTGGCCGGGGGTGGAAATCCGCATTCGCGACGGCGAGCAGCAAGAACTGGTGCAGGCCCTGACGGCCGGCAGCATTGATGTGGCAATGCTGTTTGAGCACGACCTGGGCGGCACCATCGAAACCACCCCATTGATGCCGCCGCAGCAGCCGTATGCGCTGTTGCCGGCCGATCATCGCTTTGCGCAACAAGCCAGGGTGTCGCTGACGGACCTGGTGCTGGAGCCGATGATTTTGCTGGATGTGCTGCCGAGCCGGACGTACTTCGTGAGCATCTTTGAAGAGCGTGGGTTGACGCCGAATATCGTCTTCAGCTCGCCGTCCATCGAGATGGTGCGCGGCATGGTAGGGCGGGGGTTTGGCTTTTCGATTCTGGTGACCAAGCCGTTTACCGAGTACACCTACGATGGGCAGAAGGTGGTGTGTGTGCCGTTGGCAGAAACGGTCACCGGCTCGGGGTTATCCGCCGTCTGGCTGCGGCGTGCGCCGTTGACCAAGCCGGTGCAGTTGTTTGTGGATTACTGCCGCGAAGAGCTTGCCCGTTTGCTGGGCTAACCCTGAAATACCCTCTGATAAACCATGAAGATCAACAGTGGGAGCTGGCTTGCCTGCGATAGCGGTGGGGCAGCTGCAAATGTGCCCACTGACCCACCGCCATCGCGGGCTAGCCCGGCTCCCACAGGTTGTGCGTTGTCTGGGCTGGAACACAGGGCAAAAAATGTGGGAGCGGGCTTGCTCGCGAATGCGGTGGTCCAGCCAGCCTCGATGTGTCTGACAGACCACTTTCGCGAGCAAGCCCGGCTCCCACAGTTGAACTGTGGTGTTTGGTGGGGAGCTGGCTCAGGTGCGGATCGAGTCGAGCATGCGCTCCAGCATGGCATCACACCCAGCCAACTGTTCGAGGCTCACAAACTCATCCGGCTTATGCCCTTGGTCCATGCTCCCCGGCCCACACACCACCGTGGGTATGCCCACCGCATCAAACAACCCACCTTCAGTGCCAAACGCTACGGTGCCGAAATCCCGCGAGCCACTGAACGCTGCAATCAACTCCGCTGCCTGGCTGCGTTCATCGGTCACCAACCCCGGATACGCCGATAACTCGGTAAACCGAATCGCACTCTGTTTACTCACCGCCTGCATACGCGGCAACACCTGTTGCATGGCATAAGCCTGCAGCTCCTCAGCCACTTCACCCGGGTCCATCGACGGCAATGCGCGCACTTCAAAATCAAAGCGGCAGTCGGCGGGCACGATGTTCAAGGCCTTGCCGCCCGTAATCACCCCGGTCTGCACCGTGCTGAACGGCGGGTCAAACCGCGGGTCCTGTTGCTCGCGCAGGCGCTGGCCAATGCGACCCAGCTCGCCAATCAACTCGGCCGCATGCTCAATCGCATTCACGCCATAGGGCGCATACGCCGAATGGCAAGCCTCGCCATGCACATCACAGCGCATCGCCAGCTTGCCCTTGTGCCCGAGCACGGGTTTCAGCTCGGTCGGCTCGCCGATAATGCACAGCATCGGTTTCACCGGCCGTTGCTCCAGCACTGCGAGCAGCGAGCGCACACCCAGGCAGCCGACTTCTTCGTCGTACGACAGGGCGATATGCACCGGGATACGCAAGTTGGCCTTTACCAGCGCAGGCACCAACGCCAGTACGCAGGCGATATAACCCTTCATATCCGCCGTGCCACGGCCAAACAGCTTGCCGTCGCGTTCGGTCAATTCAAACGGCGGCATCGTCCACGGCTGGCCGTCCACCGGCACCACGTCGGTATGCCCCGACAGCACAATGCCCGGCAGTTGCACCGGGCCGATGCTGGCGAACAGGTTGGCCTTGCTGCGTTCCTCGTTGTAGACCAGCTCGCAAGCCACGCCGAAGCCTGCGAGGTACTCGCGCACAAACTCGATCAACTGCAGGTTGGACTCGCGGCTGGTGGTATCAAACCCCACCAGCGTCTGCAGCAGTTCGCGGCTGTGGCTCAACGCTCGGCTGCGGCTCATCGCTCGGCTGCAGCTCATCGCTCGTCTCCGGCCACGCCGTAGCCCGGTGAGCGGTCGGGGGCGAGGGCGCGGTCGATGTAGTCCTGCACTTGCGGGCGGTAGGCGTCCCAGAGCTTTTGCAGCTCGGCAATGGGCTGTTCATCGGCCCAGTCCACGCGCAGGTTGATGATCGGCCAGGTCAGCTCGCCCACCACCACCAGCGCGGCGGAATGCACCGGCCCGGCTTCGCCACCGGCTTCGATGGCGGCGTGCATTGCCGCCAGCAAGCGATCGGCGAGCTGGCCTTCGCCGTGTTCGAAGGCGTGCACCATCGCCTCGATCACCGCGCGGTCGGCGAGCATATTGCCCGCCGCCACACATTGTTCGCCCGACACGGCATGGTGGGTGCCAAGGGTTTCGCTGCCGCTGAAATGCACGCTGCGGCCCAGGTGGTCAATCGCCGTCAGTTGCCGGTATTGGCTGTAGCCGTTGCTGGTCAGGGCTTTGTCGACGGCGGCCGCCGGGTCGAGGCCTTGTTCCAGCAGGTCGAGCACGTCGGGGCCGAGGGCCGGCAACGTGATGTTCTGGGTCGACACTGCGCCCACACCGGGCCGCAGCCATGGGCAGCGGGCGCCCACGGCGATGCTCGAGGAGCTGATGGCGATGCCGAGCTGGCCGGTGTCCGCGCAACGGGCGACGATTGAAAAGGTCATGGGCAGCTCCTTATTCGGGGATCACGGCGATCACGTCAATTTCCATCAGCCACTGTGGCTGGCCCAGGGCCGAGACCACCAGCCCGGTGGAGATCGGGAACACGCCTTTGAGCCACTTGCCGACTTCCTGGTACACCGGCTCACGGTAGCGCGGGTCGATCAGGTAAGTGGTGGTTTTTACAATATGGCTCAGGTCGGAACCGGCCTCTTCGAGCAGTTGCTTGACGTTTTTCATCGCTTGCTCGGCCTGGGCGCGCGGGTCGCCAAGGCCAATCAGGTTGCCGTCGAAATCGGTACCCACCTGGCCGCGCACATACACGGTATTGCCGGCACGCACGGCCTGGCACAGGTCGTTGTCCAGGCTCTGGTTAGGGTAGGTTTCCTTGGTGTTGAACATGCGGATGCGAGTATGAGTAGGCATCAAAAAAACTCCGAAAAAGTGCTCAGGCAATGACAGGCGATTTTTGCGCAACCGGTGCGGGTTCGCGGTATTCAAGGTATTGGCGCTGGATGGCAATGTGGTCGGCCACGTACTTGGCGTCATGCCAAACGCCCCAGATAAACGACGAACCCCGGCGCGACTGCCACGGCAAACCGAGGAAGTAGATGCCCGACTCGCTGGCCACACCGCGCTGGTGCTGCGGCTTGCCGGTGGCGTCAAAGGCATCGACTTTCAGCCAGCTGTAGTCCACGGCAAACCCGGTGGCCCAGATGATCGAAGTGATACCGGCCTTGGCCAGGTCCAGTTCCAGGATCGGGTTTTTGATGCATTCGGCATCCGCGAACACACGGCGCGCTTCGGGTTCTACCGGTAAGTCGAGGCCGTTGCGCTCGATGTAGGCGTCCGCCGCATCCAGCAGGGCCAGGTAGTTCTCATCGCCACGGGCCAGGTTTTCAACCAGGTTGGCTTGGAAGCGCGCGACGCTGCCGTCGAAGGCTTGGGTGAGGCCGACCAGGGTCATGCCTTGCTGGGCCAGCTCACGAAAATCAATGGTCTTGCCGCCGTGGGCGCCGCTCACGGCGATGGTCACGTGCTCGCGGCCGGGCTTCATTGCGGCCTGGTCCCACTCGCCCAACACGCCCAGCCACCAGCAGAAATCGCGGTTGCGATAGGCACGCGGCGGGCGGTCGTGGGCACCGACCGACAGGTACACCTGGCGCCCGGAACGCTGCAGCTCATCGGCAATTTGCACGCCGGATGAACCGGCGCCCACCACCAGCACGGCGCCGGCGGGCAGTTGTGCGGGGTTGCGGTAATCGGCGGAGTGGATCTGGTGCAGCGCGCTGTCTTTAGGCGCGATGGCCGGGATCACCGGCTTCTGGAACGGCCCGGTGGCGGCGACCACACGGGTGGCTTCGATCACGCCTTCGCTGGTGTGCACGGTAAAGCCGGGGCGGCCGACGTTACGTACCACGGAGGTCACGTCCACGCCGGTGCGGATCGGCGCGTTGAACTTGCGGGCATAGGCTTCGAAGTAATCGGCCACGCGCTCTTTTGGCGCAAAACTGTCGGCGGCGACGTCATCAAACGCCAGGCCAGGGAAGCGGTCATGCCAGGCCGGGCCGTTGGCGACCAGCGAATCCCAGCGCCCGGTGCGCCAGCGTTCGGCGATACGGCTGCGCTCCAGCACCAGGTGCGGCACGCCTTGCTTGCTCAGGTGCTCGCTCATGGCCACACCGGCCTGACCGGCTCCCACTACCAGCGTGTCTGTTTTTGTTATGGCTTGAGTCATGTGTCTGTCCTTGCGTAATGCAGTTGGATTCAGCTTGGGCATGGCTTCAAGGCTAGGGGGAGGGCGATTTTTAATAAAATATTATTAAGCTTTGGAGTGAGCATAAATATCGGATGCAAGCTCACCCTATCGGGTGATTTCGAGGACGCGGCGGGTGTGTGACCATCCTTGCAGTTCTTTGAGCGAGGCTTCGACGTGGAAAACGACCGGCTTTCTTCTGCGCAATGGTTTGAACAGATGGCCCAGGTGACCGATAACATCGGGCAATCGGGGTTCGCTGCCGCCTTGTTCGATGCCCTCGGGTATGTGCAACCGATACAGGCCACGACGCTGTATTTTTACCCGCGTGGCGGCATGCCCAGTGCACTGTTCGAGTTGGACGGGCCGTGGTTGCCGCAAGGCAATGTGCGCCAGTACCTGTCGGGCTTTTACTTGCTGGACCCGTTTTACGACGCCTGCGTGGAAGGCGTCAGCTCAGGCTGTTATGCCTTGGCCGACGTTGCGCCTGACCACTTCGAATTGAGCGAATACTTCCAGTCGTTCTACCGGCACTCTCAGCTCGAAGACGAGCTCAATTACATCCTGCAATCGAGCAAGGGCTCCAGCCTGGCGGTGTCCCTGGCGTTTACGCAAAAACTCGACGCCGCCACCACCGCACAATTCAAGCGCATAGCCCCTTGGGTACTGGCCGTGCTGGGCAAGCATTTTGTCGGCCTGGATGCCCACGGGGCACGCTTCGAAAACCTGCTGGAGCAACGCATTCACGCAGCGCTGAACAACTTCGGCTCGTCGATCCTGACCGAGCGCGAATGCCGCATCGCCCAGCTTATTTTGCGCGGGCATTCCACCCGCTCGCTGGCCGAGCGCCTGGAGGTGTCCGAAGACACCATCAAGTCCCACCGCAAACACATCTACACCAAGCTCGATATCGGCGCGCAGTCGGAACTGTTTGCGTTGTTTATCGACTCGCTCGCCGAAGCCCAGGGCGTGCTGAGCAAAGACCCGCTTGAAAGTTACATGAGCAAGCACCGCTGAGCGGCCTTGCTAGCCCTTGCGTCACGACCAATAAGAGAGAAAAAGCCATGAATCTATCCGCCCAAATCAACCGTCGCACCGAGGATTACCAGCAGTCTGATGCGGCCCACCATATCCATGGGTTTGTCGACCAGAAGGCGCTGAACGCCGAAGGCCCGCGTGTGATGGTGCGCGGCGAAGGCTTGTACCTGTGGGACAGCGAAGGCAAGCGTTACCTGGACGGCATGTCCGGCCTGTGGTGTACCCAACTGGGTTATGGGCGCCGCGATCTGACCGCCGCCGCCGCCGCGCAGATGGACCAGCTGGCGTACTACAACATGTTCTTTCACACCACCCACCCGGCAGTGATCGAGCTGTCGGAGCTGTTGTTCAGCCTGTTGCCGGGGCATTACAGCCACGTGATCTACACCAACTCCGGCTCCGAGGCCAACGAGGTGTTGATCCGTACCGTGCGCCGTTATTGGCAAGTCGTCGGGCAACCGCAGAAGAAAATCATGATCGGCCGCTGGAACGGCTATCACGGCTCGACCCTGGCGGCCTCGGCGCTGGGCGGCATGAAGTTCATGCACGAGATGGGCGGCATGATTCCCGACGTGGCGCACATTGACGAGCCGTATTGGTTTGCCCATGGCGGCGAGCTGACACCGGCCGAATTTGGCCGTCGTTGTGCGTTGCAATTGGAAGAAAAGATTCTGGAGCTGGGCGCCGAAAACGTCGCCGGTTTTATCGCCGAGCCGTTCCAGGGCGCGGGCGGCATGATCTTCCCACCAGAAAGCTACTGGCCCGAAATCCAGCGCATTTGCCGTCAATACGATGTGCTGCTGTGCGCCGATGAGGTGATTGGTGGTTTTGGCCGTACCGGCGAGTGGTTCGCCCATCAACACTTCGGTTTTGAGCCCGATACCCTGTCGATTGCCAAGGGCCTCACCTCCGGCTACCTGCCCATGGGCGGCCTGGTGCTGAGCAAGCGTATTGCCGAGGCGCTGGTGGAGCAGGGCGGTATGTTCGCCCACGGGCTGACCTATTCCGGCCACCCGGTCGCGGCGGCGGTGGCACTGGCCAACCTCAAGGCGCTGCGCGATGAAGGCATCGTGCGCCAGGTCAAGGACGACACCGGGCCGTACTTGCAGCAACTGCTGCACGAGGTGTTCGGCAACCACCCAATGGTCGGCGAGATCCAGGGCACGGGCCTGCTCGGGGCATTGCAGTTCGTCGAAGACAAGGCCACGCGCAAACGCTTCGCCAACGAAAACGACCTGGCCTGGCAATGCCGCACCTTTGGCTTTGAAGAGGGCGTGATCATCCGCTCGACCCTGGGCCGCATGATCATGGCGCCGGCTCTGGTGGCCACGCGTGCAGAGCTGGATGAGCTGGTCGACAAGACCCGCATTGCAGTAGACCGCACCGCACGGATCGCGGGAAAACTCTGAAGTGACCTGCCCACCTCCCTCGGTACGGGGTGGCGGGCAACCTCCATCAGATACGGCTTGAACGGCAGCGAGCTCATCGACTGCCGCGATGGCCTGCATCCCTCTTTCCTGGAGTCACCCATGAATACAATAACAAGCGTGGCCGAAACTCCCTCCCATCCCACTTCAGCCAAAGCCGCGTCAACGCGGCGCTTTCGCCAGCCGCTGGGGCTGGTCGGGCTGGTGCTGTTCGGCCTGGCCTATATGGTGCCGCTGGCAGTGTTTACCACCTATGGGCTGGTCACGCAGATGACCAAGGGGCACTTGCCGACCGCCTATATGCTGACCCTGGCGGCCATGCTGCTGACCGCCTACAGCTATGGGCGCATGGTTCAGGCGCATCCGTTTTCCGGCTCGGTTTACTCCTATACGCGCAAGGCGTTTGGCGCGTATTTCGGCTTTATCGCCGGCTGGACCTTGCTGCTCGACTACATCTTTTTGCCGCTGCTCAGTTATTTGTTGATCGGCATCTACATGTCCGAGTACTTCCCGGCGGTGCCGACATTTGTGTGGGTGCTGGGTTCGATTGCGCTGGTCACGGCGCTCAACCTGGTGGGTATCGAGTCCATCACGCGGGTCAACTGGATCCTGATCGTGGCCCAGTTGGTGTTCATCGTAGTGTTCGTGGCGCTGTCGGTGCACAACCTCAGCGGGCAGGCGGCGCCCGTTTCATTGCTGGCGCCGTTCCATCATGAAGGCTTCAGTGCACCGTTGATCATGGCCGGTGCGGCAGTGCTGTGTTTGTCGTTCCTGGGCTTCGATGCGGTGTCGACCATGGCCGAGGAAACCCCCAACCCGCGCCGCACCATCCCGTTGGCGATCATGGTGGTGTCGCTGTTTGGCGGCTTGCTGTTTCTGCTGGTGTCGTATTTTGCGCAAATGGTCTTTCCGGAATGGAACACGTTCGCCGACCCGGATTCGGCCTCGGTGGATGTGATGCGCCGGGTCGGTGGCGAGGTGCTGGTGACGGCGTTTACCGCCACTTATGTGGCCGGCTGTTTCGCCTCGGCGATGGTCTCCCAGGCCAGTGTGTCGCGGGTGTTGTTCGCCATGGGCCGTGACGGCGCGCTGCCTCGTGTGCTCGGAAAGCTGGTGACGAAAAAACGCGTGCCGGCCACCGCGATTGTGCTGGTCAGCCTGTTCTCGTTGATTGCGCTGTTCATCACCCTGGACACGGTGGCCAACATGATCAGCTTCGGCGCGCTGTTCGCGTTCTCGGCGGTGAACCTGGCGGTGATCAAGCATTACGTGGTCGATCAGCAGCTACGCGGCACACGGAACTACCTGCTGTATGCCGCACTGCCGGCGCTGGGGTTCCTCAGCACGGTTTGGCTGTGGACCAGCCTGTCGAGCCTGTCCTTCACCATCGGCCTGTGCTGGATGGGTGTTGGCCTGATTTGTTTGCTGGGCATCACGCGCGGCTTGCGCGTGAAGATGCCCGAATTGCAGATCGCAGAATAAAACCTTCACCTGTCCATCCACCTTGATTGGGAGTACACCGTGTTCGACCTTAATTACTGGCAACAACGCGTTGCCCGCCAGACCTTCATCGACACCGCCTTGATCGGTGGCCGGCCCGTGAGCGCAGCCAGCGGGGCGACTTTTGATGCAATCAACCCAGCCACCCACCAGTTGCTGGCGCGTGTGGCCGCCTGTGGTGACGCAGAAGTAGACCTCGCCGTGCGCAGCGCCCGCCAGGCCTTCGACACCGGCCCTTGGCGGCGTATGCCGCCGGTGGAACGCAAGAGAATCCTGATCAGGCTCTCCGAGCTGCTGATGACTCACCGCGAAGAGCTGGCGCTCCTGGATTCGCTGAACATGGGCAAGCCGGTGATGGACGCCTACAACATTGATGTGCCCGGCGCCGCGAATGTGTTTGCCTGGTACGGTGAGGCGCTGGACAAACTCTACGATCAAGTCGCGCCCACCGCGCACAACGCACTGGCGACCATCACCCGTGAAGCATTGGGCGTCGTCGCGGCGGTGGTGCCGTGGAACTTTCCACTGGATATGGCGGCCTGGAAACTCGCACCGGCATTGGCAGCCGGTAACAGCGTGGTGCTCAAACCGGCCGAGCAGTCGCCCTTTTCGGCCTTGCGCCTGGCGCAACTGGCCCTGGAAGCGGGTATCCCGCAAGGGGTTTTGAACGTGGTGCCGGGCCTTGGCGAAAGTGCCGGCAAGGCGTTGGGGCTGCACCCTGACGTGGATTGCCTGGTGTTCACCGGCTCCACGCAGGTGGGCAAATACTTTATGCAGTATGCCGCGCAGTCCAACTTGAAGCAGGTGTGGCTGGAGTGTGGCGGCAAGAGCGCGAACCTGGTGTTTGACGACTGTCAGGACCTGGACCTGGCGGCCGAGAAAGCCGCCTTCGGGATTTTCTTCAACCAGGGCGAAGTGTGCTCGGCCAACTCGCGGTTGTATGTGCAACGTTCCATCCATGACGAGTTCGTTGAGCGTGTGATTGCCAAGGCGCGTGCCTGGATGCCGGGTGACCCTCTGGACCCTGGCAGCGCTGCCGGTGCGATCGTCGACGGTGAGCAAACCGCCCGCATCATGAGGGCCATCAGCCAGGCCCAGGGCGAGGGCGCCAGGCTGCTGGCGGGTGGCGAGCAGGTGATCATCAATGGCTCTTCCAACTTCATCCAGCCGACGATTTTCAGCGAGGTGACTGGCGACATGCGGATCTCGCGCGATGAAGTGTTTGGCCCGGTGTTGGCGATCAGCGCCTTTGACACCGAAGAGCAAGCGGTACAGCAGGCCAATGACAGCGTCTACGGGCTGGCGGCCTCGGTCTGGAGTGATAACCTCAATCGCGCGCATCGGGTGGCGCGTGCGTTAAATGTCGGCACCGTCTCGGTCAATACCGTCGATGCCCTGGACGTTGCGGTGCCGTTCGGCGGCGGTAAGCAGTCCGGGTTCGGGCGTGACCTGTCGCTGCACTCATTCGACAAGTACACGCAGCTGAAAACCACCTGGTTTGCGCTGCGATAGCCAACGCCCAGGCCATGAAAACGCCTAGAACTCCCCGGAATACTTGACCGCCGCCGCCGCGCGCGAAGGCACTTTCAAGCTGCGCAGCAGCGACGACACATGGATGCGCACGGTGAACGGCGAGATCGCCAGGGCCTTGGCGATTTCCTTGTTGGTCTTGCCTTGGGCGATCAGGCGCAGCACTTCCTGCTGGCGCGCGGTGAGATTGTGGGTGCCCAGCGGCAGCAGGCCGGAGGGAGAGAACTTGACCAGCACTTCGCCTTCGCGGATCGCCAACAGGGCCTGGCCGATTTCATCGGGGGTGATGTTCTTGCCGATAAAGCCATCGGCGCCCAGGGCCATGACCTGATCGATCAGCGCCGGGTCATCGACCATCGACACCACGATCAAGGTGGTGCGCCGCAGTTGCTGGCGCAGCTCGGCCAGTTGGCTCATGCAGGTAAGGCCCGGGAAGCGCAGGTCGAGGATCAGCGTGTCGATGTCGCCACCCTCGCGGATCAGCGCCTGCACCGCGTCGAGGTCGCCGGCTTCTTGTACCACGGCCTCGGGCAACAGACGCTGCACGGTGCGCAGCATGCCTTCGCGAAACATCGGGTGGTCGTCGGCTATGATGATTCGGCCGGTCATGGCGTGCTCCTTCCTGGGGCATGGGTGTGCGTTGGCATGCTACTTTAGCACCGCGTCACAGGCACGCCTGTGACGCATAAAGGATAGATCGAATGCCGCACAAGGACGTCACCCATGAGTCATGAGACCAATTCCGAACTCGACCAGGCCAACCTGCGCATCGTGGTGGCCGCCATTGCTATCGTCTACATCGGCGCGCTGGGCTTTTTGCCGGGCCAGTCGGTCGACACCTACTTGCCGGTGATCCTGTATATCGTCGCGTTCCTGCTGGTCTCCATTGTGTTGCGCCAGGTGATCGCGCGCTGGCCTGGGCATTACCCGGCGCGGCGGATTTTCGGCATGATCCACGACTACACCGGCACCTCCTTCGGGCTGGTGGTGGGCGGCGAACCGGCGTTGCCACTGTATGCGGTGATGGTGTGGGTCAACCTGGGCAATGGCATGCGCTACGGCTCGCGCTACCTGGCGATTGCCACCGGCCTGGCGTTGCTCGCGTTGCTGATCGTGTACCGGCTGACGCCCCTGTGGCAGGCGCAGCCGTTCATGGTGCTGATGCTGATGATCACCAGCACGGTGATCCCGGTGTACGCGCATATTTTGCTTGAGCGCACGCGCAAGGCTTCCGAAGAAGCCATCGCCGCCAACCTGGAAAAATCGCGCTTCCTGGCTCAGGCCAGCCACGACCTGCGCCAGCCTATCCATTCCATCGGCCTGTTCACCGCCTGTTTGCGTGAAGCGCAGTTGGGCGAAGCTGAGCAGCGCTTGGTGGACAATATCGACCGTTCGCTGCTCAACGTGTCGCAGCTGTTCCGTTCGATTCTCGACCTTTACACCCTCGACAACGGCCGGCTGTTGCCCAAGTACCAGGTGATTCATCTGGGCGAATTCCTCGCCGACCTGGTGCGCCAACACGCCGAGGCGGCGCATTGGGCCGGGGTGGAACTGCGCCTGCGACCGTGTGCGTATTGGGTGCAGGTCGACCCCGCGATGCTGGCGACGATGGTGCAAAACCTGCTCTCCAATTGCTTTAAATACGGCGCCCAACGGCCCGTGCTGATCGGCGTGCGCGTGCGCGACGGCGGCTTGTCGGTGGAGGTGCATGACCAGGGGCGAGGTATTGCCGAGGAGCATCAGGTGAAGGTCTTCGAAGAGTTTTATCGGGTGCGCCAACTGCGTGACAAGGACGTCGAAGGCGTGGGCCTGGGGCTGTCCATCGTCAAGCGCCTGGGGCAATTGATGGGGGTGCAGGTGAGCCTGCGATCACGGGTGGGCCATGGCACTTCAGTGAGCCTGTATGGCCTGGCATTGGCGACGGCGCCACGCCAACCGGCTGCGCGCGACGACGCGCGCCAGGCCGGCCTGCTGACGGGTTTGAAAGTCTGCCTGGTAGAGGACGACCACAACGTGCTGCTGGCCACCCAGGCCTTGCTGGAGCGCTGGGGTTGCGAGGTGCAGGCCGAGTCCAGCGGGCAGGGCCTGGCCAGCGACTGCGACATCATCGTCGCCGACTACGACCTGGGCAACCACGCCACCGGCATAGAATGCATCGACGCCCTGCGCCAGCAACGCGGCTGGGCGGTGCCGGCGCTGATCCTCACCGGCCACGACGTGGAGAAAATCCAGGCGGCCTTGCACGACCGCCAGATCGCGATTCTGTCCAAACCGGTGCGCCCTGCAGAGCTGCGCGGCACACTGCGTGACCTCAGCCAATCGGGCGTTACTGGTTAAACGGCGTCAAGCCATTGCCCTTTGCACCCTTGGGCTGGCAGTAGGCGGCAGGCTTCATCAGGCCAAAGCTGGCCACGGCAAACATGCCACCGCTGGCACCACTGGGCACGGAGCAGTTGTAGTCGCCGGAGGCGGCGCTGGCGATGTAATAGGTGGTCATGGAGTCGCTGCGGACATTGGAGATACGCTTGACCGGTTCACCGAGGTTGGTTTCCGACAGTGTCTTGAGATGGTCTTCGCTGGGCTTGACATTGCTGCAACCGGCGACGCCGATGATCAGGGCGCCGAGCAGGGTGAGACGGGTAACGGGGGCATGCAGGTTCATGATGCTTCTTCCTTGGGATTGTCAGGGTTTTTCCAACGCGCAACGCACCCTCACGCAACAGGTGTGCGGTGCCGGGGAGAGCGTTGGAAGTGCCGGGGAATATAGCGCCGCCGGGTAACGGGGTCGATTAGCACACGTGTGCTAATGGCACGATGAGGTCATGGACGGAGAGAGCAATGCTAGCGATCAAACGCGCCACCCCAGCGGACGCCCGGGCGGCGTTCGCCATTCGCCTGTTGGCCATCCGCAGCCAATGCATCGGCGCCTACACCGCCGAGCAAATGGCGCTGTGGACACGTGGCAGCGCCGAAGACGGTTACGACACACTGATGGACAAGCCGTTTTACCTGGGCTGGGTCAATGACGTACCGGTCGCCACCGGCATGCTCGATCTGGACAACAACGAAGTGGGCGCGCTGTTTGTGCTGCCGGCGTTTACTGGGCGTGGTTACGGCAAGACCATGCTGGATCACCTGGAAAAACTCGCGCGGGAGCTGTCGATTGAAGAGGTCGTGCTGGACTCGACGTTGAATGCGGCGAGCTTCTACCGGGCCTGCGGGTATGTGGGTGAGGAGCAGGCGGTGTATCACTCGCCTTCGGGGTTGGCGTTGGCGTGTATCCCAATGGTAAAACGGCTTTGACTCTTGCCACCTGTGAGCTTTGTCGCTGGGGGGAATTGTGCCTGCCGCGATGGCCCTGCGAACTGAGATCTAACCAACACAGCTGATCCCCTGTGGGAGCTGTCGAGCCCCGGCGAGGCTGCGAAAGCGGTGGGTCAGGCTACTTATATGTCGCCTGTGCCGCCGCCTTCGCAGCCTCGCCGGGGCTCGACAGCTCCCACATTGGATCTTTGTTGCTGGGGGGATTTGTGTATGGCGCGATGGCCCTGCGAACTGAAATCTAACCAACACAGCCGATTCCCTGTGGGAGCTGTCGAGCTTTAGCGAGGCTGCGAAAGCGGTGGGTCAGGCAACTTATGTATCGCCAGTGCCGCCGCCTTCGCAGCCTCGCTGGGGCTCGACAGCTCCCATCGTTGATTTCATCCGGCGCCGAAGGCTGTGCGCAGTGTTTGAATAACCTGTTCCACGGTGGGACCTTGGACGGGCGGCGGTGTAAGGCTCTCGCCAAATTCGCGCCATACGAACAGCGTCAGCTCAGCCCCATCGGTCAGCCCTTGTTCCTTTGAGCCAAAACCTTGCAGCAGCCGATAGCGCTCATCTCGCCAAAACGCCTGCTCCACCCAGTCATGCACCGGGATGAAGTGAAAGTGCAGCGGCAAGCCCGGCATGTGTCCGTAGCGGCTGATATACAGCCATTTCGGTTGCAGCTGTGCCTCCATCACCCGTTGGGTTTTAGCGAGCAGGCCACCCAGTTCAGCCAACGCCGCGTCCGGCATGTCGGCAAGAGAATCAATCGGGGTCTTGGCACCCAGCATCAGGTAGCCCGGCAGCTTTGAGGTCAGATGATGGTTGAGCAACCAGTGTTCGGTTTCATGAAGGATGAAGGCGGGGTCGATCTGCATAAGCACGCGTCCATGAGGGCAGGGTGGGCAGGATAACAAGCGTGGGCGCCTGTGCCCCACAAAAGCTGGCGATCTACTGCGTCTCGAAGGCGCTGCAAGACGGCCGCCAGTTCACGCTGACGGCCGGGATAAGTTACCCGATGGGCAATGACATGGAAGGCCATCGCTCATCCACCCGCAGTGATGCGAAGCTGTTTATTGTGGATTGAGGCGCACGATCAGCTTGCCGAAATTGCGCCCCTCCAGCAGCCCGATAAACGCTTCAGGTGCCTGGGCCAGACCGTCGATAATGTCCTCGCGAAATTTCAGTGTGCCCTCGGCGATCCACTGCGCAGCTTCCTGCAAGAACCTGTCTTGTTGTTGGTCGACAAATTCAGTCTGGATAAACCCGCGCACCGTCAGGCTTTTGGCGAGGATGTCATGCATCGTCGCCGGCAGTCGGTCGGCCTGTGTGTGCTGGATCGCGCCGTCGTTGTAGTGGGCGATCAGCCCGCACACCGGGATCCTCGCGAAGTCGTTGAGCAGTGGGCGTACCGCATCCCACACCGGCCCGGCGACGTTTTCGAAGTACACATCAATGCCGTCCGGGCAGGCCTTGGCCAGTTGCTCGGCAAAGTCTGGGGCGCGGTGGTCGATGACTGCATCAAAGCCCAGTTCATCCTTCACGAAAGCACACTTGTCGGCGCCGCCGGCGATCCCCACGGCGCGGGCACCCTGCAGCCGAGCGACCTGGCCGACCACCGAGCCGACTGCACCACTGGCCGCTGCCACCACGACGGTATCGCCCGGTTTGGGCTTGCCGATATTCAGCAGCCCGGCGTAAGCGGTAAACCCTGGCATGCCGAGTACACCGAGAGCAGTGGTGGGATGCGCGATGCTGGGGTCGAGGCGACGCAAATCCTGGCCGTTGGATAAGGCAAAACGCTGCCAGCCGGCGTAGGCCAGCACTGTATCGCCTTCGTGCCAGTCGCTGTGACGCGACTGCTTGATGCGTGCGACGGTGCCACCCACCATCACTTCGCCAATGCCTACCGGCTCGGCATAGGATTTGGCTGCGCTCATGCGCCAGCGCATATAGGGGTCGAGGGACAGGTAGAGATTCTCCAGCAACACTTCGCCGTCGGCGGGTTCGGGGACAGGTGAGTGTTCCAGGCGGAAGTCGCTGGTTTTCGGGCGCCCGTCGGGGCGTGCAGCCAAAACGATGCGTGTGTTTTCGGTGTGGCTCATGGCGTATTACTCACTGATTGAACAGGCTGAGCAGCGTAGCCATCGTCAAGCTATCAAGGTAGGCTCATACCAGTTGATTCAGAGTTATGCCAAACATGATATCCGATGCCTTCGAACCGTATTTGCTGCGTACTTTCGTTGCGGTGTGCCACCACGGCAGCCTCAGTGGCGCCGCCCAGCAGGCGGGCAGGGCGCAATCAGCCCTGAGTGCGCAGATTCGCCGTCTGGAAGAGGTACTTGGGCAACGCCTGCTGCGCCGCACCGGCCGTGGCGTGGTGCCAACCACTGAGGGCGAGCTGTTGCTCAGCTACGCCACACGCATCCTGGCCCTGGGTGAAACGGTCGCCACACGCCTGAAGGAGCGTACGGTGATGGGCACTGTGCGCGTGGGCTTGTCCGAAGATGTGGCGGTCACTACCTTGCCGGCAGCGTTGGGCCGTCTGCGCCGCACCTGCCCGCATATGCACATGGAAATCACCGTGGACCACGGCGATGCTTTAGCGCAGTGCTGGCACGACGGCCTTTTGGATGTGGCCATTGGCGTCAGTTCGGTATTCGCCGCCGACCCGGTGCGCACCTGGAATGTGCCGCTTTATTGGGTGTGCGCGATTGACGATGAAGTCGATCCGGCGCTGCCTCTGGACGTGATCGTGTACGCCGAGCCTTGCGCGTGGCGGCGCTTGATGTTCGATGCATTACTGGCGGCCGGTCGCGACTTTCGCGTGACCGTCACCAGCCCGAACGTCGGTGTGATCAGCGCGGCTGTCGAAAACGGTTTGGGCGTTGCCCTGTTGCCCGCCGACAATATCAACCCGCACACCATGCGCGTGATTGCGCTGGCGCCCGCTGGCAACGCCGCATTGGGCGTCAACTATGGGTTGTTCGCGGTGCCGCGCCAAACCGAAAGCATCCGTGCCACGGTCGAATTGCTCAGCGAGGGGTTTCACTTGATGACGCAACCGAGGGTGAAGGGTCTCACCCTTTTCGATACACCGCCCCCAGCTCACGTGCCAGGCCTATAAAATTCTGCAACGGCGCCGACGGATTAAACGCGCGCCGCACCAGCGTAATCGGCGCCAGCAGCTTGGGCCTGGCGTCTTTGATTCGGCAATACACCACGCTGTCACGGTGCACATCGCGCATCGACGCCGGCACCACGGAGATGCCTTCACCGGCCGCCACCAGGCTGACGTTGGTCAGCATGCGTTCTACCTCAAAGGCGATTTTGGGTTCGAAACCGGCGTTCTGGCAGGCGGTGATCAGGTTGGCGTACATGCCCGGCGCGCCGGGGCGGCGTACCAGAATAAAGCGTTCGTCTTTGAGCGCAGCAATGGGGATGGCGCTGTCGGCGGTAGCCAGCAACGGATGGCCGGTGGGCAGGACCAGCAGCATTTCTTCGTTGAGCAGGCGGTGGAAGGTCAGGCTTTGATGGGTGCTGACCGGGGCGCGCAGGATGCCGACGTCGATGCGTTTTTCGATGGCGTCTTCGGTCAATTCCCGGGCGCTGCCTTCATTGATCGACAGCTCTACCGCCGGGTAGCGCTCGCGGTAGGCGCGGATGATGCGTGGGATCAGCGCGTG
Organism: Pseudomonas sp. KBS0710; assembly: GCF_005938045.2. Lineage (GTDB taxonomy): Bacteria > Pseudomonadota > Gammaproteobacteria > Pseudomonadales > Pseudomonadaceae > Aquipseudomonas. The sequence goes on along the minus strand of NZ_VCCF02000001.1, from coordinate 3,273,865 downwards.
GGCGGCGGCCGAGCTGGTGAAACCGATGGCCAGGGTGCCCTCGATGCCCTGGGCCACGCGGGAGGCCTTGAGTGCGCCATGCTCGACGCGCGCCAGAATGGCTTGCGCTTCTTCAAGAAACACCAGGCCGCCGGCCGTCAGGTCCACGCCCTTGGGGTGGCGCTTGAACAGATCGAACCCCAGCTCCTGCTCCAGGGCGCGAATCTGCTGGCTCAGGGGCGGTTGTTGCATGTTCAGGCGTGCGGCGGCACGGGTGAAATGTCGTTCTTCGGCCACCATGATGAAATAGCGTAAATGGCGAAGTTCCATGGTGGCCTATCCCGTGACAAGACGCAGTGGTGGGTGGCCGCAAGCGGCCCGGCCGTCAATATGCCCAAAGCCTGGGGCCACCACAATCGGTTCAGCGCTTGCTGTCGGCCAGCTTATCGAAGGCTTGGTCGAGATGGGTTTCGGCGCCTTTGAGCTTTTCACGTCGCTCCTTGAGCCACTGCTGATCTGCCTGCAGCGTCTTGCGCGCCTCCAACAGCATGCGCTTGACCTCTTGCGGCTGCGGGCCGCCGGTGCCTTTGCGCGTCTGCACCATATTGGTGGGCGACAGCGCCGCTCTAAAACCGGCTTCATCGAGCGGCAGGGTATTGGGCGTCCATTTGTACTTGTCCGCCGCCTGGCTATACAGCTTCTGCGCGTCGGCATAGGCGAAGGTCTTCGGCGTGGTGCCGTTGCTGCGCGCTTCGGTGACGATCAGCGAGGCAAAGCTGTGGCCGATGCGGAACGGCACTTTGTACTGGCGCTCAAGCGTGTCGGCCAGCTCCATCGAGGTGGTCCATTCCGACTCCAGTTCTTCGAGCGCGCGCTGCGGGTTGATCTGCAGCGCATCGAGCACCGCGTCGAGGCTGTGGAACATTTCCTGGGTCGAGCGGAACACGCCCAGCGAGTCGAAGGCGAACTTGTAGTCAGTCATGCCGGTGGTGACGTTATGCGCGCGCAAGGTCACTGCCTGGGCCAGGCCGACCACGTCCGAGGCACTCTCACGTGCACGCATCAGCAAGCCCGGGTTGCGTTTTTGTGGCATGGCGCTGCTGGTGTAGGTGGCTTCTTCATCGAGCAGCAACCAGGGGCGGATCTGATGGTACTGGGTGTGGATGTCGCCAATCATCGCGCCCACACGGATGGCGGACGATGCCGCCATATTGGCGGCTTCGATGGGAATGTCATAGGTCGAGACCTGGCTTGAATCCAGCGAGTTCTCGCGCACGCCATCAAAGCCCAGCAGCTCGGCCAGGCGCTCGCGGTTCAGCGGATACGCCGAGTTCGCCAGCACGGCGGTGCCCATCGGGCTCTGGTTAAGGCGTGTGTACAGCTCGCGGATGCGCTGGCCGTCGCGGTCGAACGCGGCTTCAAAGGCCAGCAGGTAATGCGCATAGCTGATGGGCATGGCCTGCACGCCGTTGGTGTAGGCGGGCACCAGGGTGTCGACGTTTTTGTCGGCGATGTTCAGCAGGCGTTGGCGTGTGGCGTTGAGCGCTTCGCTGTAGGCCAGCACCTGGCTGCGCAGGGCGGCCAGGCGGTAGGTGGCGAGCATGTCCTGGCGGCTGCGGCCGGAGTGGATCAACGAGGCTTCGGGACCGATCTTGTCGGTCATGATTTTTTCCAGTTGCAGCACATCGCTGGGGCGCGTGCCGCCGGGCTGGTCGGCCTGGGCGATGGCATAGCGCACACCGCCGGCGATCTTCTGGCCCATCTCGGGTTTGACGATGCCTTCTTCGGTGAGCATCACGATCGAGGCTTTGTTGATGCGGTTGAGCCAGGCGAATTGGGTCTGGGTTGGGTCGCCTTTGGCTTTGTGCTCGGTTTGCGAGCTGTCGGGCGTGGCGCCGACCTTGGCCGCCTGGGCCGCGCATTGTTCAGTGGTGGTGCAGGGCAGCTCGCCGGTGTTGGCGGCATAGGCGCTCAGGCTATTGAACAGGGCAAAGGTCACGGCGAGGGAAAGCAGGCTTTTCACCGCACGTTGGGGGGATGTGTTGTTCACAGAGACACCTGATTTATTGTTGGAGTTATGGGCCGTCGTTGCGGCGCAATCAGGCTAGCGGGTGTTTGGGTAGATTGAAAATATATAGAAAGTGTTGATGGCAGAGGTTTTGGATATGAGATAAAAGCTTTTTGTGGGGAGGGAGCAAGCTTCCTCCCCACAAAAAGTTTTAGTGCATCTTGCTGTGATCCATGTCACCCATGTCCGTCAGCGCTCGGGCAGGGGCCTTAACTTCAATCGTCTGCTTCTCGCCCTTGGCGTTTTCCACGGTCAGGGTCAGCGGCACCTGGTCGCCTTGCTTGATCTGGCCGGTGAGGCCCATGAGCATCACGTGGTAGCCCTCCGGGTCGAGCTTGATCGCTTTGCCGGCAGGCAGGGCCACCGAATCCACCGGGCCCATGCGCATCACGTCGTCCTTCATGCTCATTTCATGAATCTGCACGTCCTTGGCCACAGGCGAGGCGACGCTGAGCAGTTTGCTGTCGCTGTCGGCGGTGACGGTCATGAACGCGCCGCTGGAGGTCTGGCCCGCCACGGTTGCGCGTACCCACGCGTCGCTGACCTGTACCTGGGCGCTGGCGTGCGCCGCGAGGCCCAGCAAGGTGAGGCCGAATGTCAGGCGCTTGAGGGTTTGTACGGCAGTCATTAGCAGACCTCCATGACGGTGAGCAGGTCTTCTGCGCACTCTTTAGCGGTAAGGGATGCCGACAGGCCCAGGCGCAGGTTGCCACGGGTGTCGAACACGAAACTGGTGGAGGTGTGGGACAGGGTGTAGGTGTCCCCGGCCGGGATCTTTTCATAAAAAATCCCGAACTCCTTGGCGGCCACGGCGATTTCTTCCGGGGTGCCATACAGCGCTTCGAAGCTGGGGTCGAAGGCCTTGACGTAGCGGTCGAGCAATTCGGGGGTGTCGCGCTCGGGGTCGAGGGTGATAAACACCACTTGCATGATTTTGCCATCGCGGCCCATCAGCTTCTTGGCCTGGGCGGCGCGGGCCAGGGTGGTGGGGCACACGGCCGGGCACTGGGTGAAGCCGAAGAACACCACCGGCATCAGGCCACGGTACGAGCTCAGGGTGACGGTTTCGCCGTCGGTGTTCTTGAGCTTGAAGGTGCGGCCCATGATCTTGTCACTGAGGTCCTTGCCGTACTTGAAGTTCAGCTTGGGGCTGTAGTCACAGCCGCCCAGCAGGCTGCCCAGGCCCAGCAGGCCCATACCGGTCAGCACTTTGCGGCGGGTGAATAACGTACTCATCAACTGTGCATCCTGTGAAACGCCTGCATTGCTCTGGATCGACAGTTCAGGCTTTGAAAAGGAGTAATGATGCGGGCGCACAGTCTACCAACCCCGGCCAGCCCACGTAATCTGCGACGTTCTGCCACAGGGGCGCGTGGCGCTTCATCCTTTTGTGGCTTCGGTGGTAGAGTCGCCGCCATGAAATTGAGCCACCCCGACCGTTCGCTGATCGCCTGGGCCCTGTACTTCTGCGTGCTGATGAACCTGTTCGTCTGCGGTTTGGGGCACGGGCAGATGATGGGCTTGCAGCTCAATGGCATCGGCGGGGCGTTCTGTTCGGTGGACGGTAGCCAGGCGCCGCTTTCCGACAAAGGGTTAGGAAACACTGCCTCCAGCAACATCTCGAACTACTTTGCCTGCCCAGTGTGCGCGGCCGTGACCGTGGCCATCGTGTTCATGATCGGCCTGGCCTGGCTGCTCGGCCTGGGGCAAACCCCGCGCCCGGCCCATGAACGGCGCAACAAAGCCCCTCCACGCTATTCCTGGCCGTCGGCCAACCCTCGCGCTTCCCCCGCTTTCTGACGTGTACCTTGGGCTTCCTGTAATCAGGAGGCGTTCTATCGTCACGACTGTGAGTGCGTTTCATGAACCCACCATTGCCAGCAGGCGCCAGCCGCCTGGTCAGCAAGGCATCCCGGCGTTTGCGCGCCGAACCCTTGCGCCCTGAATACCCGAGCAATTCGCGCTGTTTCGTGCACCTGGATGCACGCCTGTTGCCGTATTGGCACACCTTGTTCGATATCTGCCCGGCGCTGCTCAAGCTCGACCCGCCGGAGGGCTTGAACCTGTTTCGCAGCTTCATGACCTGGGCCTACCGCCACCAGGTCGCCCAGGATTGGACCTATCACCTGAACGTGTGCCGCTGGCTGTTGGCGTCCTCGTATCGATCGCAGATAGACGACGAGCCGATTGAGGCCTTTATGGCGGCTGCGGCGGCACGCTGGATCAATGCTGATGAAAGCCAGGCCCAGGGCGTGGTCCTGGCATGGCGAGACTCAAGGGTGTTTGATTGGAAGAGTGGCGCGTTGGCGGGCGTTGAGCATCAGCTACTGCCCGACCCGACAGGCGACTTTGCCTGGTGCCCGCTGGCCAAAAACGGTTTCAGCGGCTGGTTGCCGGTGCCGTAAGACCCTAAGAGCGTCCCAAAATCTCGTAGGAAACGGCCTGATGTTTCGCGAGGGCATCCTCATCAATTCTATTTTTTTGCCGGAAATGCCATCTTCACGGTCCATGTGATGCACAGACTAATAAGAGGCCGCGATGACGAAAACTTCTGATGAGATGCCCCATTCCTTCTGCGCGAGCGAGCGATACGACCCGGTCAGCCGGGCGTTGCATTGGCTGATGGCGATCGTGTTTAGCTGGAGTTATTGCTCCGCGGTTGTCCACTCTCTGTCCTCCGATTCTGCGCTGGACAAGCTGCTATGGCCGTATCACAAATCGGCGGGCCTGCTGCTGTTGGTGCTGCTGATACTGCGAGCCGGCTGGAACCTGCTGAACCGGCACAACCGCCCACCGAGCGTGAACCGTGCGGCTTGTGTCGGGCATGCTGTGCTGTATGCGTTGATGTTCCTGATCCCCTTTATCGGGCTGGTACGCCAGTACGGCTCCGGCCGTGAATTTTCGGCGTTTGGCGTGCCGATCATGGCGGGTTTTGAGGGCGAGAAAATCCAGTGGATGATTGACCTGGGGCGCAACTTTCATAGCTTGCTGGGCTGGACAATGCTGGTGTTGATTGTGGGGCATATCGGCATGGTAATCGTGCATTACCTGTGCGGTAACCCACAGGTGTTGCGGCGCATGACGGGCAACACCCGCAAGATCTGGCGCTAGGTCAACGGTCTTTTTTGGGGGCTTTTTTCTGGGGTTTCTTCGCGCCTTGCTGCTTTGTTGACGAGCCGCTGGAGGAAGCCTTTTCCTTCGGCGGCGTCTCCGCTTTTTTGTTGCTGTCCGCCGGGCTGCTGGGGTAGGAGCCCGGAGGCAGCGCCGAGCCTGGGATAGCGTCGCCGAAGGCTGCGTAGGCGGGTGTTGCCAACCATCCGGTCAGGCAAATCACTAACACGATCTTGCAGGAAATACTGGTCTTCATGACGAGAATCCTTTTCCATGCTTCACCTGTCAAAAGCGTCCCTTCCTCTAAATCCAAAGGGAGGCATTAATTGGGAGTGCAGGTGATCTGGCAAAGTTTGGATTTTTTTCACCGCCACGACGAAAGGCCATGCACCGACATTTTTAATGAACCCTCACGCCGATCCCTTGACCTAATGCATACGACCTCAGGAGGTGACGCATGCAAATAGACTATATCTGGATCGTACTGGCGGTGATTTTGCTGGTGTTGGAACTGTGGGCGATCAACATCGTGTTGCGCAGCACCGGCGGCTGGGAGACCAAGGGGTTATGGTTGATCATTCTGATTTTTGTGCCGCTGTTCGGGCTGATAGCGTGGGCCATGTTCGGGCCAAAACGTGAGATGGCCCAGCACCATAAATAAATAGAACCGTAAACACTGAACATAAGCCACACAGCAAACAGGCGCCCACGGGCGCCTGTTTGCGTTCAAGCGTGCAGGTTAGCCTGCGACCGCCTTGGCAATCGCCTCGTTGAATGCCGGCAAATCATCCGGTGTGCGCGAGGTGATCAAGGTCCAGCCATTGGCCTTGCACTCTTTGACTTGGGCATCGACCACGCCTGCAGCACCGGCATTTTCAAGGTCGATGCGCACGCTTTTATACGCGGTAAGGGTCTTGCCCTTGATCACACCGGCATCGATCAGTGCCCATGGCCCGTGGCAGATGGCGGCAACGGTTTTACCGGCTTTGGCGAAGTCGCTGATCAACTTCAGTGCGGCCGCGTCCTGGCGCAGGGTGTCGGCATTCACGGTGCCGCCGGGAATCACCAGCGCGTCGAAGTCGCTGCTCTCCACGTCCGATAGCTTGACCTCGGATTCCACGGTCTGGTCTTTCTCCGTGTCGCCGACAAAGGTTTGTACGGTGCCACCTTCGCTGGAGCCATGCGTCACCGTCGCGCCATAGCCGCGCAGTGCTTGCAACGGCTTGAGCAGTTCATCGCGCTCGATGCCGGTGTTGGAGGTGATGATAAGGATGTTCTTGCCGTTGAGTTGTGAGCTCATGGTCGAGTCTCTCCTGCTGGATGGATTAATCACGCTGTGTGGGAGAGTGGATCGAGCGTGGGCGGCAAAGGTTTAAATTAATTTGGACTTATTTCGTGGGTGGTTTTTGTGGATGGTTTTCGTGGAAGTCTGGCCTGCAAAAACCTTGAACTATCGAAAAACGCAGGCCTCTGCTGCATAGGCGCCTGCTGCTTTTTGCGGGCCTTCAATTGCGTGGAGATTCACCATGACCGATCCCAAGACTGCTGATAAAACCCCGGAACCCATCAGCTCCGAAGACGCCCAGAAAGGCCGTCAACCACCTGCCAAGGGGCAGACGCTGGAACAGCCAGATCCGAAGACCGAAACCGTCGACAAAGTGTTGACGCCCACGTCGATCAAGGACACCGAACGCCAGACTGACGCCATCAACGAGCAGGCCGCCAAGGCCGAGCGCAAGCTGGGCCACTGAGCATGGCCCGGTCGATCACGGCGTCTGAACTGGGCATTGAACTTGCGCCCGACGATGACGCCAGCCTGTTCAAGTGGTTTGTCGCCAGCTTTCTGATGGGCAAGCGTATTCAGGCACCCATTGCGGCGCAGGCGTACAAGGTGATCGTGGAGCAAGAGGGTCGCGACACTGCACGCAAGTTGCAGCATTGCACGTCGCGTGAACTGGTTTCGATGCTCGGGCGTGCCCATTACGTGCGTTACGACGAAAGCACGGCGCAGCGTCTGCTGGACCTCAGCGCCAAGTTGAATGCCGAGTACGCGGGCAAGATCAGCCACATGCGCAGCGCCAGCGATGACCGCCAGGCATTCGAAAAACGCCTGGCCGAATTCGATGGCGTGGGGCCAAAAACCATCGAGATATTCATGCGTGATGCGGCCAAGGTTCTGTTTTGATGGCACCGCTCTACGTGGGCTGTGCGGGCTGGAGCCTGCCGCGCGAACACTGGCCGGCCTTTACGGGCGAGGGCACGCATTTACAGCGCTATGCATCGCGATTCAATGCGGTGGAAATCAACAGCTCCTTTTACCGGCCGCACCAGCCCAACACCTACAAGCGCTGGGCGCAGTCGGTGCCGTCGGGGTTTCGGTTTTCAGTCAAGGCGCCCAAGGTCATCACCCATGAACTGCGCTTGCAGCACTGCGAGACGGCACTGGATGAGTTCCTGGAACAGTGCTTGCACTTGGGTGAAAAACTCGGCTGCCTGCTGATTCAATTACCACCTTCGCTGCGTTATGAACCCCGCGTGGCGTTGGCTTTTTTCAGCGCATTGCGCCAGCGTTTTGCCGGTGCCGTGGTGCTTGAACCACGCCACGCCAGTTGGCTTGAGGCGCAGGCATTGCTGGTGGACCTGCAGATAGGCCGCGTGACCGCCGACCCAGCGGTGCTCGATGCCGGCGCAGGTTGGCAGGGCGTGCAGTACTGGCGCCTGCATGGCTCGCCGCGCATCTACCACAGTGCCTATGGCCCGCAACGGGTGCAGGCGCTGGCTGAACAGCTGCGTCAATGTGCCGAATCAGGCATTCCTGCCTGGTGCATCTTCGACAACACCGCCAGCGGCCACGCCGTGACCGATGGCTTGTTGCTACTCGACCTCTACCCGCAGCACTTCCAAGCCTAATTGCTCATACGCCTCGACGCTGGGTACATGCCATTCAGTAATCAGCGTATGAATGCGGTTACACGGCGCCACCACAAAGGGCTCCACCGCGCCGAGCTTGTCCGCCAGGGTCACGGCCACCACGTGGGAGGCGCTGTCGAGCAGGGCTTGCTTGACCGCCACTTCATCAAAATGCAGCGAGCTGATGCCCACTTGCGGGTGCAGCGCGCAGACGCCGGTAAACAGCAAATCGGCCTTGATGCTCTGGATCATGCGCACGGCGTCCTGGCCGCTGGTGGACAAGGTGGCGGGGTTGAGTTGGCCACCGGCGAGGATCACTTTGACTTCGGGGTGATCGGCCAGCGCAATGGCGATCATTGGCGATGGGGTGACCACGGTCAGGCGGATCGAGCGCGGCAAGGACTGCGCGATCTGCAGCGTGGTCGAGCCGGAATCGAACAGTACGATCTGGCCGTCCTGCACCAGGTCAGCGGCCAGTCGGGCAAGGTGACGCTTGATCTCGTTGGTTTCGCCGACACGGGTGAAAAAATCCTTGCCGGTGTCTTTGGGCCGGGGCAGGGCGCCGCCGTGTACGCGTTGCAGCAGCCCGGCGGCGGCAAGTTCGCCGAGGTCGCGGCGGATGGTGTCTGGGGACACGGCAAAGTGCTCGACCAATTCGGATGCAGTGACTTTGCCGTCGCGTTCCAGCAGCAGCAAAATCTTCTGTTTGCGCAACGAAGGCAGGTCAATGGCTTGATGAGTGTTATGCATGGTTATGCGTCTTTATGCGGGTTTGTGCGAGATTAGTCGCCTGCCAATCTAAACGCAATGGCTGGTTGGCAAGGCGATGGGCGGTTACTCTCAAGGCTCAGTTCAGGGAGAGGTGACCTAGATGCCGTTGATCACAACCATCGAAGATTTACGCAGGCTTGCGCAAAAACGTGTCCCACGGATGTTCTACGATTACGCCGACTCCGGCTCCTGGACTGAAAGCACTTACCGGGCGAATCAAAGCGATTTTGCCCGCATCCAGTTTCGCCAGCGCGTGGCGCGCAATATCGATGAGCGTTCAATCCGCACCACTATGATCGGCCAGGACATGGCCATGCCCGTGGCCCTGGCACCCACCGGGCTGGCAGGCATGCAGCATGCCGATGGCGAGATCCTTACCGCCCGCGCTGCTGCCGCGTTCGGCCTGCGTTATACCTTGTCGACCATGAGCATTTGTTCGCTGGAAGACATTGCCGCCCACGTCGGCAAACCGTTCTGGTTCCAGTTGTATGTGATGCGTGACCGCGCGTTTATGGAGCAGTTGATCGAGCGCGCCAAGGCCGCCGGTGTGGATGCGCTGGTGCTGACCCTGGATCTGCAGATCCTGGGCCAACGCCATAAGGACTTGATCAACGGCTTGTCGGCGCCGCCCAAACTGACCGTGCCGAATATCCTCAACATGCTGACAAAACCGCGTTGGGTGGCGGGTATGCTCGGCACCAAGCGCCATGGCTTCGGCAATATCGTCGGGCACGTCAAAGGCGTGGCCGATATCAGTTCACTGTCATCCTGGATCGGCCAGCAATTCGACCCGCGCCTGAGCTGGGACGATGTGGAGTGGATCAAAAAATGCTGGGGCGGCAAGCTGATTATCAAGGGCATCCTGGATGTGGAAGATGCGCGGCTGGCCGCCAATTGCGGTGCGGATGCATTAGTGGTGAGCAACCACGGTGGCCGCCAGCTTGATGGCGCACCGTCGAGCATCAGCCAATTGGCGGCGATTGCAACGGCTGTGGGCGAGCAGATTGAAGTGTGGCTCGATGGCGGCATTCGCTCTGGCCAGGACGCGCTCAAGGCCATTGCACTCGGCGCCAAAGGCACCATGATCGGCCGCGCGCATTTATATGGGTTGGGCGCGTTGGGTGAAGTCGGTGTGACCAAGGCACTTGACATCATCGCCCGCGAGTTGGATGTGTCGATGGCACTGTGTGGCTATAACGATATACGCGATGTGAATCGCGAGATTTTGCTGCCGGGTAGCTTTCCCACAGGGGTTTGCTGAGCAAAAAAATCGTAAAAAAGTAAAAAGAGTTGTCCACGAAAACCGTGGGTATCTCTGTGGATAACTTTGCGAAGGCCCGGCAGGGTTGGCGATTTAACCTTCGGTTAATATTTGATCAGAATTTGTTTTGGGCCAGTATGGGCAGGGTTGGCGCTTGACAGCCAAGCGCGAACCCAGTGCCGAAAAGTGGCGTTACGAGTCGCCGTCGCCACCTGTGGAGTGCTTGACTATCGTTGCTGGCGTCTTGGCGCGCATCAGCTTATCGAGTGCCTGGCCATAACTGCTGCCTGCCAGGCTCATGCTGTTGTTATGGGTGGCGCCGGGTACGAGCAGCAACCGTTTGGGCTGCTGGGCGGCTTCAAACAGCTGCTGGCTGAAACGCGGTGGCACGTACTGGTCGGCCAGGCCGTGCACCACCAGCAACGGCATGTGCACGTCGGCAATCTTGTCGATGGAATCGAATTTCTGCGACAGCAACCAACGCACCGGCAACGAGGTATTGGCCACGGCGGTGGCTGCATCCCCCAGCGAGGTGAAGGTGGACTCGATCACCAGCCCGCGCACCGGAACCGGCGTTTGCTTGCTCAGCTCAACTGCCAGGTCGATAGCCACAGCGCCGCCCAGTGAGTGCCCGTAGATCAGGCGTTTGCCGGGGTCGGGCTGCAAGGTTTGAAAACGCTCCCAGGCGATACGCGCGTCTTCGTAGACCGAGGTTTCCGACGGCAAATCACCGTGGCTTTGGCCAAAACCGCGATAGTCGATGGCCAGCACCGAAAAACCCAGCGCGTGCAGCTGTTCGATGCGAAACAACTGCCCGGTGAGGTTCCAGCGCACGCCGTGCAGGTAGAGGATCGCCGGCGCATCCTTGTTGTCGGCCGGGTACCACCAACCATGCAGGTTCTGCCCCGATTTGAAACTGGCCGGCTTGATATCGAATTCCTGCACCGCTTTGGGCAGGCCGGTGTACCAGCTGGCGGTGCCCGGCTCGATGCGAAACACCAGCTCGCGCTCCTTGTGTTGCAGCACGGCGCACCCCACCGGCAAGCCGACAATCAGGAGGGCCATGCACAGCAGGGGAAACCAGCGCAGGCCCAGGCGGGACAGTAAACGAGAGGACATGAAGGTTCCAGGACAAAGGTGAAGCAGGCGTTTTACCAGATGGCGTGTGCGCTCAGGCATTAATTCGACGGCCGTAGAGGGGGATTGCTTGCAAAGTGTTGCAGCCTTGAACAACCGCTGCTCGGGTTGTTAGGGTGGGCGGCCGAACAGGAGAGCACAGACATGGATTTTACCGGCAAAACGGCAATTATCACCGGCGGGGCGCGCGGGCTGGGTCTCAGTTATGCACGGGCGCTGGCCCAAGGCGGCGCGCGCGTGGTGATCAGTGATATCGGCGCCGACAAGCTGGGCGCCGGCACCGATGCGTCAGTGGTGCACGCAGCGGCCGCCGCCTTGCAGGCCGAAGGGCTGGCGGTGCTCGGGCATGGCGGCGACCTGTCTACCGACGAGGCCTGCCAGCAACTCATCCGCTTCACGATCGAGGCTTACGGCCAGCTCGATATCCTGATCCATAACGCCGGCTGGGTGGGTTACCAGAACATCGCCGACCTCGACGCCGCCTTCCTCCAGCGCGCCATGGACATCAACCTCTACGCGCCGCTCTGGCTGTGCAAGCACGCCTGGCCGCACCTGCTGCGCTCGGCGGCGCCGCGTATCATCCTGACCACCTCCGACCGCGCCATGTATGTGCAATATGAGCAAACCGGGCTGGTGGCCTACAGCGCCGGCAAGATGGCGCAATTGGGCATCATGAATGCACTGAGCCATGAAGGCGCCGAGGCCGGCATCAAGGTCAACGCGATCTCGCCGGTGGCCAAAACGCGCATGTGGGGCGTGACCGACGAACCGGATGAACTCAAGCCAGAGTGGGTGACGCCGGGCGTGGTGTTTCTGGCCTCTGGGCAGTGTCAGGACACGGGCTACATCCTGCGCGCCAGCAATGGTCAATTCACCGCCACGCGCTTTACGGAAAATCCTGGGGTGGAGTACCCGCGTAATCTTGCGCGCATCAAGGCGGCCAATGCGCAAGAGGTCGCCTCCGCGTGGTCGCGCATCAAGCAGCCGCCTCTGTAAGCAGGCCGCTTGACGCTGACATTGCTGGCGCGACATGCTCCCGGCTTCTATGAGCAAAGGCCCGACCATGGAAAACAGCCCTATTCGCATCACTGATGAAAAAACCCTCTCAGACGACTGGTACAACCTGAAAAAGTACAGCTTCGACCTGCGTCGCCAGGACGGCAGCTGGCAGGCCCAGACTCGTGAGGTGTATGACCGGGGTAATGGCGCGACCATTTTGTTGTACAACCGTGGGCAGCGCACGGTGCTGTTGATCCGGCAGTTTCGCATGCCTACGTTTGTCAACGATTACCCCGGTTACTTGATCGAGGCGGCCGCGGGGTTGCTGGATAATGCCAGCCCTGAAGAACGTATTCGCCTGGAAGCTGAGGAAGAGACTGGGTATCGCGTGGGGCATGTGGAAAGCATCTATGCGGCGTTTATGAGTCCAGGCTCGGTGACTGAGCGTATTCACTTTTTTATCGGTGAGTATACGCAGGCGGATCAGATTGGTACGGGGGGTGGGCTGGAGGAGGAGGGTGAGGATATCGAAGTGCTGGAGCTGGGGTTTGAGCAGGCGCTGGCGATGGTGAGCAGTGGGGAGATTGTTGATGGCAAGACCATCATGCTGTTGCAGCATCTGGAATTGCGGATGCTTAAAGATGGCTGGTGATTGAGTACATATCCGTTGCTGCGGTAACGGCTGCTTAGGGTTCCGCCCTGACGGCGGGTCACTTTTGGCAAACGCCCGGAATGCCGGCCCAGCCAAATGTAACCAAAAGGTCTGTGCCCCACCACTTGGCACCTCGCTAAGGCTTGGTGTGCCCTCACTCCGGCCATCGTGGTTGACGGGGCGCCTCAGATCAAGATCTACAGCACGGCGGCCTGAAAGCCGACCTGAGTGGTTGAATCAAAAGCCAGATCAAGTGCGAAGCAAAAGCCTCTCTAACTGATGCAACGCGGTCTAAATGTGGGAGCGGGCTTGCTCGCGAATGCGGTGTATCAGTGACAGATGAATTGACTGACACACCGTATTCGCGAGCAAGCCCGCTCCCACAGTTGACCGTATGCAATTTTGAATATGAGGTCGGCTGCGAATTTGCATGCACCGAAGTGCTGCTTTTCTGTGGGAGCTGGCTTGCCTGCGATGCAGACACCTCGGTGGATCAGGTACACCCAGTTGATGCTATCGCAGGCAAGCCAGCTCCCACATTAAACCGAGTATGGCTCTGCTGTTGCTGTTGCCCTTACATCCTTTTCGCTGACGAAGTCAGCGGTCTTTTGATCTGCGCTTTTGATCTTGATCTTGATCTTGATCTTGATCTGAAATCGCCCCGTCAAACACGATGGCCGGAATCTGACAGTGATTTGGGGGGTAAACCGGCAGGGATGCCGGTTTAGCCGCCCCGCGCCATGGATGGCGCGTGGCGGCGGCCCCCCAAATCAGTGTCGGATTGCGGGCATGCCGAGCCACAGCGAGGCACCGAGTGTTGGGGCGAGGACCTTTTGGTTACTTTTGCGTCCTTGCAAAAGTGACCCGCCGTCAGGGCGGAACCCTAAGTCGCCATCACCCAAATAAAGGATATGCACCCAACCCTAATCCCAATCCCCAATCCCCAATCCCCAATCCCCAATCCCCAATCCCGACTACCGGCTATTGTCAGAAATTTCCCACAAGAGTACAAATGTACTCCATGACAACCCTGACCCCCCGCCGCACCGCCATCCTGACCTTTATCCGCGACCGTATCGCGCAACAAGGCCAGCCCCCAAGCCTCGCCGAGATCGCCGAGGCGTTCGGCTTCGCCTCGCGCAGCGTCGCACGCAAACACGTTGTGGCCCTGACCGAGGCTGGCTTTATCGAGGTCAACCCCAACCAGGCCCGTGGCATCCGCCTGCTCAACCAACCCGCGCGCCCCGAATGGCTGGATGTGCCTGTGCTCGGTCGCGTTGCCGCCGGTCTGCCCATCGGCGCCGATGCCGAAGTGCACAACCGCCTGCAACTGGACCCTGCCACCTTCGCGAAAACCCCGGATTACCTGCTGCGCGTGCAGGGCGATTCGATGATCGAAGACGGCATCCTCGACGGCGACCTGGTGGGCGTGCGCCGCAGTGCCGAAGCCTTGAACGGGCAGATTGTGGTGGCACGCCTGGACGGCGAAGTCACCATCAAACGCTTTGAGCGTCACGGCGAGCAGGTGCGCCTGCTGCCGCGCAACCCCGCGTATCAACCGATTGTGGTCGGGCCGGATCAGGACCTGGCCATTGAAGGCGTGTTCTGTGGCCTGGTGAGGCAAGGCTGATGGGCGCCGTCGTTGCCCTGGACACGCTGTTCAATGGCGGCCGCGTCTGGAAAGGCCGGCCCGCCGCGCCACCCGCCAGCGTGCACCCCACCGGGCTGGCGGCGCTGGACGCGGTGTTGCCCACGGGCGGTTGGCCGGAGTCGGCACTGAGTGAAATCCTGATGGCGAAGGAGGGCGTTGGCGAGCTGCAATTGGTGTTGCCGACCCTGGCACGCTTGTCCACGGCGGGCGAGCGCATTGTGCTGGTGGCGCCGCCTTACACGCCGTACCCCCACGCCTGGCAGAATGCCGGGGTGGATCTGCGCCAGCTTTCGGTGATCCAGGCCGAGGAGCGCGATGTGTTGTGGGCGGTGGAGCAGTGCCTGCGCTCCGGCAGTTGCGGCGCGGTGCTGTGCTGGCCGCGCAAGGCCGATGACCGTGCCTTGCGGCGCTTGCAGGTGGCGGCCGAGACCGGCCAGACCCTGGCGTTTGCCTGGCGCTCTCTAAGCGAGGCGGTCAATTCATCGCCCGCCGCCTTGCGCCTGGCCGTCGAGGCAAAACCTGCGCAAGTGCGGGTGCTCAAGTGCCGGGGCGGCTTGGCCCACCCGGCGCCGATAGCCCTGGCGGGGCACTGAGGTTGCCATGCGCTGGGTGTGTATTGTCTTCCCGCAATTGGCGCTGGACGGGGTGCAGCGTGTGCACCCTGAGCCGGATCAACCCTTGGCACTGCTGGCCGGCACGCCGCAGCGCCGCGTGCTGCAAACCGTCAATGCCGCTGCCCGGGCTTTGGGGCTGCGCCCAGGGCAATCGCTGACGGCCGCGCATGCCCTGGCCAAAACCTTTGCCAGCGCCGAGTACGACCCCGCCGAAATCGAGCGCTGGCAGCAGTTTCTCGCGGCCTGGGCCTACCGTTTCAGCTCCCAGGTCAGCGTGTATTACCCGCGTGCGTTGCTGTTCGAGATCGAATCGAGCCTGGGCCTGTTCGGGCCGTGGCCGCAGTTCGAGGCGCGCTTGCGTCAGGAGTTGAGCGAATTGGGCTTTCGCCATCGTATCGTCGCGGCGCCCAACCCGGCGGCGGCGCGGGTGCTGGCAAATATCTACGATGGCCTGGCGATCGGTGAGGACGCGTTGCAGCAAGCCCTGGCGCCACTGCCCATCGACCGCGCCGGCCTTGACCCGCAGGCGGCCACGGCCTTGTCACGCATGGGCCTGCGCACCTTGGCTCAGGTGCAGGCGCTGCCTCGGCACACCCTGGCGCGACGCTTTGACGCCGGTTTGCTCAAGCACCTGGATGCCCTGAGCGGGCAGCGCCCATTGGCCCTGGCGTTTTACCAGCCGCCGGATCAGTTCGACGTGCGCATCGAGCTGAATTTCGACGTGCAATCCCACCAGGCGCTGCTGTTCCCGTTGCGGCGTTTGACGGGTGACTTGTCCGCCTTCCTCTGCGGGCGCGACAGTGGCGTGCAGCGCTTCGACTTGCACCTGGAACACGCCCAGGCGCCCGACAGCGTGATCAAGGTCGGCCTGCTCAGCGCCGAGCGCGAACCGTCGATGCTGTTCGAACTGGCCCGTGGCCGTCTGGAGCAGGTGCAAGTCACCGCGCCGGTGCGCGGGTTTCGCCTGGTGGCCCAGGACCTGCCGGTGTTTGTGCCGCAACGCCAGGACCTGTTCGACGACCGCCCACAACAAACCTTGCCTTGGGAGCAACTGCGCGAACGCCTGCGCGCACGGCTGGGTGATGAGGCCGTACAAAGCCTGCGCTTTCACGCCGACCACCGCCCCGAATGTGCCTGGCAGGCGAGCGCCGACAGCCGTGCGTGCCCGACCTTGCACAAGGTGCAGCGCCCCGGCTGGTTGCTGGCTGAACCGACCTTGCTGGCCGAGCAGGGCGTGCAGATCCTGATGGGCCCGGAACGTATCGAATCCGGCTGGTGGGACGGCGCCGATATCCGCCGCGACTATTACCTGATCCGCACCCGCGCCGGCCAGCAAGGCTGGGCCTATCGCCATGTAGGGCAAAACGACGGGCTGTGGCTGCAAGGCTGGTTCGCATGAGCTACGCCGAGCTGCATTGCTTGTCCAATTTCAGTTTCCAGCGCGGCGCGTCGAGTGCGCTGGAGCTGTTCGAGCGCGCCAAGCGCCAAGGCTACAGCGCCCTGGCGATCACCGACGAATGCACCTTGGCGGGCATCGTGCGGGCCTGGCAGGCGGCGAAGGCGGTGGAGTTGCCGCTGATTATCGGCAGCGAGGTGCGCATCGAAAACGGCCCGAAACTGGTGTTGCTGGTCGAGAATCTGAGCGGCTACCAACACCTGTGCCGCCTGATTACCCTGGCTCGCCGCCGCGCCGAAAAAGGCAGTTACCGCCTGCTGCACGCCGACTTCGAACAACCGATGCCCGGCCTGCTGGCGCTGTGGGTTGCCGAAGACAGCGACACCCAGGCCTCGATCCAATGGCTGCAACACACCTTCGCCGAGCGCTTGTGGCTGGCGGTGCACCTGCACTGCGGCCAGGACGATGCGCGCCATTTGCAACAGCGCCTGGCCCTGGCCGCCAGCCTGCAGATCCCGGCGGTGGCCTGCGGCGATGTACACATGCATGCGCGCGGGCGCAGGGCCCTGCAAGACACCATGACCGCGATCCGCCATCACGTGCCCGTGGCCGAAGCCGGCACGCGCCTGCACCCCAATGGCGAGCGGCATTTGCGCGGCCTCGATGCGCTGGCCGCGCTGTACCCGCAAGCGCTGCGTGATGAAACCCTGGCCATCGCGAAACGTTGCACCTTTGACCTCAGCCAACTGCGCTACCACTACCCACGCGAGCTGGTGCCCGCCGGCCATGACGCACAATCCTGGCTGCGCGCGGTGACTGAAGAAGGCATTGCCCAGCGTTGGCCGCACGGTGTCGACGCCAAGACCTTGCAGCAGATCAACAAAGAGCTGGTACTGATCAGCGAGCTGGGCTACGAAAGCTACTTTTTGACGGTGCACGACATCGTGCGCTTCGCCCGCAGCCGTTCGATCCTGTGCCAGGGCCGTGGCTCGGCGGCCAACTCGGCGGTGTGTTTTGCCTTGGGCATCACCGAAATCGACCCGAGCCTGACTAGCATGCTGTTCGAGCGTTTCCTGTCCAAGGAGCGCAATGAACCGCCGGATATCGACGTGGACTTTGAACACGAACGCCGCGAGGAAGTGCTGCAGTACGTGTTCCAACGCTACGGCCGCACCCGCGCGGCATTGACGGCGGTGGTCAGCAGTTATCACGCGTCCGGCGCGGTGCGCGATGTGGCCAAGGCCCTCGGTCTGCCGCCGGACCAGATCAACGCGCTGGCCGACTGTTGCGGGCGCTGGAGTGAAGACGCGCCGCCGCTTGCGCGCCTGCGTGAAGGCGGCTTCGACCCGCAAAGCCCGATCCTGCGGCGTGTGCTGACCTTGACCCAACAACTGATTGGCTTCCCCCGACACTTGTCCCAGCACCCCGGCGGCTTTGTGATTTCCGAATACCCGCTGGACACCCTGGTACCGGTGGAAAATGCCGCCATGGCCGAGCGCACCATTATCCAGTGGGACAAGGACGACCTCGACGCCGTGGGCCTGCTCAAGGTGGATATCCTCGCGTTGGGCATGCTCAGCGCGATCCGCCGCTGCTTCGACTTGCTGCGCCGCCATCGCAATCGCGATATGTCTCTGGCAGGCATACCCAAGGAAGACCCGGCCACCTACGCAATGATCAGCAAGGCCGACACCATCGGCGTGTTCCAGATCGAGTCGCGGGCGCAGATGTCGATGCTGCCCAGGCTCAAGCCGCAGAACTTCTACGACCTGGTGATTGAGGTGGCGATTGTGCGGCCTGGGCCGATCCAGGGCGGCATGGTGCATCCGTACCTGCGGCGCCGGAATAACGAAGAACCCACTACCTATCCGTCACCGGAACTTGAGGCGGTGTTGAAGCGCACCTTGGGCGTGCCACTCTTTCAGGAGCAGGTGATGCAGATCGCCATGGTCGCCGCCGACTACGGCCCAGGCGAAGCCGACCAGTTGCGCCGCTCCATGGCTGCCTGGAAGCGCCATGGCGGTCTCGAACCGCATCAGCAACGCCTGCGCACCGGCATGCTCAAGAACGGCTACAGCGAGGAATTTGCCACGCAGATCTTCGAGCAGATCAAAGGCTTTGGCAGCTATGGCTTCCCCGAGTCCCACGCGGCCAGTTTTGCCTTGCTGACCTATGCCAGTTGCTGGCTCAAGTGCCATGAACCGGCGGCGTTCGCCTGCGCCTTGATCAACAGCTGGCCCATGGGCTTCTACAGCCCGGACCAGATCCTGCAGGATGCGCGGCGCCATCGCTTGCAGATCCGCCCGGTGGATGTGCTGGCCAGTGACTGGGATTGCAGCCTGGAGCCTGTCGACGGCCAGCAACCGGCGATTCGCCTGGGCTTGCGCATGATCTCGGGGTTTCGTGAGGAGGATGGGCGGCGCATCGAGGCGGCGCGCCAGCGTCGTGTGTTCAGCGACATTGCCGACCTGGACGACCGCGCCGGCCTGGACGCACGGGCTCAGGCATTGCTGGCGGATGCCGGGGCCTTGCGTGGGTTGGCGGGCAACCGGCACACCGCGCGCTGGGAAGTGGCTGGCGTGCATAAACAGCTGGGGTTGTTCGCGGGCCTGCCGAGCCCCGAAGAAGCGGCGGTGCAATTGCCCGCGCCGACGGTTGGCGAAGACTTACAGGCCGACTACGCCACGGTTGGCACCACGCTCGGCCCGCACCCGCTGGCGTTGTTGCGTGATGAGCTGCGCAAACGTCGCTGTCGCAGCTCTTTGGAGCTGATGGCGGTGGAGCATGGGCGTAATGTCAGTGTGGCCGGTCTGGTGACCGGGCGTCAGCGCCCAGGCACCGCCAGTGGCGTGACCTTTGTGACGTTGGAAGATGAATTCGGCAACCTCAATGTGGTGGTGTGGCGCGACCTGGCAGAACGCCAGCGCCCAGCATTAGTGGGTTCGCGGTTGCTCAAAGTCGACGGGCGCTGGGAGGCGGTGGGTGAGGTGCGGCACCTGATTGCCGGGCGTCTCACCGACCTGACGCCACTGCTGGAAGGCATGCATGTGCGCAGCCGGGATTTTCATTGAAGCCAGTGGTTTTTACCTGCGTTACCTCCTAACGTATAACAAGTGAAACCATCCGCCGCCGACGCGCTCCAAAACGTTGCCCCTGCCCTCATTTTGCACAGAGCCAACCGATGCAGTTTTTATCCAACCCCCATGGCTGTGAAGGCTGGTCCGGTGAAATGGCCCAGCGGATCCGCGCCTTCGATTGGTCGACGACCGACCTGGGTCCGATCGACACCTGGAGCGCCAGCCTGGCCTGCAACGTGCAGATGATGCTGGCCTCGCCCGTGCCGATGGTGATGCTGTGGGGGCAGGCGGGCTACATGATCTACAACGACAGCTATTCGGTGTTTGCCGGCGGTCGGCATCCGTATTTGCTCGGCACGCCGGTGGAGCTGGGCTGGCCGGAAGTGGCCGAGTTCAATCGCCACGTGGTGGGCACCTGCCTGGCGGGTGGCACCTTGACGTTTAACAACAAGGACCTGGTGTTGTTGCGTAACGGCAAGCCGGAAACCGTGTGGCTGGACCTCTATTACAGCCCCGTCGCCGGGGACAATCAGCAGCCGGCCGGGGTGTTGGCGATTGTGGTGGAAACCACCGAGCATGTGCATTCCGAGCGCCTGCGCCAGGAGCTGACCCACAACCTGGAGCAACGCGTTGCCGCCGAAGTGCAAGCGCGTTCCGCCGCCGAAGACCAGTTGCGCCAATCGCAGAAGCTTGAAGCCATCGGCGGCCTGACCGGCGGCGTGGCCCATGACTTCAATAACCTGCTGCAAGTGATCGCCGGCAACCTGCACCTGTTGGCCCGCCACGAGCCGGACAACCCCCAGGTGCAGCGCCGCGTTACAGCGGCCATCGCGGCGGTGGAACGCGGTGCCAAGCTGTCCTCGCAACTGCTGGCGTTTGCGCGTCGCCAGCCGTTGTCGCCGGCGGTGTACAACCCGCAACGCATCTACGCCGGTTTAGGTGAACTGCTGCAACGGGCGCTGGGGGAGACCATTCATATCGACGTGCAACTGCCCCAGGATTCCTGGTGCATCAATGTCGACCGCAACCAATTGGAAAACGCGCTGCTCAACCTGGCGATCAATGCCCGCGATGCCATGCAAGGTGAGGGGGTGATTCGCATCAGTGGCGAAAATATCATCCTCAACCCTGGCGATTGCGTGGGTAAAAGCATCAAGCCCGGCGAATACGTGCGCCTGGCGGTGACCGACACCGGTGTCGGCATGCCCCAGGAAGTACTTAAACGTGCGTTCGAGCCGTTCTTTACCACCAAGCGTGAAGGGCATGGCACCGGCCTGGGCCTGAGCATGGTGTTCGGTTTTGTACGCCAAAGCGGCGGGCATGTGGACGTACGGAGTGAGGAGGGCAAAGGCTCGGTGGTGCAGATGTATTTCCCCCGTAGCCTGGAACCCGAATGTGGTGAGGTCGACACCGAGCAGGCAACCCACAGCGGCGGCCAGGAAACCATCCTGGTGGTCGAGGACAACGAAGGCGTGCGCCTGACCGTGGTCGAGTTGCTGCAGCAATCGGGCTACACCGTACTGACCGCCGAAGACGGCGACCGGGCCATGCAAGCCCTGCAAAACGACGTGCGCCCGGACCTGATCTTTACCGACGTGGTGATGCCCGGCCGGGTCAAAAGCACCGACCTGGCCGACTGGGCACGCGTGCAGCACCCGCCGGTGGCGGTGCTGTTCACGTCCGGCCACACCCGCGACATTCTTTCCAGCACTCATTTGCTGAGCCCCGACATTCATCTGCTGAGCAAGCCCTACAGCCCCGAAGCCCTCACGCAACGGGTGCGCAGCGTGCTCACCGCCAGACAAGGTTGCCCATGACCTCACAGCGCAACATCCCCCCGATCACTGCCCAGCGCCCAGGCTTTGTGCGTGTGCGCGGCGCCCGCGAACACAACCTGCGTAACGTCGATGTAGACATTCCCCGGGATGCCCTGGTGGTGTTTACCGGCGTGTCGGGTTCCGGCAAATCGTCCCTGGCATTTTCCACGGTGTATGCCGAGGCTCAGCGCCGCTATTTTGAATCGGTGGCGCCCTATGCGCGGCGCCTGATTGACCAGGTCGGCGTGCCCGATGTGGACTCCATCGAAGGCCTGCCACCGGCCGTTGCCCTGCAACAGCAGCGCGGCACGCCGAGTGCGCGCTCGTCGGTGGGCAGCGTCACCACCTTGTCGAGCTTGATCCGCATGCTGTACTCGCGCGCCGGCAGTTATCCGCCGGGGCAGGCGATGCTGTATGCCGAGGACTTCTCACCCAACCTGCCCCAGGGCGCCTGCCCGCACTGCCACGGTTTGGGCCGCGTGTATGAGGTGACCGAGGCGCTGATGGTGCCCGATCCGTCCTTGACCATTCGCCAGCGTGCGGTGGCGTCCTGGCCGTTGGCGTGGCAGGGGCAGAACCTGCGCGACATCCTCGTGACCCTGGGCTATGACGTGGACATCCCATGGCGCGACCTGCCGAAAAAGCAGCGCGACTGGATTCTGTTTACCGAAGAAACCCCCACCGTGCCGGTGTACGCAGGCTTCACCCCACAGCAGACCCGCGATGCGCTGAAACGCAAGCTGGAGCCGAGCTACCAGGGCACGTTCAGTGGTGCGCGGCGCTATATCCTGCACACCTTCAGCCACACCCAAAGCGCACTGATGAAAAAGCGTGTGTCGCAGTTCATGCAGGGCAGTGCCTGCCCGGCGTGTGAAGGCAAGCGCTTGAACAAGGCGGCGCTGTCGGTGAAATTTGCTGGGGTGGACATCGGCGCGTTGTCGCAGCTGTCGCTGGCGCAGTTGGCCGAGCTGCTGCGCCCGGTGGCGGCGGGGCAGGACACGATGAAACTGTCGGTGGAAAAACGCCTGGCCGCCCAGCGTATCGCCCAGGACTTGCTGGAGCGGGTCAGCACCCTCACCGAGCTGGGTCTGGGCTATCTGTCCCTGGAGCGCAGCACGCCGACCTTGTCGTCCGGGGAATTGCAGCGCCTGCGCCTGGCCACCCAATTGGGTTCGCAGCTGTTCGGCGTGATCTATGTGCTGGACGAGCCCTCGGCGGGCCTGCACCCGGCAGATGGCGAAGCATTGTTTACTGCACTTGAGCGTTTAAAAGCCGCCGGCAATTCGTTGTTTGTGGTGGAGCACGACCTGGAAACCATGCGCCGCGCCGACTGGCTGATCGACGTGGGCCCGGCTGCCGGTGAGCACGGCGGGCAAGTGCTGTACAGCGGCCCGCCCGCCGGGTTGGCGGATGTGCAGGCGTCGCAGACGCGCGAGTATCTGTTCGCCAAGCGCCGCGCTTGCAGCACGACGCGACGTGAGCCGACCGGTTGGCTGAAGCTTGAAGGCGTGACGCGTAATAATCTCAAGGACCTGAGCGTGGATTTCCCGCTGGGTTGCTTTACGGCGGTGACGGGTATTTCCGGTTCGGGCAAATCCAGCCTGGTCAGCCAGGCGCTGTTGGAACTGGTGGGCACGGGGCTGGGGCGTGTGCTGGAAAGCGACGAAGAACCGAGCCTTGAAGATGATGCTCCACAAAGCAGTGGCGGGCGGATCAGCAGTGGCCTGGAACAGATTCGACGTCTGGTGCAGGTGGACCAGAAGCCCATCGGCCGCACGCCGCGTTCCAACCTGGCGACCTACACCGGGCTGTTCGATAACGTGCGCAAATTGTTTGCGGCAACACCGGCGGCCAGGAAGCGTCATTTCGATGCCGGGCAGTTCTCTTTCAACGTCGCCAAAGGCCGTTGCCCCCATTGCGAAGGGGAAGGGTTTGTCAGTGTCGAGTTGCTGTTTATGCCCAGCGTGTATGCGCCGTGCCCGACGTGTCATGGGGCGCGTTATAACCCTGAGACGTTGGCGATCAAGTGGCAAGGCTTGAGCATTGCCCAAGTGCTGGGGTTGACGGTGGAACAGGCGGTCGAGGTGTTTGCCGAGCAGCCGGGGGTGTTGCGTTCGTTGTTGGTATTGCGCGATATCGGCCTGGGGTATTTGCGTCTGGGGCAGCCGGCGACTGAACTGTCCGGTGGTGAGGCGCAGCGGATCAAGTTGGCGACCGAGCTGCAACGCAATGCCCGGGGCGCCACCTTGTATGTGCTGGATGAGCCGACTACCGGTTTGCATCCACGGGATGTGGACCGTTTGCTTAGCCAGCTTAATCATCTGGTGGACGCGGGGCACACGGTGGTTGTGGTGGAGCATGAGATGCGGGTGGTGGCCCAGAGTGATTGGGTGATTGATATTGGGCCGGGGGCTGGGGATCTGGGCGGGAAGGTGGTGGCTCGTGGTACGCCGCAGAAGGTGGCCAAAAGCAAAGCCAGCCGTACCGCACCGTTTCTGGCGCGGGAGTTGGTCTAAGCCTTGATATGGTCAAAATGTGGGAGCGGGCTTGCTCGCGAATGTAGTGGGTCAGTCAATACATCTGTCACTGATACACCGCATTCGCGAGCAAGCCCGCTCCCACAGTTGTTCTGCGCTTGTGATCGTGATCCTAGGCGACCACCTTCAACGCCCAGCCAGGCGAATCTGCTCCTTGGCCTGCTTCACCACATTCTCCACCGTAAACCCGAACTTCTCCTGCAACTTGGCCAACGGTGCTGATGCGCCAAAGCTGTTCATCACCACCTTGGCGCCGGTCTGCCCGACATAGCGGTCCCAACCCAGGGGGCCTGCCTGTTCCAGCACCACACGGGCTTTTACCGCGGGTGGCAAGACGCTGTCGCGATACGCCTGATCCTGGTCTTCAAACAATTCCCAGCTGGGCATCGACACCACCTGAGCGGCAATGCCTTGAGCTTTCAACTGCTCATAAGCCGCCACCGCCAGGCTCACTTCACTGCCCGTTGCCAACAGCAGAACTTCGGGCTTGTCAGCACCCGCCAGCACATAAGCGCCTTTGGCCGCCCCGGACGCCGCCGCATATTTTGTGCGATCCAAGGTCGGCAATGCCTGGCGCGATAACACCACGCAGCTCGGCCGATGGGTTTGCGCCAGGGCCACCTTCCACAGTTCCAGCGTTTCGTTGGCGTCGCCCGGGCGCAGGGTCAGCAACCCCGGTGTGGCGCGCAGTTGCGTCAGGTGCTCGATGGGCTGGTGAGTCGGGCCGTCTTCACCGACGCCGATGGAGTCATGGGTAAACACAAACACCACCGGCAATTCCATGATTGCCGCCAGGCGGATCGGCGGTTTCATGTAGTCGCTGAACACCAGGAAGGTCGAGGTGTACGGCCGCAGGTAGGACAGCGCCATGCCATTGGCAATCGCGCCCATGGCGTGTTCGCGGATGCCGAAGTGCAGGTTGCGCCCGCTGTAGTCATCGGCACTGAAACGCCCGGCGCCGTCGAAGGTGAGGTTGGTCTTGGTCGAGGGCGACAGGTCCGCCGAGCCGCCCAGCAGCCAGGGGATTTGTTGCGCGAAGGCATTCAGCACCTCGCCGCCGGCGGCGCGGCTGGCCACGCCCTTGGCGTCGGTGTCGAAGTGGGGCAATTCGTCCTGCCAATGCTCCGGCATTTCGCCGGCGCGCATGCGGCGCAATTCATCGGCCCGTTCCGGTTCGTACTGTTCCAGCTGCGCCAGATTTTTCTGCCAGGCTTCATACAGCGGTTGGCTGCGCTCAAGCAGCGCATCGCGTAGCACCGTGCGGGTGTCGTCGGGCACCAGGAAACTGGAATCCTGCGGCCAGCCATAGGCCGCCTTGGTCAGGCGGATCTCATCATCGCCCAATGGCTCGCCATGGGCGGCGGCAGTGTTGTGTTTGTGCGGTGAGCCGTAGCCGATCACGCTGTCGACCACAATCAGGGTCGGCGCGCCGGTGTTGGCCTGGAAGGTTTCCAACGCTGCGCTCAGGGCTTGCAGGTCGTTGGCATCGGTAACGTGCAAGGTGTGCCAGCCATAGGCCTGGAAGCGCTTGATCACGTCTTCGCTGAACGCCAGCTCGGTGTGGCCTTCGATGCTGATGGTGTTGTTGTCGTAGATCCAGCACAGGTTATCGAGCTTCAAGTGCCCGGCCATCGACGCCGCTTCGCTGCTGATGCCTTCCATCATGTCGCCGTCACCGCACAGGGTGTAGACGTTGTAGTCGAACAGCACCTGGCCGTCGCGGTTAAAGCGTTTGCCCAGCCAGCGCTCGGCCATGGCCATGCCGACGCTGTTGGCGCAGCCCTGGCCCAGCGGGCCGGTGGTGGTTTCCACGCCGGTGGTCATGCGGTATTCGGGGTGGCCGGGCGTCTTGGAGCTCATCTGCCGGAATTGCTTGATGTCGTCCAGGCTGATCGCCGGCTGGCCGGAGCGCTTGCCGTGGGAATCAATCTCGACCACACCGGCCAGGTGCAGCAGCGAATACAACAACATCGAGGCGTGCCCCACCGACAAGACAAAGCGGTCGCGGTTAGGCCAGTCCGGGTGTTCGGGGTGGTAACGCAGGAAGCGGCTCCACAGCGTGTAGCCCACCGGCGCCAGGCCCATGGGCGTGCCGGGGTGGCCGGAATTGGCCTTCTGCACGGCATCCATGGCCAGGGTGCGAATCGTGTTGATGCATTGGGTGTCGACAGCAGTGGCAGCGTGAGTCATGAAACCGTTCTCCCTCGGGTGGCGATCTACAGTGGAGGGCAGGGCACGGCAAAGGTTTGATCCCATCGTGCGCATTACGACGAACGGGACCGCCTTGACCCAAGACATGACAAGACCCCTTGGAATGGGCTAGTTTCAAGGCGTAGGCCATTGATCAACTTGCGGAGGTACTCCATGCCAGTGAAACACGACCTGTATCAGGATTTGGGTTTGAGCAAGGAAGCTGTTCACGAACGCAGGAAAAGCGATGACCGGTTGAATTCGCTGCTCGAACAATACGATGCCGCTGATAAAGAGGTGCTCGCGTTCGAGTCCTCAGGTGGGGCCGACGAGGAATTGGAGAAGTTGAAGAAGAAACGATTGTTGGTCAAAGACAAGGTTGTGGAGCAACTTGCTCCTACAACGGGACGGTAATATTTGTTCAGAATTGTCTGAGGGACAGCCGGCGCTTCACTGCTTATTATGCCGGCCGTCCACCCGGCTCTGGGGACCGTTGCGGCGCAAGGATTGCGCTGCTGAGCCGGGTGGGCATCCTGTTTCATGCACGCAGCGCCTGGATGCATTCATCTATGGAGCGCTGCTGCGTCTCGGCATACAGCTTCAACTCATCAATCGTCCCACGCCCCAGCGCCTGCTCGAATTGAGCCTGGTTTGAATGGGCCGTGTAGTGACTTTGCGCGGCATCGCCCAGGTTCGACTGGAAAATCCCCGCCGCACTCACCGGCAGAAAATCCTCGTACACCAAAGGCTCCACCGCCACGTGCCCGGCCGCCACCAAGGCCTCCAGCGTCTGCGCTGAATCGGCCTGGCCGCGCGTCGCCAAGCCTTGCTCGGTGACGAAGTAGCGAAAGTATGCCAGGCCCTGTTCACGCATCTGCGCGTGGTTATCGGGGAAGGCCTGGAAGTGTTGCTCCATCAATTCGACATAACGTGCTGCGTTGCCCTCATTCGGGAAAGCGCCCAGTTCGTCGCGCGCCGCGTTCAGCAGTTGGTCGTACAGGGCGCGGCCCTTTGGCGTTAACGCCACACCGCGTTGTTCTATTTCGCCGAAACGCGCGCTGTGGCTGCCTTTTGCGTCAGTAAACGCGATGGGTTCGTCGAGCGCCTTGAAGCTGGTCTGGCGCAGCAGGATCGGGCACTGGCGACGTGGTGGGCCCTCGATCACGGCTTTGGGCGTGATGCCTTTGCCGGGCATCGCGGCCTGCACCTGGTCGATGTCCAGGGTGCGTGGCGTCAAATGATTGATGTGCGGGCCTTTGAACGCCACCACGTCGGCAATCAGGCGATGCTGGTCGCTCAGTTGCTGGTACTGGGCGCCGGTCACGGTGGCGGTGTGGTGCCAGCGGAAGGTCTCCAGGGCTTGGCGGATAAACGCTTGGGCATCCGCCGCGTTCAGGCCGCCGTCGCGTTCGGCTTGCTCGATCAGTGCCAAGGCGCCAGGGGTGAAAATCGAGCGTTTGGCCAGAGCGCTTTCGGCGAAGGCGCGCAGCTCGAGGTTTTCGATCAGTTCCAGGCGTAGCAAGGACGTGAACACGCGGAACGGGCTGGCCTGCAGCGCCTGTTCATGCACGGCGCGAAAGGCGGTGGAATGCACCGGTACACCGGCGGGTGTGAGGTCGTAGTAGCCCACCGGCTGCATGCCCATCACCGCAAACAGACGGCCGATGGTGGCTAGCTCATGGGCGGTGCCCAGGCGGATGGCGCCGTGGCGTTCCATGGCCAGGCGCTCCATTTCACCGGTGCGCTGCAGCTGGGTGGCCAGGCCCGAATGACTCTCCAAAACCCGCGTGTTGGTCTCGGCTACCAGTTCCATCAGCGCGCCGTACAGCGGAACTTCATCTCGGTACATGTCGGACATGGCCCTGGAAAAGTCTTTGCGAATCTCGTCGGGGCTGACATACGCGGCGCTGGGCATAGAAAAATTCCTGAACACGGTGGTGAGGGTGCGGCCTTTCTCTGGATTCTGTTGGGCTTTAGAAGGGCTGGCAAACGAAGAATCCTCAGGACTTCATTCTGCAAATGAATGAAATGACGCAAATGTGACAAAAATCGAGGCCAGGAAAATTTCATTTTCGCGGCTACTTTCCTAACTAATTCTTCACGAGGCGCGCCCCGGTCCTCATGAAACAATCGTTACGTTTGTAGGGATGAAAACGCCGTTTGCACACAACGCACATAAAAAAATGTTTAGGGGCCGTTACACATGAAAATTTCTACACTGGCGTTATCCATCACCGCAGCGTTGCTCGCGCAACAAGCGTGCGCTGATGACTTCGGGCTCGGTTCGCTGGGCACGGGCACGGGGCACAGCGGTTTTCTTGAAGACAGCCATGCGGCTGTCAGCTCGCGGACCATGTACTACAGCGCGGACAACCGTTCGGGCACCAGCAACGATCTGCGCGAAGCCGCGACCTTGCTGCGTTTTGACTACAAATCCGGCTACACCCAAGGCACCCTTGGCGTCGGTTTTGACGTGATGGCGTTCGGCGCCTTGCGTCTGGACGGTGGCGACGGCCACGCCGCAGGCCCGGGCCTGGCGGGTAACGGCAACAGCTTTTTCCCGACCAAAAACAACGGCACTGAACCCGCCGACAGTTTCGGCCGCGCTGCGGGTAACGTGAAGTTCCGCATTTCCCAGACCGAGTTGCACGTCGGCGGCGGTTTGGCCCCGGTGTTGCCTATCCTGGTCTCCAACGACAGCCGTGTGGCGCCGCAGACCTTTGACGGCGGCATCCTGACCTCCAACGACATCCCCAACGTGACCTTCACCGGTGGTGAACTCAACCGTGCCGAAGGCCGTGCTTCCAGCAACTCCACAGGCTTGAGCGTTGCCGGCGGTACCCGCGACAGCGACAGCTTCAAGTTCGGCGGCGTGGACTACAAACCGTTTGGCTCCTCTGACAACGCCATCGCTAAAAACCTGACGTTGCAGTACTACTACGCCGACCTGCAAGACTTCTACAAACAGAACTACTTCGGCCTGGTTCACGTGCTGCCATTGGGCAACGACCAGTCGTTCAAGACTGACCTGCGCTACTTCGACAGCACCAGCGACGGTCGCAACGGCGAAGCCGGCTATCAGTTCAATAACAACGGCGGCTACGCCAAGCATGCCGGCGAAGTGGACAACAAAACCTACAGCGCCGCGTTCACCTACCAATTGGGCGGCAGCAGCCTGATGCTCGGTCACATCGGTGTGAGCGATGACGGCGGCTTCGTCTGGGTCAACCAGGGCAGCATCGCTGATCCAAACGCACAAGGCGCGGGCGGCAGCGACTTCTACCTGTTCACCGATGCCGTGGTTGGCCAGTTCTCCCGTGCGGGCGAGCAGGTCAATTTTGGCCAGTATTCCTATGACTTCAAGGCTTTTGTACCTGGCTTGAAAGCTTCCGTGGCGTACCTGGACGGCACGGGCATCAAGTCCAAAGTAGCCGGCGGCTCCGATCAGAAAGAAAACGAAACCGACTTCCGCCTCGACTACGTCGTGCAGCAAGGCCCGCTCAAAGGTTTTGGCACCACCTTCCGTACCGGTACCTACAAAGGGCACAACACCGGTACTGCGGACCAGGACCAAACGCGCCTGATCTTCAACTACACCTACGCGATCTTCTAAGCTCGCGCCGCCACAAACGGAGGCCGCCTAAACAGCGGCCTCTTTTTTTTGCGCGCGCAAACACGACTTCATGTGCATCCGCGCACGGATGGGTTTTACACTGCCCCTCACTGTGTCAGTGATGGAGGACCCAATGACGGCCACGCCCGCAACCAACATCCTTGCAACTATTGAAGGCCAGCGCCTGGCCGCCCTAGACGCCGAGGGTTGGCGCGAGTGGGGCCCGTATTTAAGTGAGCGCCAATGGGGCACGGTGCGCGAAGACTACAGCGCCGACGGCGATGCCTGGGCCTACTTCCCCCACGAACACGCCCGCAGCCGCGCCTACCGTTGGGGCGAGGACGGCCTGGCGGGTTTCAGTGACAAGGCGCAACGCTGGTGCCTGGGCCTGGCGCTGTGGAACGAGCGTGACAGTATCCTCAAGGAGCGCCTGTTCGGCCTCAATAACGCCGAGGGCAACCACGGAGAAGACGTCAAGGAGCTGTACTTTTTTGTCGACGGCGTGCCCAGCCATGCCTATATGCGCATGCTCTACAAATACCCGCACGCGCCTTTTCCCTATGCCGACCTGATCGCCGAAAACGCCCGCCGTGGGCTTGAGGATGCCGAGTACGAAGTGCTCGACACCGGCGTATTCGAAGACAACCGCTACTGTGATGTAACGGTCGAATACGCCAAGCATCAGCCCGACGATATTTTCATGCGCGTCACTGTGCACAACCGCGCGGACCAGCCGACGCGTGTGCAGGTGCTGCCCCAACTGTGGGCGCGTAATGACTGGAGCTGGACCTTTGACGCGCCCAAGCCGCAGTTGCGCCTGGACGGTGAGCGGGTGCTGGCCCGGCACCATGAGCTGTCCGACCGCCATCTCAGTGCCTGGGGCCAGGACGGCCTGGAGTGGCTGTTCTGCGAAAACGAAAGCAACTTCCCCAAGCTCGATGGGCAACCGGCGCCGGGGCCGTTCAAGGATGGCATCAACGACTATGTGGTGGGTGGCGCAGACTCGGCAATCCGCCGGGACGTGGGCACCAAGGTGGCCGCGCGTTTTATCCTCGAACTGGCGGGCCAGGAGAGCAAAACCCTCTACCTGCGCTTTGCGCCGGTGGACGCGCCAGAGGTCAATGCACGCAAACTGTTCGAACTGCGCCGCCAAGAGGCCGACGACTTCTACGCCGCCCTGCAGCAAGGCATTGCCGATGATGACGCGCGCAATGTGCAGCGTCAGGCCCTGGCCGGGCTGCTGTGGTCCAAGCAGCTCTACTACTTTGATGTAAACCAGTGGCTCGACGGCGACCCGGCACAACCCGCACCGCCGCCCGAGCGCTTGCACATCCGTAATACCCATTGGCGGCACTTGTCCAACTTCGACATTTTGTCCATGCCCGACACCTGGGAGTACCCGTGGTACGCCTCCTGGGACCAGGGCTTCCAGGCCGTGGCGATGGCGCTAATTGATCCGGGGTATGCCAAGCAACAGTTGTTGTTGCTGGTCAAAGACCGCTTTATGCACCCCAATGGCCAACTGCCGGCGTATGAATGGCGTTTCGACGACGCCAACCCGCCGGTACACGCCTGGGCCAGTTGGCGCGTGTATCAGCAGGAAAAGGCGTTGACCGGCGTGGGCGACATGGATTTCCTCGAGCGGATCTTCCACAAGCTGCTGCTGAATTTTTCCTGGTGGGTCAACCGCAAGGACGCCGAGGGCCGCAACCTGTTCCAGGGCGGCTTCCTGGGCCTGGACAACATCGCCTTGTTCGACCGCTCCGCCACTTTGCCGCCCGGCTACCAGCTGGATCAGGCCGACGGCACTGCGTGGGTCGCGGCCTATGCCCTGGATTTGATGCGCATCGGCCTGGAACTGGCCAAGCGCAATGTTGTGTACGTGGATATCGCGGTGAAGTTTTTCGAGCACTTCCTCTACATCGCCGGCGCGATCAACCGTGTTGACGACAGCGCCGAAGGCTTGTGGGATGAGCAGGACCAGTTCTTCTACGATGTGTTGCACCGCCCGGACGGCCAGAACGAGCCGGTGCGCCTGCGCTCCATCGTCGGCCTGATGCCGTTGTTTGCTGTGTTGGTGCTGGAGCAACGCGAGCACGAAGGGCTGCAAGGCTTGCGTGAGCGACTGCTGGGTTTCATGAAGCACCGGCCGGATTTGGCCAAGCTGGTGTCGCGCTGGAACGAACCGGGGCAGGGCAACCGCCTGTTGCTCGCCTTGCTACGGGGCGAGCGCACCAAGGACCTGCTGCGGCGCATGCTCGATGATCAGGAGTTTTTGTCGACGTTTGGCGTGCGCTCGTTATCCAAGGCTTTCGCCGAGCAGCCACTGGCCCTGAAGATGAACGGCGACACCCTGTGTGCGCGCTACCAGCCCGGCGAGTCCGACTCACGTTTGTACGGCGGCAACTCCAATTGGCGCGGGCCGCTGTGGATGCCGGTGAACTACATGCTGATCGAATCGTTGCGCGAGTTTCACCGCTACTACGCGGACAATTTCTCGGTTGAGTACCCGACGGGCAGTGGTTATCTGGCGTCCCTTGAAGAAGTGGCCGACAGCCTCAGCCAACGTCTCACGCGCTTGTTTTTACGTGATGAAAATGGCCTGCGCCCATCAATGGCAGGCTATGCGCAATTGGAAGCAGACCCGGCCAGTCGCGATCTGGTGTTGTTCCATGAGTATTTCCACGGCGAAACCGGGCGCGGGCTGGGGGCATCGCATCAGACAGGGTGGAGTGCGTTGGTGGCGTTGCTATTGCAGCCGAAAATCTAAGCTGCACCACTGACTCGCTTTTCTGTGGGAGCTGGCTTGCCTGCGATGGCGGTGTATCAGCCACACACGGGTGGGCTGACCCACCGCCATCGCAGGCAAGCCAGCTCCCACATTGAAACGACATCGCTTGCGAACTGGCCGGCAAAAAATTCCCGCCACCAAAAGGTCTGAATCAGGTAAATTCGCCGCCCCTCCAGACAAGGATGTAGACGATGGCGAATGTTATCGCGCGAGTTGGCAGTGCAGGCCTATTGTGGGCATTGCTGATCACCTTCGGTGTGTCCATCACGTCACTGTATTCCCGAGAAAGCGCCGCGGCCCCGCTGATGATGCATTGCCGCGAATGCGAGAAAGGTGACGACACCTTCGATGCAACAAAATGGTTCAGCAGCGGCATGTACCGCCTTGAAACGGATATTGTCCCCAACCCGATGCGGTCGATGACTCGCACGCATCCGGTGGTCTTCAAAGCCAAGGACAATGACCAACTGGTCGAGGCCGCGCTGCGTGGAATCAGCGATGTGCTCCCATCCTTCGATTCCCGCACGTTTGAAGCACAGTGGCCCGTGTTAACCAGGCGTGTACGTTACAGCTACAGCTTTTTTATGGCGCCCGATGAACCCCGGGACCTCTATGACATGTACTTGCAAGTGGGCAAATACAAGCTGGTGATCGTGGTTGGGCTTGACGTCAATACCGGTGAAATCACCGCCGAGTATGAAGGGCGTGTGATTCGTGAAAACGATGGTAATGACCCTGCGTACATGGACACGTTCGAAGAAATGGATAATGCCAATACCCGCTGACCGGGAAGCAGGCTGAACGAAAAATCCCGCCGAAAGGCGGGATTTTTTTTGAGCGCGGCCTTATCAGGACGGGAACAGCTCGCTCAGTTTCATGGCCAGCATCATGTCGCCTTCGGTGCGCAGCTTGCCGCCCATGAAGGCCTGCATGCCGTCGGTCTCGCCGCTGACGATGCCTTTCATGGTTTCGGCGTCCATCACCAGAGTGACTTGGGCGTCAGGGTTTTCGCCTTCCAGCAGTTCGCAGGTGTTGTTTTTCACCACCAGCGAGAAGTTCTGGGTGTCGTCGATACGGAAACCGAACACCAGGTCCAGGCCGTCGGCGGCGGCTGGGTTGAATTTGGCTTTCATTGCTTCTACAGCTTTGGCTACGTCAGTCATGGTTTCGATCCTTTAAGGTAGAGTCCAGTGACCTTGGGGTCACGGTTGGCCGCAGTTCACCGGAACGTGATGAGCTGCGGCGCCTTCAACAGTTGCAAGTGGGTATGACTGTTGAAGGAAGCCAGTGCCACCTCGCGACCACGGAATTTAAGCTGGTTGAGCGAGGTGTTAACAATTTGCCAGTTCAGTTCGAAGGCCTGCGCGGCAGGCATTCGGGTAATCAGGTGGAGCAGTGCGGTAATGGTGCCGCCGGAAGTAAACACGGCGATCTTGTCGGTGTTTTCGGCGGCTTCCAGGATGCGTTGCAGGCCACCCTGCACACGCTCCACGAAACCCAGCCAGCTTTCCAGCCCGGGCGGATCGTAAGTGCCGGCCAGCCAGCGTTCGATGATCAGGGCGAAAATGCGCTGGAACTCGCTGCGGTTTTGCGCAGCGTTGCGCAGGATATCCACGGCGTGGGGCTCGGTGGTCAGCAGGTCGGGGAGCAGGGCGCGGATGATCGCTTCGCCGTCGAACTCGTTGAAGGCCGGGTCGATTTCCAGCGTTGGGGCTGGCAGGCCGAGGGTGCGGTATTGATCGAATGCGGCGGTGGCGGTGTGTTGCTGGCGACGCAGGTCGCCAGACAGGCAGCGGTCAAACGTGAGGCCCAGGTCGGCCAGGTGGCGACCGAGGACTTGCGCTTGCTCCACGCCGACGGGCGACAGGACGTCATAGTCGTCTGCACCGAAGGAGGCCTGGCCATGTCGAATCAGATAGATGCTGCCCACGTCCGTTTTCCCGGTACGTTGAAAGTCTGGCGAGGTTATGAGGATGCCTGCGAGCTGTCAATGAAAAAACATACGCTTGTTTTAAAAGCGCGTTAGAGGCCGACTGCTGGCGGTTTGAGCACTGGTCCGAAGGCGGTGCCGTCGGTATGCTGGGGCCATCCGCGCCTGGCGCCGTGCTTTTTGAGGAGACATATGGATTTTTTGGCTGAATACGCGAGCTTTCTAGCGAAGACCGTCACCCTGGTGGTCGCTATTCTGGTGGTACTGATCAGTTTCGCCGCGCTGCGCAGCAAGGGGCGGCGCAAATCCGCCGGCCAATTGCAGGTCAGCAAGCTCAATGACTTCTACAAAGGCCTGCGTGAGCGCCTCGAATCGAGCCTGCTCGACAAGGACCAGCTCAAGGCCCTGCGCAAATCCGAGAGCAAAACCGAAAAGAAGAACAGCAAAAAGAAACCCGAGGCCAAGCCACGGGTATTTGTGCTGGATTTTGACGGCGACATCAAGGCCTCGGCCACCGAGAGCCTGCGCCATGAAATCACCGCGCTGCTGAGCCTGGCCACGCCCAAGGATGAAGTGGTGCTGCGCCTGGAAAGCGGCGGCGGCATGGTGCACAGCTATGGCCTGGCCTCATCGCAGCTGGCGCGTATCCGTCAGGCCGGCGTGCCGTTGACCGTGTGCATCGACAAAGTTGCGGCCAGCGGCGGCTACATGATGGCGTGCATCGGCGAGAAGATTATCAGCGCACCGTTTGCCATCCTCGGCTCCATCGGCGTGGTGGCGCAGTTGCCCAACGTCAACCGCCTGCTGAAAAAGCACGACATCGACTTTGAAGTGCTGACCGCCGGTGAGTACAAACGCACCCTCACCGTGTTTGGCGAAAACACCGAGAAGGGCCGGGAGAAGTTCCAGGAAGACCTGGACATCACCCATCAGTTGTTCAAGAACTTCGTCTCGCGCTATCGCCCGCAGCTGGCAATCGATGATGTCGCGACCGGAGAAGTGTGGCTGGGTGTTGCAGCGCTCGACAAACAGTTGGTCGATGAACTGCAAACCAGCGACGAATACCTGGCCACCAAGGCCAAGACCGCCGACGTGTTCCACCTGCACTACGCCGAGCGTAAAAGCCTGCAGGAACGCGTGGGCCTGGCGGCCAGCGGTTCGGTGGACCGCGTGTTGCTGACCTGGTGGAGCCGGTTGACCCAGCAGCGGTTCTGGTAACTATAGGCTGTAGGCGATCCCAGTGTGGGAGCGGGCTTGCTCGCGAATGCGGTGGTTCAGTTGATACACGTGGTGACTGACACACTGCTTTTGCGAGCACGCCCGCTCCCACATTTAGTTTTGCGCCAGGGCGGGAATCGGCTTTCGCATCAGCGTCCCCACCACCAATGCCCCCAGTAACCCCAACAACCCCGCCGCCCACAACACCCCGCTGAACCCACCCACAAACGCCTGCCGCGCCAACGGTTGCACCAGCACTCGCGCCGGTTCCGGCAGCAAGCCCATCGCCGCCGGCATATCCCCGGCCACTACTCGCGACGCAATCCCCGCCACCTGGGCCTGCCATTGCGGGTCGATACTCGTGCTCAGCAACTGCTCGCTATGGCTGGTGAGCAACGCCCCATACACGCCAATGGCCAACATAATCGCGCTGAAACGCATGGTGGTGCTCATGCCCGACGCCATGCCCGCACGGTCACGTGGCACGCAGGCCATGATGTTTTTCTGCGTGTCGCCATTGAGCAGGCCCGCACCGGCGCCGGTCACGGCAATCGCCAGCGCGAAGGGCAGATAACCGCCCACATTCACCGCCCAGGCGCTTAACAGGTTGCCGCAGCCCACCAGGGTCAAGCCGGTTGCCATCATCGTTGCAGGCGCAAAACGCCCGGCCAGTCGTGCACCAATGCGTGGGCAAATCAGCATGGTCAAGGCAAACGGCAACATGCCCAGGCCCGACGCTATGGCAGAAAAACCCAGGCCGTTCTGCAGGTAAAACGGCAGTAACGTCATCATCACCTGGGCACAGCCGGCGTAGGCAAACATTCCCAGCAGCGCGCCGATAAAACGCGGGTGCCGGAACAGTTGCAAGTCGACCATGGGCCGTTGTTGCAGACGTTCGACCAGTATAAACACCCCCAGCAACACTGCGCCGCCGATCAGGCGTGCGTAGGTCAGCGGGCTGTCCCAGCCGATGCGATTGGCCTCGATCAAGCCCCAGATCAGGCACAGCAAGCTGGCACTGAAGGCCAGGCTGCCCCAGGGGTCCAGGCGCGCAGATTGAGTGTCGCGCGATTCGGGGATCGCCCGCAGCACCAGCGCCATCAACCCCAGGCCCACGGGCAGGTTGAGGTAGAAGATCCAGCGCCAGCCCAGGTACTGGGTGATCACGCCGCCCAGGGTGGGCGCGGCGGTCATCGCCACGCCCATGCACGCGCCCCAGAATGCCCAGGCTTTGGCACGCTCGATTTCATCGTGAAAGGTGTGGCCGATGGACGCCAGGGCAGAGGTCAGCAGCAAGGCTGCGCCGACGCCTTTGACGGCGCGGGCAAGGTCCAGCAACAACGCATTCGGTGCAGCGCCACAGCCCAGCGAGGCGAGGATGAAAATGCTCAAGCCCCAGATCAGCGATCGCTTGCGACCAAAGCGGTCGGCGATGCTGCCGGCGGGCAGTAACAGGGCGGCGAACGCCAGCATATAGGCGCTGACCACCCACTCGATATCGGCGAAATTCGCACCCAGGTCGCGCGCGATACTCGGCAGGGTGACGGCGACGATATTGGTGTCGAGCACAATCAGCGAGCAGACACCCGAGGCGGTCAGCAGGGTGAGGCGCGGGCTGACCTGGCTCATGGCTTGATTGCCTTACAGGTAATGTGGGAAAGACCATTAGTGTGCATCGCAGGCGCCTCAATGTGGGTGTACGCTGAGCTTATCCCTGGCTAAGGCTCGTTTTATTAGCTGGGAACCGACACTTCATTACCTTTGAGCTAATGCCTGAATGGAAATCCGCCATTTCCGCTACTTTCTCGCCGTCGCCCGGCAGCGCAATTTCACCCGCGCCGCTGAGCAACTGGGCATCGCGCCGCCGACCTTGAGCCGACAGATCCAGGACATGGAAGCCACCCTGGGCACGCGCCTGTTTATCCGTCAGCAACGTGAGGTCAGTCTCACCGAAGCCGGCGCCGCGTTGCTGATCGAAGCCGAAGCCACCGTGCGCCAGTTCGAGTTCGCCCAACGCAACGCCCAGCGCGCCGGGCGCGGGGAAATCGGGCATATCGAATTGGGCTATGTGGCGTCGGCGGTGTATTCGGGGTTGCTGCAAAAACAGATGCAGGCGTTCGGCCAGGCGTTTCCCGATGTGAGCGTGAATGTGCGCGAATGCGCAATGGCGACGTTACCCAGTGCGGTAGCCGACGGGCGTTATGACATTGGCTATATCCGCTCGCCCATGACCTTGCCTGACAGTGTGGAGGCGGTGCGCCTGGACAGCGAAGGCTTTGTGTTGGCGCTGCCTCAGGACTCCTGGCTGCTGGGTCTTAAGGTCATCGGCTGCGAACACCTGCAAAACGAGACGTTTATATTGCCCGAACAAATCAGCGGCACTTTGCATGTTGCGGCACAGGGTGGTTTCGCACCGAGCCTGGGGCCGCAGCCGGGCGGCCTGGTCGCGGTGGTGGCGTTGGTGTCGTTAGGGCAGGGCGTGGCGGTGGTGCCGGCGTCGATGGTCGGGCACGTGAATTTGCCAGGCGTGGTGTACCGCACGATCCATCAGGGCGCGAATGAGGCCTCTTCGTGGCTGTCGCTGATTCACCGGCGCTTTGAAAAAGCGCCGGCGGTTGCACGGTATATCCAGCAGGTCAAGCAGTCAGCCGCGGCTGCACGGAATCGGCCAGGCGCGTAAGAATCAGGCAGCACGACACCGCCCCCGCATCCAGTACCCCCAGCGAGCGCTCGCCCAGGCGGCTGGCGCGACCGATTTTGGCGATCAGGTCTTTGGTCGAATCACGCCCCTGTGACGCCGCAGTTTTCATCGCCTCCAGCGCATCACTAAAGGACGCGCCACTGGCCTGCGCACGCTCAAAGGCTTCAACCGCCGGGATCAGCGTGTCCATCAGGCACTTGTCGCCCACGCCCGCTTCGGTGATGTCTTGCAACGAGGTCAGGCCGCCGCGCAGCAGGTGGGCAAAGGTTGCCGCGTCGATGTTCTCGCTGCTGCGCACCTCATCGGCCATGCCGATAAACAGGCTGCCATACAGCGGCCCCATGGAGCCGCCGATGCCTTCCATCAGGCTCAGGGTCAGTTCATCCAGGGCTTCGGCCAGGGTCAACTGGCGACCTTCGAGGCTGCGCCCGCAATGGGCAAAGCCCTTGGCCATATTGATGCCGTGGTCGCCGTCGCCAATGGCGCCGTCAATTTCACTGAGGTACTCGCGGTTGGCCACGATCACGCTGACCAGGTCAGCGACAATGGCGCTGCCGTCGCGGGTGGAAAAATGCTGGCTCATGGTTCACTCCGCCTGGGTCATGCCGATGGAACGGCAGGGTTGGTCGATCAGGGTTTTTAGCTCAGCGTCTAGGCCGAGCAGGGTCAGGGTCACGCCCATCATTTCCAGGGAGGTGAAGTAGTTGCCGACGTAGCAACGGTGAATCTTCAAGCCCTTGGCCTTGAGTTGGCTTTCGACCTCGGCGTAGAACACATACAACTCCATGACCGGCGTGGCCCCCAGGCCCGAGACCAGCACCACCACACTGTCATCCTGGCTGAAATCGCGGTCGGCCAGGATCGGCGCGAGCATGCGCTCGGCCATGGCGGCAGCCGGTTCAATGGCGATCACTTCAATGCCCGGTTCGCCGTGATGGCCGATGCCCAGTTCCATCTGGCCGTCGGGAATCTGGAAGTTCGGCTTGCCCACAGCGGCGATGGTGCAGGGCGTGAGGCCGATGCCGATGGAGCGGCAGTTATCCACGGTTTTCTGTGCGACGCGAATCACGCCATCCAGATCGTAATGCTGGGCGGCCGCAGCGCCGCCGATCTTCCACATGAATATTTCGCCGGCCACGCCACGGCGCTTGGCAATATCGGCCTTGGGCGCGGAAGCCACGTCGTCATTGGCGACCACGGTGCGGATGCGCATGTCTTTGCTGGCGGCCATTTTCATAGCCAGCTTCACGTTCATGTTGTCACCGGCGTAGTTGCCGTACAGGCAGGCCACGCCCGCACCATGGTCGGCGGCGCGGAAGGCGTCGAAAAAGCTCTTGGCGGTGGGCGAGGAGAAAATCTCGCCGACGGCCACGGCGTCCACCAGGCCCGGGCCGACGTAGCCGAGAAAGGCCGGTTCATGGCCGGAGCCGCCGCCGGTGACAATGCCGACGCGGCCGGCTGCCGATGGCTTGGCCTTGGTGATGACCCTTGGGTTGGTTTCGTATTGGCGCAGCTCGGGGTGCGCGACCAGGATGCCGCGCAGCATGTCCTCGACCACGTGGTCCGGATCGTTGATCACTCGATTCATAACGCGGGTTCCTGTTCTTGTTCTTGAAGGGCAACAACAATTCCCTGTGGGAGCGGGCTTGCTCGCGAAAGCGGTGGTTCAGTTGATACATGTGTTGACTGACACGCCGTCTTCGCGAGCAAGCCCGCTCCCACATTTGGGTATGTAGTGTTCTTAAGGTTCGAGGACTACTTTGAGCGACTTGTCCCCACGCTCCATCACCGCAAATGCTTCCTTGAAGTCCGCCAACGCAAACTTGTGGGTCACCACGTCGCGCATGTCGATCTTGCGGTTGCCGATAAAATCGATGGCGCGCGGGTACATGTAGGGTCCCAGGTGTGAACCC
Organism: Pseudomonas sp. KBS0710; assembly: GCF_005938045.2. Taxonomy (GTDB): domain Bacteria; phylum Pseudomonadota; class Gammaproteobacteria; order Pseudomonadales; family Pseudomonadaceae; genus Aquipseudomonas. The sequence continues at coordinate 3,233,529 of NZ_VCCF02000001.1, read as the reverse complement.
AAAATATCCAGTTCCTTGCGGTCGCCGATGATCGACCAATCTACCGTGGCCTCGTCATTAAACACGCTGAATTCGACGAAACGCCCCAGCTTGCGCAGCATCGCCAGGCCCTGGTTCACCGCCTTGTGGTGCCCGGTGGCTTCGATATAAATGTCGCAACCATAACCGTCGGTGATTTCGCGAATTTTGGCCATCACGTCGACTGCGGCCGGGTTCCACACCTCGTCGGCACCCATGCGCAGGGCGAGGGCGGCGCGTTCGGGTTTCATGTCCAGCACGATGAGTTTTTTCGGGTTGCGCAGGCGTACCGCACCGATAATGCCCAGGCCCAAAGTACCGGCGCCGGCGACCACCACTACGTCGTCATGGTCGACATTCGCGCGTTCGGCCGCGTGCAGCGAGCAGGCCAGCGGCTCGATCAGAATGGCTTCATCCGGGGCGATGGATTCCGGCACTTTGTGGATGATGCCTTCCTTGGTGAAGATCATGTACTGGGCCATGGCGCCCTGCACATTGTTCTGGAAGCCATAGAGGTCGTGCTTCTGGCACATCCAGTACTGGCCGTGGTTGCAGAAACGGCAGCCCCAGCACGGCACGATCTGTTCGGAGATCACTCGGTCGCCGACCGCCACACCGCGTTTTTCTGCACCTGGGCCGAGGGCGACCACACGGCAGACGAACTCATGCCCGGGAATCATCGGCGGCTTCACATAGCGCGGTTGCTCGGCATCACCCCAGAACGACGGCGCGCCGCGATAGGTCTTGATGTCACCCATGCAGATGCCGCACAGCTCGACTTTGGTGAGGATCTCGTCCGGCCCGGGTGTGGGCACATCTACGGTTTCCAGGCGATAGTCTTCTGGCCCGTGGCAGACCACGGCCTGCATGGTTTTCGGGATGGCCGGGGACAATTGTTCAGGTGTGCGTTCGGTGACGGTGGACATGACTAAACCTCACGACAAAAAATGAATTACTGAATGCTGTAGCCGCCATCGATCACCATGTTGGCGCCGGTGATCATCTGCGCGGCGTCGCTGAGCAGGTACAGCGCCAGCCCGGCGATTTCTTGCGGCTGGGCAAAGCGGCCCGCCGGGATCTGCAATTTGGCCTTCTCACCCGCTTCACCGGCCCAGGCTTTTTTGCCCAGGGCGGTCTCGACGATGGTCGGGGAGATGGCGTTGACGTTGATCTGTGGCGCCCATTCCATGGCGAGCACTTTGGTCATGCCGACGATGGCGGCCTTGCTCGCGCAGTAGGCGACGTGACGGTCCAGGCCAATCACGGCGGCCTGGGAGGCCAGGTTGACGATGCGCCCGCTGCCCTGCGCCAACATGTGTCTGGCGCAAGCCTGGGCCACGAAGAAGCTGGCCTTGAGGTTGATGTCCAGGGTGGTGTCCCAGGCGCTTTCGCTAACGTCGATGGCCTTGTCCAGCAACACCACGCCGGCGCTGTTGATCAGGTAATCCAGGCGTTGGAAATGTTCGAATACGCTGTCGATGGTGTGGTGTATCTGGCCGATCTGGCCGAGGTCGACGGCAATGCCCAGGTGCCCGTCGCCCAGGCTGGCCGCGACGTGCACCACCGCCGGGTCGCGGTCGAGCAGGGCTACGCGGGCGCCGCGCTCCACCAGCAGGTGGGCGCAGGCCAGGCCAATGCCGGCGGCGCCGCCGGTGATCACCGCGCAACGGCCGGTGAGGTCGAAGGCTTGGTTCCAGAATCCAGACATGAATGATTCCCTCTGAAGAGCGATGAAGATCCAATGTGGGAGCGGGCTTGCTCGCGAATACGGTGTGTCAGGTGGCATATCAGTTGGCTGATCCACCGCCTTCGCGAGCAAGCCCGCTCCCACATTTGGAATGCATTGACAGGTCGAGACCGTTATTTACTGCCGCTGACCTGCTGGTACAGCGCATCGGCATTCGCGTTAGTGACGGGCACCCACGGCAGGATGTAGTTCTTGGCGGTGCCATCGCCCCATTTCACGTCTTTGCCGTAGCGCTCCCAGATCACCGACTGCGGCTTGTAGTCCTTGCCTGCCAGGGCACGCAATGCCACATCCAGCGCGCCTTGGGATTGAGCCTGGGCGTCTTGCAGGAAGGTGGTGACTTCGTCTTTTTTCGCCGCCTGGATCGCGTCCGGCATGCCGTCGATAGAGGTGACCGGCACGTCCTTGGAGGTCAACCCGTGGGACTTCAACGCCTGCACGGCACCGAGGGCCATGTCGTCGTTTTGCGCGATCACGCCGTTGATGCCTTTGGGGTGCGCGTTCAGCCAGTCTTCGGTAAGGGTCAGGGCCTGGGCGCGGTCCCAGTTGGCGGTCTTTTTCTCGATGATCTTGATGTCCGGGTGCTTGCTCAGCACTTCCAGTTCGCCTTTTTCCCGGTCGATTTGCGCCGACTGGCCAATCGGGCCCTGGATGATCACCACATTGCCTTTGCCATTGAGCTTGTCGACCATGGCCTGGGCCTGCAGGCGGCCGCCCTCTACGTCGTCGTTGCCCACATAAGGCACGGAGGCATCGGCTACTTTCGTATTGGAGGCGATGACCACTACGTCGTTGCTCATGGCGGCTTTCACTGTGCCGACACCCGCCTTGGTGTCGATCGGTACGAACAGGATGGCGTCGTAGTGCTGGGTCACCATGTTTTCGATCTGGTTGTTTTGGGTCAGGGCGTCGTAGTTGCCGTCGAACACGGTCAGTTGCACGGTGCCGTCCTTGACTGCCGGGTGTTCCTTGAGCTCACGGACCCAGTTCTGCATGAACTGGCCCTTGAGGCCGTAGACGGCCGCGCCGATCTTGTAGGTCTTGCCGTCGGCGGCAAAGGCAATGCTGCTGGCGAGCAGGGTGAGGGTCGCCGCGGCGGCCAAAGTGGTACCAAGTTTCATGAGTAGAACTCCGGTTATTGTTGTGGGTCGTTCTCTAGCGTTTTTTCTTGCGCCACACGTCGATCAGTACTGCGAACACGATGATCAGGCCCTTGGCGACCTGCTGGTAATAGGAGGACACGCCGAGCAGGTTCAGCCCGTTGTTGATCACGCCGATCAGCAGCGCACCAAACAATGTGCCGACAATGCTGCCGGTGCCGCCCGACAGGCTGGTGCCGCCGATCACCACGGCGGCAATCGCGTCCAGCTCATAGGAAACCCCGGCCTGGGGCAGGGCAGAGGTGGTGCGTGCCGACAGCACTACGCCGGCCAGCCCGGCGAGCAAACCCGAGACCACGTACACCGAAAACATCACCTTGCGCACGCCGATACCCGAGGTGCGTGCGCTCTTTTCATTGCCGCCCACCGCGTACACGTAGCGGCCGTATGTGGTGTAGCGCAGCACCATCCAGAAGATCAGCGCGACCACCGCGAAGATCACGATGGGCACGCCGATCGGGCCGATCTTGCCGATGCCCAGCGCCAGATAGGCGTCGGGCAGGTCGGTGATCGGGCTGCCGTCGTTGAGGATGAAGGTCATGCCGCGCGCGATACTGAGCATGCCCAGGGTGGCCACGAATGGCGGGATCGACAGGTTGGCGACCATAAAGCCGTTGACCACGCCGAGCATTGCACCGGCAAACATCCCCGCACTCACCGCTGCGAGCAAGCCATAGCCCTGGGTCGCGACCATGGCGCTGCACAGCCCGGCAAAGGCCAGGATCGAGCCCACCGACAGGTCGATGCCTTTGGTGAGGATCACGTAGGTCATGCCCACGGCGAGGATGCCGTTGATCGAGGTCTGACGCAGGATGTCCATCCAGTTGCGCCAGGTCATGAAGTATTCGCTGGAAAACGCCATCACCACGCACAGCAGGATAAACACCAGCGGCAGGCCGAAGCGGTCGAGGGACACACGCAGGCGATTGCGCGGTGCGGTGGTCATGGGCGGTGCGATGGTTTTGGCATTCATGAGGCAAGACTCAACAAGGCTTCCTGGGAAAGGGCGGTGTCGGTGCTGATGGTCACCAGTCGGCCGCCCTTGAATACGGCGATGCGATCACTTAAATGCAGCAGCTCCGGGGCTTCGGACGACACCACAATGGCAGCGCCACCGGCGCGCACGAACTGGTCGAGCAGGTGGTAGATCTCCTGCTTGGCGCCTTCATCGATGCCACGGGTCGGCTCGTCGCAGAGCAGGCACACCGGCTCGGTCGACAGGCATTTGGCGAGCACGACTTTCTGCTGGTTGCCGCCGCTCATGGACGCCACCGGCAATTCCAGGGAACTGGTCTTGATCTGCAGGCGCTTGACCATGGTTTCGGCCAATTGGGTTTCCTTGCGCGCATTGATCAGCGACCAACTCGACAGGCGCTTGTAAGCCGACAGCGCAATGTTGGACAGAATGCTGCCGGTGAGCACCAGGCCGCTGTCTTTACGGTCTTCGGTGACCAGCGACATGCCGGCGTTGATCGTGGCTTTGGGCAGGCCGATGGGCATGGGCTTGCCTTGCAGGGTCACGCTGCCGGAGTCCGCGACGGTCAGTCCATAGATGCAATTGAGAAACTCGCTGCGCCCCGAGCCCATCAGCCCATAGATGCCGAGGATTTCGCCCTGGCGCAGTTGCAGGCTGATGTCGTGGAACTCGCCATTGCGGCTCAGGTTGTCGACTTGCAGGCAGGTGGTGGCGGCGCATTCACGGCCGACCTTATGGTCGATGCGTGTCAGCTCCTGGCCGACAATCCCGCGCACCAAATGGTTGCGGTCGATATCGGCCATGCGCCCGCTTTCCACAAAGGCGCCGTCGCGGAAGATGCTGTACTCGTCGGCGATCTGCGCCAGCTCGCTCAAGCGGTGCGATACGTAGACGATGCCGGCGCCTCTTGCAGTGAGGCGGCGGATGGCCTTGAACAGGGTTTCCGCTTCGCGCTCGCCGATCGCCGAAGTCGGCTCGTCCATGATCATCACCTGGCAGTCATGGCTGAACGCCTTGGCGATTTCCACCAGTTGAATCTGCGCCACGCTCAGGCGGTGCATGGGGCTGGTGGCGTCGACCTCGAATTCCAGGCTTTCGAGCAGCTCGCGGGTGCGGCGGTTGAGGGTCTTGCTGTCGACGATGCAGCCGGCGCGGCGCGGTTCGCGGCCCAGCCAGATATTTTCGGCGACGGTCATATAAGGGATGGGTTCCAGCTCTTGGGTGATCATCGCGATCCCCGCCGCCAGCGCTTCACTTGGGCGGTTGAACTGGACGGGCGTGCCGTTGAGCAGGATGGTTCCGGCGTCACGCTGGGTGATGCCCATCAGGATGCTCAGGAACGTCGACTTGCCGGCGCCATTGCCGCCGCACAGCGCATGCACGCTGCCGGCCCGCAGAGAAAGGCGCCCGTCACGCAGGGCAGGCACCCCGGCGTAAGCCTTGGCGACGTGTTCAGCCTGGAGCAGTAATGGCGTGGCCATCGGCGTGTCCTCGTGCTGTGAATTCTTATTAGGTCGCACAGTCATGTTTCCCTGTGATCATATGTGTATCAAATGAAATTCTGATCAGTCAATCGCTTTCATTAAAAAGTTATAAATACGCCTGTTTGCGCAAAAATGGCCTGTTTATACGGCTTTGACTGGGAGGTCAGCTAAAACGCGCTTGACAGAAAGGGCGTAATGCTCGAGAAATAACTGAGCTAAATTTCATAGAGTGATCATATGATCAGTCTAAAGCACCTAAACGGCAGCGGAGCCAGACGCCATGAACACACCTTTCCCGGTGGCTATCGGATGCGATGAAGCGGGTTTTGAGCTCAAAGAGCTGTTAAAGCGCCATATCGAGGCGTTGGGTTACCCGGTGACCGACTTCGGCACCCATTCCACCGCGCCGGTGCTGTACCCGGACATCGCGCTGGCGGTGGCCACCGCCATCAATGCCGGGCAGCAACGCTTAGGTGTGCTGGTGTGTGGCACCGGGATCGGCATGGCCATCTCGGCCAATAAAGTGCTGGGCATCCGTGCGGCCCAGGCCCACGACACCTATTCGGCGGAGCGCGCACGCAAGAGCAACGATGCACAAATCCTGTCTATTGGCGCACGGGTGATCGGCGCCGAGCTGGCCAAAAGCATCGTCAAATCGTTTCTGGAGTCGGAGTTCGAGGCGGCGCGTTCCGGGGCCAAGGTCGAGCGTATCAACGCGATCGAGCGCGATGGGCATCAGTAGTGGACGGGACGGGGCAAGAGTCGGGAGAATGCGCCTTTGACGCCGAAACGGAAGCCCGTCCCCATGAGTGACAGTACCCAGCGCATCGCCAGCGATATCGATCAGATGACTGAAGTGGCGATGCTCTATTACCTTGAGAACGTCACTCAGGAGGCCATCGCCAAGCGCTTCGACCTGTCGCGGGCCAAAGTCAGCCGCTTGCTCAAACGTGCGCGCGACGAAGGGATTGTCGAGGTGCGGGTGTTGCAGCACCCGGCAATGAACAACGAGCTGGAGCGCGCGCTGGTGGAGCGCTTCAAGCTCGACCGCGCGTTGATCGCGGTCGACCACAGCGAACCCGACACCCAGCGCTCGGCCGTCGCCAGCCTGGTGGCCAACTACCTGAACAAAACCTTGAGCGACGGCATGATCGTCGCCGTCGGCATGGGCCGTAACGTCGGCGCGGTGGCCGATAACGTGTTTTTGCCGGTGACGCGCAACTGCACATTTGTCTGCGCTATCGGCGGTTCGCTCAAGGCGGGCGAATACATGAACCCCGACCATATCTGCCGACGCCTGGCCCTGCGTTTTGGTGGCGAGAGTGAAAGTTTGTATGCGCCGGCACTGGTGGCCAACCCGGAACTGCGCGGCGTGCTGATCAACAATGACACGGTGCGCTCAACCCTCGACCGGGCGCGGCGTGCAGACATTGCGCTGATCGGCATTGGTGACATGAGCGAGAACAGCAACATGGTGCGCATGGGCTGGTTCTCGCCGCAGGAAATCGCCCAGGCGCGCTTGTCCGGCACGGTGGGCGACATGATGGGGTATGACTTTATCGACATTCATGGGCAGCCGGCGGTCAACGCGATTCAAGGGCGAGTGATCGGGTTGACCGTGCAGGAGTTGTTTCGCATCCCGGATGTGGTGGCGATTGCCAGCGAGAACACCAAGGCGGCGGCGACCTTGGGCGCGTTGCGGTCTGGGGTGATTAATACGCTCGCCACCACGGTGACGAATGCGCATACGATTCTGGCGCTGGATGATGCAACGCGTAAGTCCTGATCAGCGTTGACCCGCAATGTGAAGCCAGCTCCCACAGAGGTTATGGGTTGGGCTTACAGATTTTGTAATAGTTTTGCAGTGTGGGAAATTTGAGTTTCGACTGTACGATTCAAGTCCTTTTCCCATTGCAGGACTTGCATGAACACCCTCTCGGAGCCTCCCAGTCGTCTTTCCCCAAGACATTCACTGTCGCCGTTCCTGCTCAAGCACCCCGTATTCCGATTGCTAACCTTGTCCCGGTCCACTGACCGCGCCTTGCCGTGCCCGGCATTCTGAAATCAACTACGAGACTTTTATAAATGGAATGGTTAGCGGATCCAACGGCCTGGCTCGGCTTGTTGACCTTGATTGTGCTGGAACTGGTGCTGGGCATCGACAACCTGGTGTTTATTGCGATTCTGGCCGACAAGTTGCCACCGGAGCAGCGCGACCGCGCGCGGTTGATCGGGCTGTCCCTGGCATTGCTGATGCGCCTGGGCTTGCTGGCGAGTATTTCGTGGATGGTGACGCTCACCCAGCCGTTGTTCGAGGTGTTCGGCAAGGGCTTTTCCGGGCGTGACCTGATCATGCTGTTCGGCGGTGTGTTCCTGTTGTTCAAAGCCACCATGGAATTGCATGAGCGCCTTGAGGGGCATGTGGCGCAACGCACCGGCAATGCCACTTACGCGATGTTCTGGCCGATCGTCGCGCAGATCGTGGTGCTCGACGCGGTGTTCTCGCTGGATGCGGTGGTCACGGCCGTGGGCATGGTCGATGAGCTGGCGGTGATGATGATCGCCGTGGTCTTCTCCATCGGCCTGATGATCGTGGCGAGCAAGCCGCTGACGCGCTTCGTCAATTCGCACCCGACAGTGATCATGCTGTGCCTGAGCTTCTTGATGATGATCGGCCTGGTGCTGACCGCCGAAGGCTTGGGTTTCCATGTGCCTAAAGGCTACCTGTATGCGGCCATGGGCTTCTCGATTGTGGTGGAGTTGTTCAACCAGTTGGCACGTGCGCGCCGCAAGAAGTCGGCGCAAGGCACCTTGCCGGTGCGCCAGCGTACCGCCCATGCGGTGATGCGTTTGCTCGGCGGCCGCAGTTTGGCGGTGGAGGGCGTGGATGATGACGTCGCTGACCTGCTGGGCGAACCGGATGCCGGCCAAGGCCCGCTGTTTGATCGACGTGAACGCGTGATGATCAGCGGTGTATTGCAATTGGCCGAGCGGCCGATCCGCACCTTGATGACGCCACGGGCCAAGGTCGACTGTATTGATCTGGCGGACGACGCCGACACCATCCGGCAAAAACTGATGCATTCGTCCTACTCGCGCCTGCCATTGATCCGCAACGGCGCTGTGGATGAGCCTTTAGGGTTTGTGCATAAAAAGGAGCTGCTCAAGGAATACCTGGCCGGTAACGAGCCGAACCTTGAGCACCTGGCGCGCCGGGCGGTCAATTTGCTGGAGAGCTTCTCAATCCTTAACGCCCTGGAGCAGATGCGCCAGGAGTCGACCCACATTGCCTTCGTGATCAACGAATTCGGCGACTTCATGGGCGTGTTGAGCATGACCGACATTCTCGAATCCATCGCCGGTGAATTGCCCGATGCCAGCGAAATCGAAGGGCCGGATATTGTCGAAGAGGGCGAGGGCTACCGCGTCAATGGTGCCTTGAACCTCAACCTGGTGTGTCAGCGTACCGGCTTCAAGGCTGCCGCGACCGAAGATTATCAAACCCTCGCCGGATTGGTCATGAGCCTGCTCGACCGCCTGCCCGTGGTGGGTGATAGCCTGGAGCATGAGGGCTGGCGCTTGACCGTCGCGGCGGTTGAGGAGCGGCGGGTGACGCAGGTGTTGCTGGTGCGTAGTCGCTGAACACGTCCTCCAGGAATTCTTCCTGATATCGTGGGTCACCGATGCCCTTGAGGTTTTCAACCTCAAGGGCATTTTTGTACACCACCAATGTGGGCGTGCCGTCTACGCCATTGATTTTGGGGGTTTGGGTCGTGTCCAACAGCAGGCATTTCACGCGGCCGGCGTATTTGTCGGCAATGCGATTGAAGTGTTGGCCAGCTCCCATGCACGCCGGGCAGTAAGGGGAGGTAAACAGCGCGATAACCAATGGGTGTTCTTTCAGGATGCGTTGGTATTCGTCGAGGCCATGAATAACCGTGTTTGCAGCGCCCATGATGATCTCCTAGTGTGCCCGGCCAACAGCTTGCGGGTACGCTAAATCGAGAGATCGTCAGCGTCTACTGTCAACCTTCACAGGTAGACATGCTCACGCATCCTTGTCCCGCTCCACGCGCTCGCGAGCCTTGCGCGCCTGGCTTGCACACTTCCTGTATTCCTCGTTATCCCTGGAAGCCTTGGCCCGGCGATAGCCGTGGTGGTTCTGGCTGGTGTAGTCAGTGCCGAAGGCTTCCTTGAGCTTTTGCAGTTCTTCCTTGCATTCGTGACGGTCGTTGGCGGCCGAAGCGTTGCCGGCAGCCAGCAATGAAAGCAAAACCAGAGCGAGACTGAGCTTCATGGGCAAGGGCGTCCTTGTTGGCGTGGATGTGCAAAGGCTAGTCCAGTGTGAGGATTTATCCACGACGCGCGCGCACTGCAAGGGTGCGTGGTAACACCGTGGTGGCGCACTCGATTGGGGCCTGTCACCGGTGTGTGGGGCCTTGGGTAGCAAGCCGGTTCGCAATGCTGGCGTAACGCCGCGTCCTGGCCGATTAACTATCCATATGATTTAAAACGAATTTATCCCTGGCATGTTTTTCTGTTAACGCGTGTGGCACACTTTCTGCTGTCTATTCCGTTGTTACATACTAAGTTCCGGTATAGCGGAATACACAACTCCTGGAGTGCTTGTCATGCATCACCGACCTTCCGTGTTTAAAGCGTGTGTTTTTCTCTTCGCCGCATCGGCTTCCCTCGCAAGCGTTGTGCACGCGGCGGACAGCAAGCTCGATGATGTGCTCAAGCGTGGGCATCTCATCGTGGGTACAGGCAGTACCAATGCGCCGTGGCACTTCCAGGGAGCGGATGGCAAGTTGCAGGGTTTTGATATCGACATCGGCCGCATCGTGGCTAAAGGCTTGTTCAACGACCCAAGCAAGGTCGAGTTTGTGGTGCAGTCGTCTGACGCGCGTATTCCCAACCTGCTGACCGACAAGGTCGACATGAGTTGCCAGTTCATCACCGTCACCGCCAGCCGTGCGCAGCAGGTTGCCTTTACCCTGCCGTACTACCGCGAAGGCGTGGGCCTGTTGCTGCCGAATAACAGCAAATACAAAGAAATCGAAGACCTGCAAGCCGCCGGCGATAGCGTGACCGTGGCCGTGCTGCAAAACGTGTATGCCGAAGAGCTGGTGCACCAGGCCCTGCCTAAAGCCAAGGTCGACCAGTACGACAGCGTCGACTTGATGTACCAGGCCGTGAACTCCGGCCGTGCCGATGCCGCCGCCACTGACCAGTCCTCGGTCAAGTACCTGATGGTGCAAAACCCGGGCCGCTACCGCAGCCCGACCTACGCCTGGAGCCCGCAAACCTACGCGTGCGCGGTCAAGCGTGGCGATCAGGACTGGCTGAACTTCGTCAACACCGCACTGCATGAAGCCATGACCGGCGTGGAATTCCCGGCCTACAAAGCCTCGTTCAAACAATGGTTCGGTGTGGATTTGCCGGAACCTGCGATCGGTTTCCCGGTTGAGTTCAAGTAAATCGTAAATCCTGGGGCGTCGCTGACGGCGCCCCGATCAGGTACTGCCGACCATGAACTATCAGTTGAACTTTGCCGCCGTGTGGCGTGATTTCCCCAGCTTGCTGGCGGGGCTCGGCCTGGGCCTTGAACTGGCCTTGCTGTCGATCGCCATCGGTTGCGTGATCGGCCTGATGATGGCGTTTGCGATGCTGTCCAAACACCGTGCGTTGCGAATATTCGCCTCGGTGTATGTGACGGTGATCCGCAATACGCCAATCCTCGTGCTGATCCTGTTGATTTACTTTGCACTGCCCTCGCTTGGGATTCGGCTCGACAAGATCCCCTCGTTCATCATCACCCTGTCCTTATATGCCGGTGCTTACCTGACCGAAGTGTTCCGCGCCGGGCTGTTGAATATTCCCAAGGGCCTGCGTGAAGCCGGCTTGGCCATCGGTTTGGGTGAGTGGCGGATCCGCGCCTACATCACCGTGCCGGTGATGCTGCGCAACGTGTTGCCGGCGCTGTCGAACAACTTTATTTCGCTGTTCAAGGACACGTCGCTGGCGGCCGCGATTGCGGTGCCGGAGCTGACCTATTACGCCCGCAAGATCAACGTCGAAAGCTACCGGGTGATTGAAACCTGGATGGTCACGACCGCGCTCTATGTGGCGGCCTGTTACCTCATTGCCATGCTGCTCCGTTACCTGGAACAGCGTCTGGCGATCCGTCGTTAAGGAGGGTTTGCATGTACGAGTCCCCAAGCTGGCTGCATGAATTGTGGATCGCCCGGGATACCCTCTGGGCGGGGTTTCAAACCAGTATTTATTGCTCGGTGCTGGCGATTATCTTTGGCACGCTGATCGGCATTTTTGCCGGGTTGATCCTCACCTACGGCAAATTCTGGATGCGCGCGCCGTTTCGTCTGTATGTCGACCTGGTGCGCGGTACGCCGGTGTTTGTGCTGGTGCTGGCGTGTTTTTACATGCTGCCGGCGCTGGGTTGGCAGATCACCGCGTTCCAGGCCGGTGCGGTCGGTTTGACGCTGTTCTGTGGCTCCCACGTATCGGAAATCGTGCGCGGTGCGCTGCAAGCTATTCCCCGTGGGCAACTGGAAGCGGGCAAGGCGATTGGGCTGACATTCAAACAGTCGCTGGCCTACGTGCTGTTGCCCCAGGCATTGCGCCAGATCCTGCCGACCTGGGTCAATTCCTCCACCGAAATCGTCAAGGCCTCGACCTTGCTGTCGGTGATCGGCGTGGCCGAACTGCTGCTCAGCACCCAGCAAGTCATCGCACGTACCTTTATGACCCTGGAGTTCTACCTGTTCGCCGGGTTTCTGTTCTTTGTCATCAACTACGCCATCGAGTTATTCGGGCGCTACATTGAAAAGCGGGTGGCCTTGCCATGAACCAACCTCAAACCAACCAACCGCTGCTGAACATTCGTGGCCTACGCAAACAATATGGCCAGGTCGAAGTGCTCAAGGGCGTCGACTTGTCCATGCAGCGCGGCAACGTGGTGACATTGATCGGCTCCAGCGGCTCGGGCAAGACCACCTTGCTGCGTTGCGTCAACCTGCTCGAAGAGTTCCAGGGCGGGCAGATCAGCCTGGACGGTGAGTCCATCGGCTACAGCGAAATCGCCGGCAAGCGCGTGCGCCACCCCGAGCGGGTGATTGCCCAGCACCGCGCGATGACCGGCATGGCCTTCCAGCAATTCAACCTGTTTCCGCATCTGACGGCGTTGCAAAACGTCACCCTCGGCCTGCTCAAGGTCAAGAAAATGGGCAAGGACGAAGCGGTGGCCCTGGCCGAAAAATGGCTGGACCGCGTGGGCTTGCTGGAGCGGCGTAATCACTTCCCCGGCCAACTTTCCGGCGGTCAGCAGCAGCGTGTGGCGATTGCCCGCGCCATTGCCATGAACCCCAGCCTGATGCTGTTTGATGAAGTCACCTCGGCCCTCGACCCGGAATTGGTGGGGGAGGTGCTGAGTGTGATCAAGGGCCTGGCGGAAGAGGGCATGACCATGTTGCTGGTCACTCACGAAATGCGCTTTGCCTATGAAGTGTCGGACAAGATCGTCTTCATGAACCAGGGCCGCATTGAAGAGCAGGGCGCGCCGAAGGAGATTTTCGAACGCCCGCAATCGCCGCGCCTGGCGGAATTTTTGAAGAACATTCGTTTTTAATCAGGAGCAATTTTTATGAGCATTACTCGTTACGGTGCCGGTAGCACTGCCGGCGGCGGTCAGCCGCGTCCTTTCGCTCGCGCTGTGGAAGCCGACGGCTGGCTCTACGTCTCGGGCCAGGTGCCGGCGGTGGACGGTGAAATCATCACCGGCGGTATCATCGAACAAACCCGTCAGACCATGCGCAACGTGGTGGCGATTCTGGAAGAGGCCGGTTACGAACTCAAAGACGTGGTGCGCGTCGGCGTATGGTTGGAAGACCCACGGGACTTCTGGAGTTTCAACAAAGTGTTCGGCGAGTACTTCACCCCGGAACATGCCCCGGCACGCGCCTGTGTGCAGGCCAACATGATGGTGGACTGCAAGGTCGAGATCGATTGCGTGGCCTACAAGAAAAAAGGCTAAATGCCCCTCTCTTGACGCCAACATAGATCAAATGTGGGAGCGGGCTTGCTCGCGAAAGCGGAGTGTCAGCGAATGCATTTATAACTGATCCACCGCATTCGCGAGCAAGCCCGCTCCCACAGGGGATCTGTGTTGATAGCAACACCTTTTACCGGGACCGAAATTGCCATGACCGAAGACACCATCAAACGCCGCGCCAAAGGATTGGACCGTGCATTCGATATCCTCGATTTTCTCAAGGAGATCGGCCAGCCCCTGCGTCCGAATGATATTGCCAGTGGCATCGGCAGCCCCAAATCCACGGTCTATGAACTGGTTGCGTCCTTGCTCGAGCGGCGCATTCTGGAAACGGTGGGCAAGGACGGTCACGTCTACCTCGGCCGCCAGCTGTACTTTCTCGGCCAGGCGCACCTGCGCCATTTCGACCTGACCCGCGAGGCCGACCACGCCTTGCAGGAGATCGTCAGCCAGACCCATGAAACCGCGCAGATGTGCCTGCTTAACGGGCGCAAATACACGGTGGCGCTGATGCGCGAAGGCGAGCGGCATTTTCGTATTTCCTCGGACATCGGCGAAAACGCGCCAATCCCCTGGACCGCCTCCGGGCGCTTGTTGCTGGGGCACTTGAGCGACCAGCAGATCATCGACCTGATCGACTACGACGACTTCATCCTGCCGGACGGCCAGCGCCTGCCACTGGAAACCTTTCTGGCACAAATCCGTCAGGCCACCCTCGATGGGTTTTTCTCCTTCGACAGCGTGGCCGACACCTTCACCCATTGCTTTGCCGCCCCGGTGCGGGACGCGCAGGGCATCAGCATTGCGACCTTGTGCATCGTTGCACCGCGCGCCGATGCGATCAAAAACTACAACGACTATCGCCGGGTGTTGATCGACAGCGCCAACCACCTGGCCCGGCGTATCAACGAATAGGAGTACTTCATGTCTGCCCTCAATGCCGTTGAAAAAGGCGCCGCTGCCGTCGGTGCCCACTTGGTGCGCGACGTCAGCCTGCCGGCCCTGGTGCTGCACCGTGACGCGCTGGAACACAACATTCGCTGGATGCAGGCGTTTGTCAGCAACAGCGGCGCGCAGCTCGCGCCCCATGGCAAAACCAGCATGATGCCGGCGCTGTTCCAGCGTCAGATCGAGGCGGGCGCCTGGGGTATCACCCTGGCCAATGCCGTGCAGACCCGCGCCGCCTATGCCGGTGGCGTGCGCCGCGTGTTGATGGCCAACCAACTGGTGGGCGCGCCGAACATGGCGTTGATTGCCGACCTGCTGGCAGACCCGGAGTTTGACTTCCACTGCATGGTCGATCACCCGGACAACGTCGCCGACCTGGGGCTGTTCTTCGCCGCCCGTGGCCTGCGCCTGAACGTGATGATCGAATACGGCGTGGTCGGCGGCCGTTGCGGGTGCCGCAGCGAGCAGGAAGTGCGTGAGCTGGCCAAGGCGATCAAGGCTCAACCAGCCCTGGCCCTGACCGGTATTGAAGGCTACGAAGGTGTGATCCACGGCGAACACGCCGTCAGCGGCATCCGTGACTTCGCCGCCAGCCTGGTGCGCCTGGCCGTGGACCTGCAAAACAATGGCGCGTTCGACTTGCCCAAGCCGATCATCACCGCCTCGGGCTCGGCCTGGTACGACCTGATCGCCGAATCGTTTGAAGCGCAAAACGCCGCTGGCCGTTTCCTCAGTGTGTTGCGCCCCGGCAGCTACGTGGCCCACGACCATGGCATCTACAAAGAGGCGCAGTGCTGCGTGCTCGACCGTCGCAGCGACCTCAACGAAGGCCTGCGCCCGGCCCTGGAAGTCTGGGCACACGTGCAATCGTTGCCCGAGCCTGGCTTTGCGGTGGTTGCCCTGGGCAAGCGCGACGTGGCCTACGACGCTGGTTTGCCGGTGCCGCTCAAGCGCTACAAGGCCGGGATTGTGCCGGCTGAAGGCGATGATGTGACCACGTGTAAAGTCACGGCGGTGATGGACCAGCATGCGTTCATGACGGTGGCACCGGGGGTTGAGTTGCGTATTGGCGACATCATCTCCTTTGGTACTTCGCACCCGTGCCTGACCTTCGACAAGTGGCAAGTGGGTTGCCTGGTGGATGAGCAGTCGCAGGTGATCGAAACTTTGCATACCTGTTTCTAGACCGCGTCGTGGCCATCGCAGGCAAGCCAGCTCCCACAGGTTGAAATGCATTCCAACTGTGGGAGCTGGCTTGCCTGCGATGAGGCCCTCCAGCACACCGAGAGACCCAAGGCATGAACACAAACCCGCGCATCGCCCTGATCGGCGAATGTATGATCGAACTGCAACACCGCGCCGATGGCAGCCTGCAACAAAGCTTCGGCGGCGACACCTTGAACGCGGCGGTGTACCTGCGCCGCGAGTTGGGCGCGGTCGGTACGGTCGATTACGTGACCGCCCTGGGCGATGACAGTTTCAGCGATGCCATGTGCCAGCAATGGACCGATGAAGGCCTCGGCCTGGGCATGGTCCAGCGCCTGCCCGGACGTTTGCCTGGGCTGTACTGCATCCAGACCGACGCCAACGGCGAGCGCAAATTCCTCTACTGGCGTAACGAAGCCGCTGTGCGCGACTGCTTTACCACACCGGCAGCCGAGCCGATCCTGGCGGCGTTGCCGGAGTACGACGTGGTGTATTTCAGCGGCATCACCCTGGCGGTATTGGGCGAAGTCGGGCGTGAGCGCTTGCTGCAAACCCTGGTCGACACCCGCAAGCGCGGCGGCCGGGTGGTGTTCGACAACAACTATCGCCCGCGCCTGTGGGCGAGTGTCGACGCGGCGCGCGCGGCGTATCACCAGGTGTTGGCCGAGGTGGATATCGCCTTGCTGACCGAGGATGACGAGCGGGCGCTGTTTGGTTATGCCGACAGCGAGCAGGTGTTCGCGGCGTACCCGGCGATTGCAGAAGTGGTGCTCAAGCGTGGCTCTGATGAGTGTTTGATCCGTTGTGATGGCGAGCGCTTTGCGGTGCCGGCGTTGAAGGTCGAGAAGGTAGTGGACACCACGGCGGCGGGGGATTCGTTCAGTGCGGCGTATTTGGCCAGTCGGCTCAAGGGCGGTTCGCCTGAGCAGGCGGCGTTGGCTGGACATCGGTTGGCGAGCCGGGTGATTCAGGTGCCGGGGGCTTTGATCCCTCGGTGAATGGCCGCCTGTGGCGGTTCGCAGGCAAGCCAGCTCCCACACAGATCGTACCCACGCAGAGCGTGGGTACGATCTGTGGTCAGTCGCGGTAAAACACCTGCACCAGGTGATAGCCGAACTTGCTCTTGATCGGCCCGTGCACCACTTTCACCGGCTTCTTGAAGATCACCGCATCAATCACCCCCACCATCTGCCCAGGCCGCACTTCACCCAAATCACCGCCGCGCTTGCCGGACGGGCAGGTGGAGTACTTTTTGGCCAGCACATCAAACGCTTCGCCCTTGGCAATGCGCTGCTTGAGCTGTTCGGCTTCTTCGCTGGTTTTCACCAGAATATGACGGGCTTGGGCTTTCATAACGTTCTACCAGGTGTGCGACGGCGCGCGATTATGCCTGAACTCATTCGTCAACGTTGATCATGCTGCGGATTTTAGTCGCCAGCAGGTCGATGGAAAACGGCTTGGCCACCATGTCCATGCCGTCCTCCAGGAAGCCCTGGCGTTCGGCGGCTTGTTCGGCGTAACCGGTCATGAACAATACGCGCAGGCCTGGCCGGTGCTGACGGGCGATTTCCGCCAACTGTCGGCCGTTCATGCCCGGCAGGCCGACATCGGTGACCAGCAGGTCCACACGCAGATCCGATTCCAGCAGCGGCAGCGCGGTGCGTGAATCCGCCGCCTGATGGGCGGTGTAGCCCAGCTCACCGAGCACATTGACCACCAGCATGCGCACCGCCGGGTCATCCTCGACCACCACCACCGCTTCACCGGCGAGTGCCAACGGCGCTTCGCCGAGGTTCGGCGGCAAGCTGCTTTCCAGCGCGGTGCCATGCAGGCGCGGCAGGTACAGGCGCACGCAAGTGCCCTGGCCGGGTTCGCTTTGAATCGTCACATGGCCGCCGGACTGCTGGGCAAAGCCGTAGATCATCGACAACCCCAGGCCGGTGCCCTGGCCGATGGGCTTGGTGGTGAAGAACGGGTCGAACGCCTTGGCCAGAATCTTCGGCGCCATGCCGGTACCGTTATCGCAGACACCGAGCATCACGTAGTCGCCGGCTTTGACCGGCTCCAGCGTGGTGATATCGGTGCCGTCCAGGTAACTGTTGGCGGTTTCGATGAGTAATTCGCCGCCGTCCGGCATCGCGTCGCGGGCGTTGATCACCAGGTTGAGCAAGGCATTTTCCAGCTGGCTGGCGTCGGTGTTGACCGGCCAGATATCCTTGCCCAATTGCACTTTGAGCGTGATATGCGCGCCTTTGGTGCGCCGGAACAAGTCTTCCAGAGACGCCACCAGCTCGTTCGGGTCCAGTGGCCGGCGGTCCAGCGACTGCCTGCGGGAGAACGCCAGCAGGCGGTGGGTGAGGGCGGCCGCGCGATGGGCCGACGATACCGCCGCATCGGTAAAACGGCCGATTTCGTCGCTGCGCCCGGCGGCGATATAGCGCTGCATCAAGTCCAGGCTGCCGATGATGCCGGTGAGCATATTGTTGAAGTCATGGGCGATGCCGCCAGTGAGCTGGCCGACCGCTTCCATTTTTTGTGCGTGGCGCAGGGCGTCTTCGGCGCGCTCACGCTCGAACATCTCGTTTTGCAGGCGCTGGTTGGCCTCGGCCAGTGCCTGGGTGCGCTGGGCCACGCGCTCTTCAAGGTTTTCATTGAGGTGGCGCAGGGCTTCTTCGGTGAGTTTGCGTTCGGTCTCATCGATCACAAAAATGTAGAAACCATTCACCGAGCCGTCATTGCTGAAGCGCGGCAAGTACTTCATCAGCGCGTGGCGCGGCCGGCCGTCGCGGTGCGGGGTGATGGTCATGAAACTGCAGGCCTTGCCGCGCAGCGCGGCGTCGATCTTGTCCGCGCGCCCGGCATAGACCTCGTCGCCCAGCACTTCGCGGATGCTTTTGCCGTACAGCTCCTGGGGCGTCATGCCGTACCACTCCAGGTAGGCGCTGTTGTTGAGGCGAAAGCGCTGTTCGTGGTCGACATAACCGATCAGCACCGGCATGGCGTTGATGATCAGTTGCAGCTCGGTCTGGCTTTGGCGCAGCGCCTGTTCGGTCTGTTTGCGCTCGGTCAGGTCCAGCGCGGCACCCAGGAAGCGTGCCGGGCGGCCTTGGTGGTCCTTGTAGCAGCGGCCACGGGCAAACACCCAGCGCACCTGGCCGTCGGCTTGCAGCAGGCGGTATTCCTCGGCGTATTCGGTGCCGAAGGTGATGCAATGCTTGATGCTGCGCGCGACCATGCCGCGGTCTTCGGGGTGTACGCCGTGCAGGTAGTCGCTGATGGGCAAGAGGCCGGCGTCATTCGGGTCGACACCGTGCAAGTGGGCGAAGTGGGCGTCGGCAATAAAGCGATCCTCGCCGATGTCCCAGTCCCAGGTGCCCACCGCATCGGTCGCCGCCAGGGCCAGTTGCAGGCGCTGTTCGCTGTTGTGCTGGGCCTTGAGGCTGTCTTCGGAGCGCTGTTGCAGTTCGAGGGTTTTGCTGCGGCGCTCGTTGGTCTCAATGGCAGTGACCAGGATCCCGGCCACGCTGCCGCCTTCGTCGCGCACCGGGCTGTAGGTGAGGTCGAGCCAGATGTCGGTGTCGCGGTTATTGCGTTGCAGCACAAAGCGCTGTTCGCTGAAGGTGCGCACCTGGCCGCCGAGCACTGCGTCGTAGATCGGCGCAGTAAAGCTCTCAAGCTCCGGCCAGGTGTCATGGGCCGGTTGGCCCAGCGCCTCGGGATGCTTGTTGCCCGCGAGCAGGGCAAAGCCATCGTTGTACAACTGGATGAGTTGGCTGCCCCACAGCAGCAACATCGGCATCGGTGAATGGATGACGATATCGACGGCTGTGCGCAGGCTTTGCGGCCAGTCATCAGCCTCACCGAGCGGGCTTTGCGCCCAGTCCAGCCGCGCAATCAATGCAGCGGCTTCGCTACCGGTGGATGTTCCATTCATGTAAAAGCCCTGCACCTGACACTTTGAAATACGACAAAAGCCGATTATCCCGCGAGACGGGAACGGCTGACTACCCCTCGAAAAATAGCATGCATTGAGGGTTTGTCTTCAAATCAGTGCGTCAGAGCTGAAACCTTTCATCAGTCTGCCAGCTCAGGGCGGTTGCGAAACTGTTCCAGCGCCTGCGGATTGGCCAGGGCATCGGTATTTTTGACCGGCTCGCCATGCACCACATTACGCACTGCCAGTTCGACGATCTTGCCGCTGATGGTGCGCGGTATGTCGCTGACGGCGAGGATCTTCGTCGGTACATGGCGCGGCGTGGTATTGGCGCGGATCACCTGGCGAATCTGCTGCTCCAGGGCTTGGTCTAGTTCAACCCCTTCATTGAGGCGCACAAACAGCACCACCCGCACATCGTCCTGCCAGCGTTGGCCGATGGCCAGGCTTTCCAGCACCTGCGGGATTTTTTCCACCTGGCGATAAATCTCTGCCGTGCCGATGCGCACACCGCCGGGGTTGAGCACCGCGTCGGAGCGCCCGTGAATCAGCAGGCTGCCATTGGCGCGCTGCTCGGCGTAGTCGCCCTGGGCCCACACGCCGGGAAACTGGCTGAAATACGCGGCGCGCAGTTTGGTCCGGTCGGGGTCATTCCACAGGCCAATCGGCATGGCCGGAAAATGCCGGGTACACACCAACTCGCCTTTTTCCTCGATCAGCGGCTGGCCCTGGTCGTCCCACACTTCGATGGCCATCGCCAGGCTCTTGCACTGCATTTCGCCGCGCCGCACCGGCAGCACCGGGTTGCCGATCACAAAGCAGGAGACGATATCGGTGCCGCCCGACATAGACGACAGGCACAGCTCGGCCTTGATCTCGCGGTACACATAGTCGTAACTCTGCGGCGACAGCGGCGAGCCGGTCGAGATCAGGCCTTTGAGGCTGCCTAAATCGTGGCTCAGGCGCGGTTGCAGGCCGGCCTTTTCCAGGGTGGCGAGAAACTTGGGGCTGGTGCCGAATACGCTGATTTTTTCCGCGTCGATCAGGTCGATCAGCCGTTCGGGGCCGGGGTGAAACGGCGAGCCGTCATACAGTACCGCCGTGGCACCCAGGGCCAGCACCGACACCAGCCAGTTCCACATCATCCAGCCGCAGGTGGTGTAGTAGAACAGGCAATCTTCGCGCGACAGGTCGGCGTGCAGGCCGTGTTCCTTGAGATGGGTGAGCAGCACGCCGCCGGTGCCGTGGATGATGCATTTGGGCACGCCGGTGGTGCCGCTGGAGTAAAGGATATACAGCGGATGATCGAACGGCACCGCGACAAATTCAGGCTCGCCGCCGGGTTGGTAGAAGTCGTCCCACAGTGCGACCCTGGCGTGGGTGCGGTAGTCATCGATGCGTGCCTGGGCCCGTGCATACGGCACGATGATCAGCTGTTCCAGGGACGGCAGGCGTTCGAGGATTTCATTGAGCTTGGCGCTTTGGTCGATGTCCTTGCCGGCATAGCGATAGCCCGCGCAGGTGATCAATACCTTGGGCTCGATCTGGCCGAAACGGTCGATTACGCCTTGGGTGCCGAAGTCCGGCGAGGAGCACGACCAGATCGCGCCCAGGCTGGTGGTGGCCAGCATGCCGACCAGGGTTTGCCAGGTGTTGGGCATGCACGCGGCTACGCGGTCGCCCTGGGTGACACCGCAGGCGCGCAGACTCTTTTGCAGCCCGGCAACGTGTGCGGCCAGTTCGGCATAGGTCAGCTGTTCGCGTTGGCCGTGTTCACTGACTGCTACCACCGCCGGGTGGTCATCCCGACGGCGCAGCAGGTGTTCGGCAAAGTTCAGGGTCGCGCCGGGAAACCACTCGGCGCTGGGCATTGCCGCGCCTTCGATCAACGTGGTGCTGGGCGGGCTGCGAAAATGCACGTCGAAGAAGGCGGCGATCGCCTGCCAGAAGTCGGCGCGCTGGTCGATGCTCCATTGGTGCAGGGCGGGGTAGTCGCCGAGCTGCACGTTGTAGCGTTGGTTGATGAAGCGCCGGAACTGGTCCATTCGCGTATTGGCGATGCGTTCGGGGGAGGGTTGCCAGAGGATCTCGGACATTGCGCAATCTCTTGTTCTTAGATGAAATCTACCCAACAACACTGAGCCAATGTGGGAGCGGGCTTGCTCGCGAATGCGGTGGGTCAGTTACAAACTTGCTGGCTGACACTCCGCATTCGCGAGCAAGCCCGCTCCCACATTTAAAATCTCATGTGTCTGGAGTGGCGGGTTTTACTGGGCCAGCCAGCCGCCATCGATGTTCCACGCGGCGCCGCGCACTTGGGCGCCAGCCTCACTGCACAGAAACAACACCAACTCACCCAGCTGCGGCGGCGTCACAAACTCCAGCGAGGGTTGTTTTTCCGCGAGCAAATCATGCTGCGCCTGCTGCGGATCAACGCCCTTGGCCGCGCGATCATCAATCTGCTTTTGCACCAGCGGCGTCAACACCCAGCCTGGGCAGATGGCATTGCAGGTGACGTTACCCGTGGCGGTCTCCAGGCCCACCACCTTGGTCAGGCCGATGACACCGTGTTTAGCCGCCACATACGCCGCCTTGCCCACCGAGCCGACCAAACCATGCACCGAAGCAATATTGACGATGCGCCCCCAGCCCTTGGCCTTCATGCCCGGCAAACTCAAACGCGTGCTGTGGAACACCGACGACAGGTTGATCGCGATGATCGAATCCCAGCGCTCCACCGGGAAGTCCTCCACGGCCGCCACATGCTGAATGCCGGCGTTGTTGACCAGAATGTCGACGCCGCCGAACTCGCGCTCGGCGTAGGCAAGCATGTCGGCGATCTGCGCCGGGTCGCTGACGTCCGCCGGGTGATGCCCGACCTTGCCGCCGAATGCCTGCACCTGGGCGACCGCCGCACTGGCGTCGCCGAAGCCGTTGAGGATCAGGTTGGCACCGGCCTCGGCCAGGCTCAGTGCGATGCCCAAACCGATGCCGCTGGTGGAGCCGGTAACCAGGGCGGTCTTGCCGTTCAAAGTCGTCATGAAAACCTCACACAATGCCGGTGGCGTAGAAAGTACCGATCACCACGAAGACCGCGAGGGTCTTGATGATCGTGATGCCGAAAATGTCCTTGTAGGCTTCTCGGTGGGTCAGCCCGGTGACCGCCAGCAGGGTGATCACCGCGCCGTTGTGGGGCAGGGTGTCCATGCCGCCGCTGGCCATGGCCGCGACCCGGTGCAGCACTTCAAGGGGGATATTGGCCGCATGGGCCGCCGAAATAAAGCTCTCGGACATCGCCGCCAAGGCGATGCTCATGCCGCCCGACGCGGAGCCGGTGATACCGGCCAGCAAGGTCACGGTAATCGCTTCGTTGACCAGCGGGTTGGGGATGCCCTTGAGCCAGTCCGCCAGCACCAGAAAGCCTGGCAGCGAGGCGATCACCGCGCCGAAGCCGTATTCCGAGGCGGTGTTCATGGCCGCCAGCAGCGCACCGCTGACCGCGCTTTTACTGCCTTCGGCGAGTTTGCTTTTGATCGCCGACCAGCCGAACACCAGCACAATGACGATGCCCACCAGCAACGCCGCCTGTACCGCCCAGATCGCCGTAAGCTTGGCAATTTCGGTGGTGACCGGCGTGCTCATGCCCGGCAGGCTGAGGCTGTGGGTCTTGCCATACCACTGCGGGATCCAGTGGGTGAACAGCAGGTTCATCACGCCCACCAGAATCAGCGGCGACAGCGCGATCCATGGGTTGGGCAGCGCCAGGTTGTCGGCGGTTTCCGGCTCATTGCGCAGCTCGGTGCCATAGCCTTCACCGGCGCGTTGCGCCTTGTTGCGCTGGCGCGCCAGGTAGAGCATGCCGGTGCAGAACACGAAGACCGTGCCGATCAGGCCCAGCCATGGCGCCGCCCAGGCAGTGGTGTTGAAGAAGGTGCTGGGGATGATGTTCTGGATCTGCGGCGTGCCGGGCAGGGCGTCCATGGTGAACGAAAACGCACCGAGGGCGATGGTCGCCGGGATCAGGCGCTTGGGAATATCGCTCTGGCGGAACATCTCCGCCGCAAACGGGTACACCGCAAACACCACCACAAACAGCGACACGCCGCCGTAGGTGAGCAGGGCGCAGACCAGCACAATCACCAGCATCGCCTGGCGCGTGCCGAGCAAGCGGATGGCGGCGGCCACAATCGAGCGCGAAAAACCCGACAGCTCGATCAGCTTGCCGAACACCGCGCCGAGCAGGAACACCGGGAAATACAGTTTGATAAAGCCGACCATTTTTTCCATGAACACCCCGGTAAACGCGGGCGCGACGGCGGACGGGTCGGTGAGCAACACGGCGCCGAGGGCGGCGATGGGGGCAAACAGGATAACGCTGTAGCCACGGTAGGCAGCCAGCATCAGCAGCGCGAGGGCTGCCAGGGCAATGATCACACTCATGGTGTGTCTCCAGATCGAATTGTTATTTTTGTGGGGTGGTGCGTTGGAGAGGGGCTATAGCGAGATGTGTGCCAAGTAACTAAGTTATTGAAATATATTAATATTTATAATTTTTATAACTGAGAATTTGCATTTTGTCTCGGTTCAGAGACAAGTACATATCCAATGTGGGAGCGGGCTTGCTCGCGAAAGCGGTGTATCAGCCAGCAGATTTGTTGCTGAACCACCGCATTCGCGAGCAAGCCCGCTTCCACATTAGATTGTCTTTATAGTGAGATTTGTGTCTCTTTATTGGGATTCGCTGATGCCCAGCGCCACCATCTTCTTGTACAGCGTCGATCTACCCAACCCCAGCCGCTTGGCCGCTTCCACCACATTGCCTTCACAGGCCTTGAGTGCCGTCGCAATCAGCTGCCGATCAAACCGCTCCCGTGCCGCCGCAAATGTCTCGCCCTCGACTGTTTCCACGGCCCCACGCGCCACCGGGCTGAACGTCCCGATCGCCGCGCGAATCTCTTCGGCATCCAGCACCAGGTCATCACCCAACAACGCCGCGCGCTCCAGCACGTTGCGCAGCTCACGGATATTGCCTGGCCACGCATGCTGCGCCAGCAACGCCAGGGCCTCGCGGTCCAGCTCATGCTGGCTGCGCAGTTCCTCGAGAATCGCCTCGCTCAACGCCGGAATATCTTCCAGGCGCTCACGCAACGGCGGCACCTGGATCGGCAGTACGTTCAGGCGGTAATACAAATCCGCCCTGAATTCGCCGCGCTTGATCGCCGCTTCCAGGTCCATGGAGGTGGCGGCAATCACCCGCACATCGCTGTGCACCATCTCGTTGGAACCCACCGGCTCGTATTCCTTTTCCTGCAATACGCGCAGCAGTTTGCTTTGCAGCGGCAGCGGCATGTCGCCGATTTCATCGAGGAACAGCGTGCCGCCCTGGGCGATCTGCAACTTGCCGGGGCGGCCCTTGCGGTCGGCACCGGTGAAGGCGCCTGGCGCGGTGCCGAAGAACTCGGCTTCGAGCAGGTCGCCGGGAATGGCCGCGCTGTTGATGCTGACAAACGCCTTATGGGCGCGTGTGGAGGCGCCATGAATGGCCTGGGCCAACAGCTCTTTACCGGTGCCGGTCTCGCCCAGCAGCAACACCGGGGACTCGGCACTCGCACTGCGCCGCGCCCGGCGTTTGACTTCCAGGCTGGCGTCGCTGGTGCCGATAAAATGCGCGAAGTTGTATTTGCTCTGGCGTGAACGCAACAGTGAGCGGGTGGAGGCCAGCTCCTGTTGCATGCTCAGGTAGCGCTCGATCAGCGGCGACAAGTTGCGCAGCTCATCAAACAGCGCAAACCCGATTGCGCCGATCACCGCGCCTGCGTCATCGTGGATCGGCAGGCGCATCACCACCAACGGGCCTTTGGGCGTGTCCTGGATATCCAGCAGAATCGGCTGGTCGTTGCGCACCACCTGGCGTAGCAAGCTATTGGAAATCACCTGCTCGCACGGTTGGCCGATGGCTTCATCGGCGCTTTTAAGGCCGAAACGCTTGGCATAGCGCTCGTTCATCCACACGATATTCGCGTCGCGATCGACAATCACCGTGCCTTCGCTGGACTGCTCGATAATCTCGAACAGCGACTGGATGGCCAGGCCGCGAACCTGCTGGTAGTCCTTGAGGCTGTCGCTGATGTTCATATTTATGCCGTCAACACCAATGGAGGGTGGAGTCGCAATCCTGTGGGAGAGAGTGCTCCTACAAGGGAATGTGCGCCGCGGCCAGCAGCTCTTTGGTGTAAGGATGTTGCGGCGCATCGAACACCACATGGCTCGCACCGCGCTCCACCACCTTGCCGTCCTTGATCACGATCATGTCATGGGCCATGGCCCGCACTACCGCTAGGTCGTGGCTGATAAACAGGTAGGTCAGGCCGTATTTTTCCTGCAGTTCACGCAGCAGCGCCACCACTTGTTTCTGCACGGTGCGGTCGAGGGCCGAGGTCGGTTCGTCCAGCAGCATCAGCGCCGGCTTAAGCACCAGGGCGCGGGCGATGGCGATGCGCTGGCGCTGGCCGCCGGAAAATTCGTGCGGGTAACGGTGTCGGCTTTCGGGGTCGAGCCCCACATCCTTGAGCACCTGGATCACTTGCGCATCACGCTCGGCCAGGCTGCATGGCGCATGCACTTCCAGGCCCTCGCTGATGATCTGCTGCACCGACATGCGCGGGCTGAGGCTGCCGAACGGGTCTTGGAACACCACCTGCATCTGCTTGCGCCAGGAGCGCATCTGCTGGTTGTTCAGCGGGTCGAGGGCTTCACCCTGAAAACGAATACTGCCGGTGGAATCGAGCAAGCGCAGGATCGCCTGGCCGAGGGTGGATTTGCCCGAGCCGGACTCGCCGACAATCCCCAAGGTTTTGCCGCGCTGCACGCTAAGGCTGATGCCATCGACTGCGCGCAGCCAGGCTTTGCGCCTGAACAGCCCGCCGCCGAGGGGGAATTGCACGCTCAGATCGTCGACTTGCAATACGGTTTCGCGTTCATCACTGCACAGCGCATCACCGGCCGGCTCGGCGTCCAGCAGCAGGCGGCTGTAAGGGTGTTGCGGCGCCGTGAACAGCGTCTCGCAGTCGGCCTGCTCGACAATTTCCCCGGCACGCATCACGCACACGCGCTGGGCAATGCTGCGCACCAGGTTGAGGTCGTGGCTGATCAGCAGCAGCGACATGCCCAGGCGTTGTTGCAAGGACTTGAGCAGCAGCAGGATCTTGCGTTGCACGGTCACGTCCAGCGCAGTGGTGGGTTCATCGGCAATCAGCAGTTCCGGCTCGCAGGCCAGGGCCATGGCGATCATCACCCGCTGGCGCTGGCCGCCGGAGAGTTGATGCGGGTAAGCCTTGAGGCGCTCCTGGGGTTTCTGGATGCCTACCAGCTCGAGCAGCTCCAGAATGCGCGCCTGCGCCGCCTTGCCGCCCAGGCCCTTGTGCAGCAGCAGGGTTTCGCCGATTTGTTTTTCGATGCTGTGCAGCGGGTTGAGCGAGGTCATCGGCTCCTGGAAGATCATTGCAATGCGGTTGCCGCGCAGCTTTTGCAAGGTGGCCGCCGAGGCGCCGATCAGCTCCTGGCCGCGATACTTCACTGAGCCTGTGGTGTGGGTGCCGGCCTCAGGCAGCAGTTGCAGAATCGAGTGGGCGGTCACCGACTTGCCCGAACCCGACTCACCGACCAATGCCAGGCATTCGCCGGGGCGCACGTCCAGGCACAGGTTGCTCACCACGGTCTTGCCGTTGAAGGCGACGCAGAGGTCGCGGATCTCGATCAGGTTCATACGCAATTACTCATGAGCGTGGGTCGAAGGCATCACGCAATGCCTCGCCGATAAAGACCAGCAGCGACAGAATCAGCGCCAGGGTGAAAAACGCCGTCAGGCCCAGCCAGGGAGCTTGCAGGTTTTGCTTGCCCTGGGCGATCAGCTCGCCCAGGGATGCACTGCCGGCGGGCATGCCGAAACCGAGAAAATCCAGGGCGCTCAAAGTCGAAATCGCCCCGGTCAGGATAAACGGCAGGTAGCTCAAGGTGGCGGTCATGGCATTGGGCAGGATATGCCGGCGAATAATCTTGCCGTCACCCAGGCCCAAGGCCCGCGCAGCCTTGACGTATTCCAGGTTGCGCCCGCGCAGGAACTCGGCGCGCACCACGTCCACCAGGGCCAGCCAGGAAAACAGCGCCATGATCCCCAGCAGCCACCAGAAATTCGGCTCGACAAAACCGGACAAAATGATCAGCAGGTACAGCACCGGCAACCCGGACCACACTTCCAGAATGCGCTGACCGAGCAGGTCGACCCAGCCGCCGTAATAACCCTGCAACGCGCCGGCGGCAATGCCGATGGCGGCGCTGATCGCAGTGAGCGCCAAGGCAAACAGGATCGACACCCGTGCGCCAAAGATCACCCGCGCCAGCACATCGCGGGATTGATCGTCAGTGCCCAGCCAGTTCACCGTCGAGGGCGGGCTGGGGGCAGGGCGGGTCAGTTCGTAGTTAGGCGTGTCGTCGCTGAACGGGATCGGCGGGAACAGCATCCAGCCGCCGTCCTGTTTGATCAGCTTTTGCACGTAGTCACTGCGGTAGTCGGCCTGGAAGGGCAACTGGCCGCCGAACTGCTGCTCGGTGTAGCGCTTGAACACCGGGAAATACAGCTCGTTCTTGAAGCTCAGCACCAAGGGTTTGTCATTGGCGATCAACTCGCCGCCCAGGGTCAGGATAAACAGGCCGATAAACAGCCACAGCGACCACCAGCCACGGCGGTTCTTCTTGAAACGCTCGAAACGCCGACGGGCCACCGGAGACAGATTAAGCATCAGGCGTTCCTCGCGGCGAAGTCGATACGCGGGTCCACCAGGGTGTAGCAGAGGTCACCGATGAGTTTTATCAAGAGCCCGAACAGGGTGAAGATAAACAACGAACCAAACACCACCGGGTAGTCGCGGGACACGGCGGCTTCGTAACTCATGCGGCCCAGGCCATCGAGGGAAAAGATCACCTCGATCAGCAGCGAGCCGGCGAAAAACACGCTGATAAAGGCCTGGGGAATTCCCGAGATCACCAGCAGCATGGCGTTGCGAAACACATGGCCGTAGAGCACGCGGCGTTCACTCAAGCCCTTGGCGCGGGCGGTGACTACGTATTGGCGCGTTATTTCATTGAGGAATGAGTTTTTGGTGAGGATGGTCAGCGTGGCGAAACCGCCGATCACCAACGCGCTGACGGGCAACACCAGGTGCCAGAAGTAGTCGGCAATTTTGCCGATTGTGCTGAGTTCGTCGAAGTTCTCCGAGACCAGCCCGCGCACCGGGAACCAGTTCAGCGAGGTGCCACCGGCGAACAGCACGATCAGGAACATTGCAAACAGGAAGGCCGGCATGGCATAGCCGATGACAATCGCCGTGCTGCTCCACACGTCAAAGCTGCTGCCGTGGCGCACGGCCTTGCGAATTCCCAGGGGGATCGACACCAGGTAGGTGATCAGGGTGGCCCATAAACCGAGGGAAATGGTCACCGGCATTTTTTCCAGGATCAGGTCGATCACGCTTTTGCCGCGAAAGAAGCTGTTGCCGAAATCCAGCTGGGCGTAGTTCTTGAGCATCAGCCACAGGCGTTCCGGCGCGGGCTTGTCGAAGCCGTACTGTTTTTCGATGTCCTTGATCAATTTGGGGTCCAGGCCACGGCTGGCGCGCGAGCCGTTGACGGCTTCGCCGCCACCACCGCCGATACCGCCGCCACCGATGCCTTGCAGGTGGGCAATGGCCTGTTCAACCGGGCCGCCAGGCGCGGCCTGCACGATCACGAAATTGACCAGCAGGATAATCACCAGCGTGGGGATGATCAGCAGCAGGCGCCGCACGATATAGGCAAACATCAGCGGACACCTCCGCGTTTTTTCAGTTCGGCGTTCATTTGTTCATTGGTCAGTGGTGTGGGGCTGATTTCCCACCAGGTTTCCAGCGCCTCGTCGTTCTTGGCCTCGATGGCCGGGCGGCCGAAGCGGTTCCACCACGCCGCCGAGGTGCCCGGCGGGTAGTAGTTGGGGATCCACAGGTAGTTCCATTGCAGTACGCGGTCCAGCGCATGGGCGTAGGTGAGCATCTGCGCCTGGGTGTTGGCTTTGACCAGGCCGCTGATCAAGGTATCGACAGCTGGGTCTTTGAGCACCATGTAGTTATTCGCGCCTGGGTCGTAGGCGGCCTGCGAGCCGAAGTAGTTGTACAGCTCCATGCCTGGCGAGGTGGTGACGGGGAAGCCGATCACGATCATGTCGTAATCACGCGCCATCAAGCGGTTGACGTACTGGGACGAGTCAATCCTGCGGATATTCAGGGTGATGCCGATCTGCGCCAGGTTGCGTTTGTACGGCAACAACAGGCGTTCCAGGCCGGCCTGGGCATTGAGGAAGGTGAACTCCAGTGGCTCGCCGTCGGCGTTGACCAGCTTGTCGCCCTTGGGTTTCCAGCCGGCCTCTTCGAGCAGTGCCAGGGCTTGCAGCTGTTTGTCACGGATCATGCCGCTGCCGTCGGTGACCGGCGCCTTGAACACTTGGGTGAACACTTCGTCGGGCACCTGGCCGCGCAATGGCTCAAGAATCGCCAGTTCCTCTTGGGTCGGCGGTTGGCTGGCGGCCAGCGGGCTGTTGGAGAAGAAGCTCTGCTGGCGGATGTACAGGTTGCGCATCATCTGCCGGTTGGCCCATTCGAAGTCCCACAGCATCGCCAGCGCCTGGCGCACGCGGCGGTCCTTGAACATCGGCTTTTGCACGTTGAACACATAGCCCTGGGCCGGTTGCGGCATCTCCTTGGCCAAGTGCGCACGTTGCAGGCGGCCATCGTCGAGGGCCGGGCCGTTGTAGCCGATGGAGTAGCCGGTGGCGGAGAACTCGCGGTTGAAGTCATAGGCGCCGCCGCGCAGCACCTGGCGGGCCACCTCGGTGTCGCCGAAGTACTCCAGGCTCAGGTGATCGAAGTTGTACAGGCCACGGCTGACGGGCAAGTCCTTGCCCCACCAGTCGGGGTCGCGGGTGAAGGTGATGGTGCTGCCGGAGTCGATCTTGCTGATTTTATACGGGCCGCTGCCCAGCGGGGCTTCGTAGCCGCCACCGTTGGCGAAGTCGCGGGTTTTCCACCAATGCTCGGGGAACACCGGCAGGGTGGCGATATCCAGGGGCAGGGTGCGGTTTTCATTGCTGGAAAAGTCGAAGCGCACCTGGCGCTCGCCTTCGACTTCGACGTGTTTGACGTCGGCGAACAGAGTGCGAAAGCGCAGGCTGCCTTGGGTCATCAGCAGGTCGAAGCTGTAGCGTACGTCTTCGGCGGTGATCGGCGTGCCATCGGCAAAACGTGCCTTGGGGTTGAGGTAGAAGCGCAGCGACAGGCCGTCGTCGGCGCGTTCCATTTTTTCGGCGACCAGGCCGTAGACGGTGTAGGGCTCATCCAGGGAGCGCTGGGCCAGTGGGGCGTAGAGCCAGCCGTCGACCTGGGAGACGCCGATGCCTTTGTCGATGTAGGGCAGCACATGGTCAAAACGCCCGATCTCGATGGCCGAGCGGCGCAGGCTGCCGCCTTTGGGCGCATTCGGGTTGGCGTAGTCGAAATGGGTGAAGCCGGTGGGGTACTTGGCCGGCTCGCCGTACACCGTAAGGTAGGCTTGCGGGGCCGCGATCACGGCGGTGCTGGCCAGTAGCAGGGCCAGGGTGGAGCTGAAGAGTTTTGTGAAAAAAACCAATCGCATTATCAGCCTTGAGCGCCGGGTAAAGAGGATTAAGGACTTGTACGTTAACGGCTTATGGGGTGCCCGTCACCTGATGCACAACGGCCCACCAAAAGGCGGGCCGTTGTTTATAGCATCAGTGCAGAGAGGATCAATCCTCGCGGCTAGTGACTTCCAGCAGGTGGTAGCCGAACTGGGTTTTTACCGGGCCTTGCACGGTGTTGACCGGGGCGCTGAAGACGACGGTGTCGAATTCCTTGACCATCTGGCCTGGGCCGAACGAACCCAGGTCACCGCCTTGACGGCTGGATGGGCAGCTGGAGTTGGCTTTGGCGATTTCTGCGAAATCGGCGCCGCCTTCGATCTGGGCCTTGAGTGCGTTGCACTTGTCTTCGGAGGAAACGAGGATGTGGCGGGCGGTGGCTTTAGCCATGGGGGTAACTCCTTGAAGTAAAAAGGGTGAGCCTACCGGATTCAGGCGGTTTTTTGTTGGCAAAGTTCCATCTTGTGGTGGGGTGGGGTGATTGAGCACATATCCGTTGCAACTCGGTTTAAATGTGGGAGCGGGCTTGCTCGCGAATGCGGTGGGTCAGTTAATTCATCTGTTACTGATACACCGCATTCGCGAGCAAGCCCGCTCCCACCTTTGACCGAGTGTGGCTCTGCTGTTGCTTTGGCCCTTACATCCTTAGGCCGCCGTTACCCAAATAACGGATATGTACACGATCAAACCACAACAGCAGGCACCAAAAACGCCGCTTCCAACAACTGCCGCGTATAAGCATGCTGCGGATCGGCAAAGATCCCCGCCGCGTCCCCCTGTTCCACCACCTGCCCATGCTTGACCACCATCAACTGGTGACTCAACGCCTTCACCACCGCCAAATCATGGCTGATAAACAGGTACGTCAGGTTGTACTTGGCCTGCAAACCCCGCAACAACTCCACCACCTGCCGCTGCACCGTGCGGTCCAGCGCCGAGGTCGGCTCATCGAGCAATATCAAGCGCGGTTTGAGCACCAAGGCACGGGCGATGGCGATGCGTTGACGCTGCCCACCGGAAAACTCATGGGGGTAACGATGCCGCGAGTCCGGGTCCAGGCCCACTTCCTTGAGCGCCGCAATAATCGCCACCTCCTGCTCGGCCGGCGTGCCCATCTTATGGATACGTAAGCCTTCGCCAACAATCTCGCTCACACACATCCTGGGGCTCAAGCTGCCGAACGGGTCTTGAAACACCACCTGCATTTCCCGGCGCAGTGGGCGCACCTGTTGCTGAGTCAAGCGGTCAAGTTGCTGGCCTTCAAAGCGAATTCCGCCTTTGCTGGCGATCAGGCGCAGAATCGCCAGGCCCAGGGTGGATTTGCCCGAGCCGCTTTCACCGACGATGCCCAGCGTCTGGCCCTGGGGCAGGCTAAAGTTGATGCCATCCACCGCCTTGACGTAATCGACCGTGTTGCGCATAAAGCCCTTTTTGATCGGGAACCAGACCTTCAGGTCGTCAACTTCCAAAAGTGGCGGCCCGGCCTCGTTACTGGCCGGCCCACCGCTGGGTTCCGCCGCCAATAGCTCCTGGGTGTAAGGGTGCTGAGGTGACTGAAACAGCGTCTCGCAATCAGCCTGTTCAACGATGCAACCCTGCTGCATCACACACACGCGGTGGGCGATGCGCCGCACCAGGTTCAAATCGTGGCTGATCAGCAGCAAGGCCATGCCCAACCGGGCCTGCAGTTCTTTGAGCAGTTCCAGGATCTTCAATTGCACGGTGACGTCGAGGGCCGTGGTCGGTTCGTCGGCGATCAGCAGTTCGGGCTCGTTGGCCAACGCCATGGCGATCATCACCCGCTGGCGCTGGCCGCCGGACAGTTCGTGGGGCAAGGCTTTGAGGCGCTTGTGCGGCTCGGGGATGCCCACCAGTTCAAGCAGTTCCAGGGTGCGCCGGGTCGCGACCTTGCCGGTGAGGCCTTTGTGCAGGCCGAGCACTTCGTTGATCTGCTTCTCGATGGAGTGCAGCGGGTTCAGCGAGGTCATTGGCTCCTGAAAGATCATCGCAATGCGGTTGCCGCGAATATGCCGGATGGTTTTCTCTTTGAGGGTCAGCAGATCATGCCCGGAGTAACTGATGGTGCCGGCCGGGTGCCGCGCCAGTGGGTAGGGCAACAGGCGCAGGATCGAGTGGGCGGTCACCGATTTGCCCGAGCCGCTTTCCCCCACCAGCGCCAGGGTTTCGCCGCGCTTGATATCGAAGCTGACGTGGTTGACCACGCGGTGCTGATTGTCGCCGGTGACGAACTCGACGCAGAGGTCGCGGACTTCGATCAGATTGTCCTGATTCATCTCATTTCCTCGGGTCGAAGGCATCGCGAGCGGACTCGCCGATAAACACCAGCAAACTCAACATGATCGCCAGCACGGCAAACGCACTCATGCCCAGCCACGGTGCTTGCAGGTTGGATTTGCCTTGGGCCACCAGTTCGCCCAGGGACGGCGAGCCGGCCGGCAGGCCGAAGCCGAGAAAATCCAGGGCGGTAAGGGTGCCGATGGCGCCGGTGAGGATGAACGGCATAAAGGTCATGGTCGAGACCATGGCATTGGGCAGGATATGCCGGAACATGATCGCGCCGTTCTGCATGCCCAACGCTCGGGCTGCGCGCACGTATTCCAGGTTGCGCCCGCGCAGGAACTCGGCGCGCACCACGTCCACCAGGCTCATCCACGAAAACAGCAGCATGATGCCCAGCAACCACCAGAAGTTGGGCTGCACAAAGCTGGCGAGGATGATCAGCAGGTACAGCACCGGCAAACCCGACCAGATCTCCAGGAAACGCTGCCCGGCCAGGTCGACCCAGCCGCCATAGAAGCCCTGCAAGGCGCCGGCGGCGACGCCGATGATCGAGCTGAGCACGGTCAGCGTCAGGGCAAACAGCACCGACACACGAAAGCCGTAGATCACGCGCGCCAGCACATCGCGGCCCTGGTCGTCGGTGCCCAGCAGGTTCACCGAAGACGGCGGCGCTGGCGCGGGGACTTTCAGGTCATAGTTGATGCTCTGGTAGCTGAACGGGATGGGCGCCCACAGCGTCCAGGCGTCCTTGGCCTTGAGCAGTTCCTGGATATACGGGCTCTTGTAGTTGGCTTCCAGCGGGAACTCGCCGCCGAAGGTGGTCTCCGGGTAGCGTTTGAGCGCCGGGAAATACCAGCCACCGTCGAAATGGACTGCCAGCGGTTTGTCGTTGGCGATCAACTCGGCGCCCAGGCTCAGCACAAATAGAATCAGGAACAGCCACAGCGACCACCAGCCACGTTTGTTGGCTTTGAAGCGTTCGAACCGGCGGCGATTGAGGGGGGACAGGTTCATCTCAATGCTCCCGGCTGGCAAAGTCGATACGCGGATCGACCAGAGTGTAGGTGAGGTCGCCGATCAACTTCACGATCAACCCCAGCAAGGTGAAGATAAACAACGTGCCGAACACCACCGGGTAATCGCGGTTGATCGCCGCTTCAAAGCTCATCAGGCCCAGGCCGTCGAGGGAAAAGATCACCTCGACCAGCAGCGAGCCGGTGAAGAAAATCCCGATAAACGCCGAAGGGAAACCGGCAATCACCAGCAGCATGGCGTTACGAAACACATGGCCGTAGAGCACGCGGTGGTTGGTCAGGCCTTTGGCTTTGGCGGTGACCACGTACTGTTTGTTGATTTCGTCGAGGAAGCTGTTTTTGGTGAGCAGGGTCATGGTCGCGAAGTTGCCGATGACCAGCGCGGTGACGGGCAGGGCCAGGTGCCAGAAGTAATCGAGGATCTTGCCGCCCCAGCTCAGTTCTTCGAAGTTGTTGGAGGTCAGCCCGCGCAAGGGGAACCAGTCCAGGTAACTGCCGCCGGCAAACACCACGATCAGCAGGATCGCGAACAAAAACGCCGGGATCGCATAGCCGACGATGATCGCCGAACTGGTCCACACATCGAAGTGGCTGCCATGCCGCGTGGCCTTGGCGATGCCCAGCGGGATCGACACCAGGTACATGATCAGCGTGCTCCATAACCCGAGGGAGATGGACACCGGCATCTTTTCCTTGATCAGGTCAATGACCTTGGCGTCGCGAAAGAAGCTGTCGCCGAAATCCAGGCGTGCATAGTTCTTGACCATGATCCACAAACGTTCCGGCGCCGACTTGTCGAAGCCGTACATCTTTTCGATTTCCTTGATCAGCGCCGGGTCCAGGCCCTGGGCGCCACGGTAGCTGGAACCGGCCACCGAGACCTCGGCACCGCCACCGGCGATGCGGCTGGTGGCGCCGTCGAACCCTTCGAGTTTGGCGATCATCTGTTCCACCGGGCCACCGGGGGCGGCCTGGATGATGATGAAGTTGATCAGCAAGATCCCGAACAGCGTGGGGATGATCAGCAACAGGCGGCGAACAATATAGGCCAGCATTTAATCGCCTCCGCTCGCCGGATCGGCGCTTTGGACAGTATCGACGGCAGGTTTGACTTCAGGTTTGGCCCACCAGGTGGCCGTGCCGACGTCGTAGCGTGGCGGGACCTTGGGGTGACCCAAGTGATCCCAGTACGCCACGCGGTAGGTCTTGATGTGCCAGTTGGGGATCACGTAGTAGCCAAACTGCAAGACCCGATCCAGCGCCTTGGCGTGGTCAACCAGGCTTTGGCGCGAGTCGGCGTTGATCAACTCTTCGACGAGTTGGTCGACCACCGGGTCCTTGAGGCCCATGTAGTTGCGGCTGCCGGATTTGTCGGCGGCGGCGGACGACCAGAATTCGCGCTGCTCGTTACCCGGCGAGGTGGACTGCGGGAAGCTGCCTACCAGCATGTCGAAGTCCCGTGAACGCAGGCGGTTGATGTATTGCGAAACGTCAACGCGGCGGATCACCAGGTTGATCCCAAGGTCTGCCAGGTTGCGCTTGAAGGGCAGCAGTACCCGTTCGAAATCGGTCTGGGTCAACAGAAACTCGATGTTTACCGGCTTGCCGGTGGCGTCGACCATCTTGTCGTCGACGATCTTCCAGCCAGCCTCCTGCAACAGCTGGTAAGCCTCACGCTGCTGGGTGCGGATCATGCCGCTGCCGTCGGTTTTGGCCGGCTCAAAGGCTTGGGTGAAGACCTCGGCGGGGAGCTTGTCGCGAAACGGCGCGAGGATGGCGGTTTCCGCCGGGCCGGGCAGGCCGGTGGCGGCCATTTCCGAGTTTTCGAAGTAACTGCGGGTGCGGGTGTAGGCGCCATTGAACAGCTGTTTGTTGCTCCACTCGAAATCCAGCAACAGACTGATGGCCTTGCGCACCCGCACATCCTGGAACATCGGTTTGCGCGTGTTGAACACAAACCCCTGCATGCCGGTGGGGTTGCCGTTGGGGATCTCTTCCTTGATCAACCGGCCCTGGGCCACGGCCGGAATGTTGTAGGCGTTGGCCCAGTTTTTGGCGCTGAACTCCAGCCAGTAGTCGAACTGCCCGGCCTTCAAGGCTTCCAGGGCCACGGTGCTGTCACGGTAGTAGTCGGTGATGCGGTTGTCGAAGTTGTAGAAACCCTGGGTCACCGGCAGGTCCTTGGCCCAGTAGTCCTTGACTCGCGCATAGCGCACCATGCGCCCCGGCTTGACCTCGGCGACCTTGTACGGGCCGCTGCCCAGCGGTATTTCCAGGTTGCCCTTGGCAAAGTCACGCGTCGCCCACCAATGCTTGGGCAATACCGGCAGTTGGCCGAGGATCAGCGGCAATTCACGGTTATTGGTGCGCTTGAACTTGAACAGCACACGCAGCGGGTCTTCGGCGACCACTTCGTCGACGTCGGCGTAGTAGTTGCGGTAGAGCGGCGAACCGTCCTTGATCAGCGCCTGGAAGGTGAACACCACGTCTTCGGCACGGATCGGGTGGCCATCATGGAAGCGCGCTTCGGGGCGCAGGTAGAAGCGCACCCAGCTGTTGTCCGGGGCCTTTTCGATCTTGCCGGCCACCAGGCCGTATTCGGTGACGGGCTCGTCCAGGCTTTGCATGGCCAGGGTGTCGTAGATCAGCGGCAGGTTGTCTGCGGGCACGCCTTTGCTGATGTAGGGGTTGAGGCTGTCGAAGCCGCCCATGCTCGACTCACGGAACGTGCCGCCCTTGGGCGCGTCAGGGTTTACATAGTCGAAATGCTTGAAGTCGGCGGGGTACTTGGGTGGCTCGCTGTACAGCGTCAGCGCATGTTGCGGCGCGGCGTTGGCTGCGCCGCACGCTAACAAGGCGCCAAACAAGGCGGTGCGCAAAGTCATCATTGGGCTTTCTCCGAAGCTTTCAGCCACCATGCGCTCAGGCCCAGGCTGTAGGGCGGCGTGATGACAAAGGCGAACCGGTTGCGGTACGCCAAGCGATGATAGTTGAGGTACCAGTTGGGAATACTGTAGTGCTGCCACAGCAGCACCCGGTCGAGGGCGCGGCCGGCGGCCAATTGTTCTTCGCGGGTCTGCGCCGCCAGTAGCTGCTCGAGCAGGTGATCGACCACCGGGTTGGTGATGCCGGCGTAGTTTTTGCTGCCCTTGATGGCCGCCTGGCTGGAGTGGAAGTACTGCCACTGCTCAAGGCCGGGGCTCAAGGTCTGGTTGAGGGTGATCAGGACCATGTCGTAGTCGAACTGATCCAGGCGCTGCTTGTATTGCGCCCGGTCAACGGTGCGCAGGCGCGCGTCGATGCCGATGCTTTTGAGATTTTCGACGTAGGGCTGCAGGATGCGTTCAAGGTTGGGGTTGACCAACAGGATCTCGAAGCGCAGCGGTTGGCCCTTGCTGTCGAGCAGGCGCTGGTCGGAGAGTTTCCAGCCGGCGTCGCCGAGCAACGCCAGGGCGCGGCGCAGCGTCTCGCGCGGAACGCCACGCCCATCGGTCTGCGGCAGGCTGAAGGCTTGGGTGAACAGGTTGGGCGGCAACTGATCGCGGTAGGGCGAGAGCATCAGCCATTCATGCCCCACCGGTACGCCGGTCGCCGAAAACTCGCTGTTGGGGTAGTAACTCAGCGTGCGTTTATAGGCGCTGCTGAACAGGGTGCGGTTGGTCCATTCAAAATCGAACATCAACCCGAGCGCCTCACGCACCTTGGCCTGGCTGAAGGTCGGCCGCCGCGTGTTCATGAACAGACCCTGGCTCTGGGTCGGGATCTGGTGGGCGATCTGCGCCTTGATCACGTCGCCGCGGTTGACCGCCGGGAAGTTGTAGCCGGTGGCCCAGTTCTTGGCCTGGTGTTCGATATAGATATCGAACTCACCGGCCTTAAAGGCTTCGAAGGCCACGTCGCTGTCGCGGTAAAACTCCACTTCGACCTTGTCGTAGTTGTAGAAACCCTGGTTGACCGGCAGGTCTTTGCCCCAGTAATTCTTGACCCGCTCGAACACCAGTTGGCGGCCGGGCGTGACCTTGGTGATGCGATAGGGTCCGCTGCCCAAGGGCGGCTCGAAGGTGGTGGCCTTGAAGTCGCGGTTTTTCCAGTAATGCTGGGGCAGTACTGGCAACTCGCCCAGACGCAGGATCAGCAGCGGGTTGCCGGCGCGTTTGAACACAAAACGGATGCGATGGCGGTTGAGGATGTCGACCCGCGCCACTTCTTGAAGGTTGGTGCGGTACTGCGGGTGGCCTTCGGTGAGCAGGGTGCGATAGGAAAACGCCACGTCATAGGCGGTGATCGGCTTGCCATCATGGAAACGCGCTTCCGGGCGCAGGTTGAACACCACCCAACTGCGGTCCTCGCTGTACTCCACCGATTGGGCGATCAGCCCGTAGCTGGAGGTGGGCTCGTCACCGGAAGGCGCGTACTGGCCAGTGCCGACCATCAGCGGCTCGTTCAGCTCGTTGACGCCGTATTGCAGGAAGTTGGGCGTGGAAACCGGGCTGGTGCCCTTGAAGGTGTAGGGGTTGAGGGTATCGAAGGTGCCAAATGCCATGACCCGCAATGTCCCGCCTTTGGGCGCTGCAGGGTTTACCCAATCGAAGTGGGTGAATTTTGCCGGGTACTTGAGTCTGCCGAACTGCGTATAACCGTGGCTCTCGGTAATCGTCGCGTTCGCAGCAAAGCTCAAGGCCAGACTTATTAGTAGAAGGAGGGGACGCTTCAAGTCAGAGATCCGATCCAGGCGGCTTGGGCTTTATGATCGGTACAGTAACAGCTTGTTCCGGTTGGAAAAAGGTGGCTGAAAACACTGGGGTCAGGGTTGGGAAGGTATCGAATTGGGTGAAGATCAAATGTGGGAGCTGGCTTGCCTGCGATGCAGGCACCTCGGTACATCTGTTGCATCGAGGTGATGCTATCGCAGGCAAGCCAGCTCCCACACAAGCCAGCTCCCCGCAGGAATTTATCTTGGTCCCGAAACCACCAGCATCTGCCCCGGCTTCAGCGCCTGGCCAGTACGCGGGTTCCAACGCTTGAGATGTTGCATCTCCACGTTGAAGCGCTTGGCGACGATGTACAGCGAGTCGCCTTTCTTGACCTTGTACTGCACCGGCTTCTTGCTGCTGGCCACCAGTTTGCGGGTGTCCTGCATCACCAGGGTCTGGCCGACCTTAAGGGCCTGGCCGTTGAGCTTGTTCCAGCGCTGCAGGTCATGCACATCGACCTTGTTCGCCTTGGCGATCAGCGTGAGGTTGTCGCCACTGCGCACCTTGTAGTTGCGGGTGCGCCCGGCTACCCGTGTGCTCTCAACTTCGTCGAACACCTGCTTTTTAGGGCGCATCGCCAGCAATTCTTCAGGCTTCATCGTCGAAAGTGTGCTGGTGAGCAACTGCGCCTTGGAGCTGGGCACGAGCAAATGCTGCGGGCCGTCCAGGGTGGTACGTTGTTTCAGGGCCGGGTTGAGCTGGAACAGTTCGTCTTCGTCGATCTCGGCCAGCGCGGCAACCCGGGACAGGTCCATGCTTTGCTTGACTTCAACCACTTCGAAGTACGGCGTGTTGGCAATCGGGCTCAGGTTGACGCCGTAGGCCTCGGGGGCCAGCACCACTTGGGACAGCGCCAGGAACTTGGGCACGTAGTCCTTGGTTTCCTGGGGCAGGGGCAGGTTCCAATAGTCGGTAGGCAGGCCGAGCTTTTCGTTGCGCTCGATGGCCCGGCTGACCGTGCCTTCGCCGGCGTTGTAGGCCGCCAGGGCCAGCAACCAGTCGCCGTTGAACATGTCGTGCAGACGTGTCAGATAGTCCAGGGCGGCGGTGGTGGAGGCGGTGATATCGCGGCGGCCGTCGTAGGCGCGGGTCTGGCGCAGGTTGAAGTAGCGCCCGGTGGAGGGGATGAACTGCCACAAACCGACCGCATCGCTGCGCGAATAGGCCATGGGGTTGTAGGCACTTTCGATCACTGGCAGCAGCGCCAGCTCCAGGGGCATGTTGCGTTCTTCAAGGCGTTCGACGATGTAATGAATGTAGAGGCTGCCGCGTTCTCCGGCGTTCTCTAAAAAGGACGGGTTGCTGACGAACCACAAGCGTTGTTGCTCGATGCGCGGGTTCACACCCAGGCCGTCCTGCAATTGAAAGCCCCGGCGCATGCGTTCCCAGACATCCTGGGGCACTTCGGGGCTAGGCTTCTCTGAGAGCCAAATAGGTTTTTGCTTGATCTTGGCAGCAAGATTGGGTTTGGGTTGCACGGTGGATTGTGCAGCGAAATTGGTCGATTGGCAGCCCGCCAGAGTCGCGGAAACGGCCACCGCCACGGCTTGAGCCAGGCGGGTCAATGCGTCTGAAGAAATGGATTTACGAATAGATGACGACATTGGCTGGAAGTAAGTTCCGGGCAAAAATGTCGGGCGATTCTAGAAAGCGCTTTGGTTCCGGTCAACCATTCAGAAATTCCGTATCAGATTGCATCCGCTTAGAACTTATCTTTCCAAGCCCTCAAGCTAGCAAACACCTCGGCCCCAGTGCGGTTGTCGCGACCATTCCGTTCGTCCGCTTTTTGTTTAACGGATGTTTCGGTGGTACGCAGAAAAGGGTTAGTACGTTTTTCCAGGGCCAGGTTGGACGGCAGCGTCATCTCGCCACGGGCGCGCAATTGCTTGACGGTTTCGACACGTTCGGCGATATCGGCATTGTCCGGTTCCACAGCCTGGGCAAATTTAAGGTTACTTTGCGTGTACTCGTGGGTGCAGTACACCAGCGTGTCGGCGGGCAGGGCGGCCAGGCGCTCGAGCGAGGTGTGCATTTGTTCCGGGGTGCCTTCGAACAGGCGCCCGCAGCCGGCGGCAAACAGGGTGTCGCCACAAAACAGCACGCCCTGGTGGTAATAGGCGATATGGCCGAGGGTATGGCCGGGCACGCTATAAACGTCGAAGTCCCAGCCGAGTGCGCTGATGCGCTCGTTATCGTGCAGGGCCACGTCGCGCGCCGGGATTTTCTCGTTCGCCGGGCCGTAGACCTGGGCGCCGGTTACCTGTTTGAGCTGTTCGACGCCGCCGACATGATCATGATGGTGGTGGGTTATCAGGATGTCGCTGAGCCTGTACCCAGGGTTTTGCTTGAGCCAGGCCAGCACCGGCGCGGCATCGCCGGGGTCGACCACGGCGCAGCGTTGGGTATCGGGGTCTTGTAACAACCAGATGTAGTTATCGGTGAAGGCGGGCAGGGCACTGATCTGTATCATTCTTCGATTCGCCAAGCTGAACACATTGGTGCATCTTAGAACGTCTAGGCGAGTTGGAGAATGCAATGACTGATAAAGCGTTCGCCCAGGCCGATCCTGAATGGCTGGCCCTGATCAGCGCAGCCCGTGATTGGCTGTCCGGGCCGATCGGGCAATTTTTGTTGGATGAAGAGCGGCGCATGCTCGAAGACGAGCTGGGCCGGTTCTTTGGTGGTTACCTGGTGCACTACGGCCCGTCGGCGCAGACGCCGCCCGCTGCGCCGCAGGTGCAACGCAATGTGCGCCTGGGCGCGCCGTTGCCTGGGGTCGAGATTGTTTGCGAGGAACAGGCCTGGCCGCTGAGCGAACATGCTGCCGATGTGGTGGTGCTGCAGCATGGCCTGGATTTCTGCCTGTCGCCCCACGGTTTGCTGCGCGAGGCCGCCAGCAGCGTGCGCCCAGGTGGCCACTTGCTGATTATCGGCATCAACCCCTGGAGCAGTTGGGGCCTGCGCCATGTGTTCGCCCATGATGGCCTGCGCCAGGCGCGCTGCATCGCGCCGTCGCGGGTCGGTGACTGGTTGAACCTGCTGGGCTTCGCGCTGGAGAAACGCCGCTTCGGGTGCTATCGTCCGCCGCTTGCGTCTGCCAAGTGGCAAGGCCGGCTGGCCGGCTGGGAGCGCCGCGCAGGTGCCTGGCAGCTGTCGGGCGGCGGCTTCTATTTATTGGTCGCGCGCAAGATCGTGGTCGGGCTGCGGCCGGTGCGTCAGGTGGCGCGTCAGCCCATGGGCAAGCTGGTGCCGATGCCGATGGCCAAGGTCAACCGCAAGCAAAGCGAACCGTAAAACCCTCTTTTTGATTTAAGACCGAGCAACTGATGACCGATACCGTAGAACTCTTCACCGATGGCGCCTGCAAGGGCAACCCTGGCCCCGGCGGCTGGGGCGCGTTGCTGGTGTGCAAAGGCGTGGAGAAGGAACTGTGGGGCGGCGAAGCCAACACCACCAACAACCGCATGGAACTGATGGGCGCCATTCGCGGCCTCGAAGAACTCAAGCGTCGCTGTGACGTGCTGTTGGTCACCGACTCGCAATACGTGATGAAGGGCATCAACGAGTGGATGGTGAACTGGAAGAAGCGCGGCTGGAAAACCGCGGCCAAGGAGCCGGTAAAGAATGCCGACCTGTGGCAATTGCTCGATGAGCAATGCAACCGCCATGACATCACCTGGAAATGGGTACGCGGCCACATCGGCCACCCGGGCAACGAACGCGCCGACCAGTTGGCCAATCGTGGCGTGGATGAAGTGCGGGGCTACAAACAGAGCTGAGCCGGCTGACGTGTTAACATCGCGCCCCTTGATTCACACCACACTGCACACCACCGTTGAGAGCTGAACCCTGATGGCCATCCGATCTGTTGTACTCGATACCGAAACCACCGGCATGCCGGTGACCGATGGTCACCGGATCATTGAAATCGGCTGTGTCGAACTGATGGGTCGGCGTCTCACCGGGCGCCACTTTCACGTCTACCTGCAACCGGATCGCGACAGTGACGAAGGCGCGATTGGCGTCCACGGTATCACTGATGAATTCCTCAAGGGCAAGCCGCGCTTCGCTGAAGTGGCGGACGAGTTTTTCGACTTCATCAACGGCGCTCAGCTGATCATCCATAACGCGGCGTTCGACGTCGGCTTCATCAATAACGAGTTTGCCCTGATGGGGCAGACCGAGCGTGCGGATATCTCCCAGCACTGCTCGATCCTCGATACCTTGATGATGGCCCGTGAGCGTCACCCCGGCCAGCGCAACAGCCTGGATGCCTTGTGCAAGCGTTATGGCGTCGACAACTCCGGCCGTGAACTGCACGGCGCCTTGCTCGACTCCGAGATTCTCGCCGACGTTTACCTGACCATGACCGGCGGGCAGACCAGCCTGTCCCTGGCGGGTAATGCCTCCGATGGCAGCGGCTCGGCAGAAGGTTCGGGCAACCGGCCTTCGGAAATCCGCCGCTTGGCGGCGGATCGCAAGCCGACCACCATTATCCGTGCCAGCGAGCAGGATTTGGCCGAGCATGCGGCGCGCTTGGAAGCGATTGCCAAGTCGGCAGGTGCGCCGGCGTTGTGGTCGCAATTGACTCAGCAATAACTTCATAGGGTGCGGGCCACATCAGCCCGCACACCCACCTTGACCCCCGGATTAACTGGCTCGGCAACGCTTCTTGCGTGTGGCGCATGAACGCTGTGGGCGATGTTTTTACCTTCTCCTTTGAGTATTTATGCATTTGTGCATATTTCGGTTGAGTCGAAAGCTGTATGTATGTACAGTATTTGTGTCGGCGCCATAAACTTCGGCGCAGGCTATTCATACAGACAGACAAGGAGAAACATATGGCTTTGGAAATTGGCCCAATCGTCATTACTGCGGGGCGAGAGCAGGATTTTTCAATCGACGGCTTCGGCGGTGGTTACGGCCCGCCACCCGTTCCAGGATGGACTCAGAGCGTCAATGCAGAAATTGTCCGGCGCGCAGATGAGCTGCTGTTCAACGGCAGAGTGGCTGCCGACCTGAGCTATACACAGCGCGCCGATGCGATACCTGCGCAATATCAGGCTCAATTGACCCAGATCGCTGCACAAGCAGAAGCCAGTGCCGCCACGCCGCTTGAACAGCTGGCCAATGAGTCGGCAAGCCTGAGCAATGCGATCACGCAAAAAGCTGCCGAGTATCAGGCGCAGTTCACCATCGCGTTGGGTTACGACGGCGCAGACCCTACCACTGGCTTTCGCATGCCGCCGGGCAGCTTTCCGCCGGAATATTACTATTCGTTCGCCGTGGATT
Source organism: Pseudomonas sp. KBS0710 (assembly GCF_005938045.2). Lineage (GTDB taxonomy): Bacteria > Pseudomonadota > Gammaproteobacteria > Pseudomonadales > Pseudomonadaceae > Aquipseudomonas. The sequence goes on along the minus strand of NZ_VCCF02000001.1, from coordinate 3,188,864 downwards.
GGCTCAAGGCCTACAACGCCGGGCTCGATGCAAAATTGTCGAATTCGCAAGCCAAGATCCTGAACGATCGCAAAAACCAGGTCGATACAGAAGCGGTTGATATCCAGCTGGCGATTAAATTCACCGCTGACTTTTATAAGGAGGTGGGCGAAAAGTATGGTGCTCACTTCGCCGAACTGGCTCAGCAACTGGCCAGCGAAGCCCAAGGCAAAACCATCAGCAATGTTGATGAGGCGATGAGGGCGTTTAACCAGTACAAAGACAGCCTGAATGCAAAGTTTAATGCGAGTGATCGCTTGGCGATTAAAAACGCGTTGGACGCTGTTGACGCGCAGCAACTGGCTAACCACATCACTACGTTGAGCAAGGGGTTTGGTTATGTTGGGAAGGCCATAGATGCTGTGGATCTATTGACTGAAGTCAAGAACGGCTTTCAGACCGGTGAGTGGAACAACACGCTGTTGAAGATCGAAACGCTCTTTGCAGGCGCTGCGGCGACGGGGTTGCTGGCTTTTGCTTTCGGGGTGGCTGCCACGACGCCTATCGGCATACTGGCCTTTGCAATGATCATGGCGTTGACCAGCGCCTATATCTCCGAAGCCCGCGTGAAAGCGTTCAACGACGCACTTGATGCGGCGATCAACCCAGGTCAGTAAGCTGACTCAAGAGTGGCCCTGACGGGCCACTTTTTTTATCGCGACATACATCAGGTAAGCGCCCGCAACAGGAATCGCCAGTAGCATGCAAACAATGTAATACATGACATACAAACCATTTTTGCCTGGGCTTTCGGTGAACAGGCCCGTGGTCCAGAACGATCGGGTTGTAAACGTCAGGAAGAAGCTTTCGATTAATTTTTTTGACAGTGGGAACAGTAACGTACTGAGCAGTGCGGCGGATAAATAGCCATAGTGGATATCCTGGGTCACCGGGTCTTTGTAAAACCACACACTCAAGCCCAGGATCAGAAGGCCCGCGGCAATGGCGAGGTTTTTTAAAAAATACGCTGTGCTCATGGTGTATCTATACAGGGCTGCTTGAGTCGTTGTGATCTTCGCATGTCGAATCACCTGCTTCAACGTAGGCGGGTTGCGTTGGGGGGCGAGATCAATCGCCAGGCGGTTGCGCCCGCGCCGTCGCATCAACCTGTATTTGCAATAAGTGTAAGTCGCTGCTTGGCTGAGTACAGTGAATGTGCGCCAGCACCTAGCCTCCAGGACTCAAAGCACTCATGTACAAAGACCTGAAGTTCCCTGTTCTTATCGTGCACCGCGACATCAAGGCCGACACCGTTGCCGGTGATCGGGTCAGAGGCATTGCCAGGGAGTTGGAACAAGAGGGCTTCAGTATTTTTTCTGCGGTGGATTACGCCGAAGGCCGATTAGTTGCTTCTACCCATCACGGCCTGGCGTGCATGTTGATCGCCGCCGAAGGCGCTGGCGAAAACACCCACCTGCTGCAAAACATGGTCGAGCTGATTCGCCTGGCGCGGGTGAGGGCGCCCAACCTGCCGATCTTTGCCCTGGGCGAGCAGGTTACCCTGGAAAACGCGCCGGCCGACGCCATGAGTGAGCTCAACCAACTGCGCGGCATTCTGTACCTGTTCGAAGACACTGTGCCGTTTTTGGCCCGCCAGGTTGCGCGTGCCGCGCGCGCCTACCTTGATGGCTTGTTGCCGCCGTTTTTCAAAGCGTTGGTACAGCACACCGCTGACTCCAACTATTCCTGGCACACCCCCGGCCATGGCGGCGGCGTGGCTTATCGCAAAAGCCCGGTGGGGCAGGCGTTCCATCAGTTTTTTGGCGAAAACACCCTGCGTTCGGATTTGTCCGTGTCGGTGCCGGAGCTGGGTTCGCTGCTCGATCACACCGGGCCCTTGGCCGAAGCCGAGGCCCGTGCGGCGCGCAACTTTGGTGCCGATCACACGTTCTTTGTGATTAACGGCACCTCGACCGCCAACAAGATCGTGTGGCATTCCATGGTGGCGCGCGACGACTTGGTGTTGGTGGATCGCAACTGCCACAAGTCGGTGCTGCATTCGATCATCATGACCGGCGCCATCCCGCTGTACCTGTGCCCGGAGCGCAACGAGCTGGGGATTATCGGCCCAATCCCCTTAAGTGAATTCAGCCCCGAATCGATCCGCGCCAAAATCGACGCCAGCCCGTTGACCCGTGGCCGGCCGGCGAAAGTGAAGCTGGCGGTGGTCACCAACTCCACCTACGACGGCCTGTGCTACAACGCCGAGCTGATCAAGCAGCAATTGGGCAACAGTGTTGAGGTGTTGCACTTCGACGAGGCCTGGTACGCCTACGCGGCCTTTCACGAATTCTTCGCCGGGCGTTATGGCATGGGCACGTCGCGCACCCCGGACAGCCCGCTGGTGTTCACCACCCACTCGACGCACAAATTGCTCGCGGCGTTCAGCCAGGCGTCGATGATCCATGTGCAGGACGGCGGTGCGCGCCAGTTGGACCGTGACCGTTTCAACGAAGCCTTCATGATGCACATCTCCACGTCCCCGCAATACAGCATCATCGCCTCGCTGGACGTGGCCTCGGCGATGATGGAAGGCCCGGCCGGGCGCTCGCTGTTGCAGGAGATGTTCGATGAAGCCCTGAGTTTTCGCCGTGCGCTGGCCAATCTGCGCCAGCATATTGCAGCCGAAGATTGGTGGTTCTCGATCTGGCAGCCGCCGTCGGTGGCCGGCATCGACCGGGTCGCCACGGCGGATTGGCTGTTGCACCCGCAGGATGATTGGCACGGCTTTGGCGATGTGGCCGAAGACTATGTGTTGCTGGACCCGATCAAAGTCACCCTGGTAATGCCCGGCCTTAACGCCGGTGGTGCCTTGAGCGACTGCGGAATTCCCGCCGCAGTGGTCAGCAAATTCCTCTGGGAACGTGGGTTGGTGGTGGAAAAGACCGGTTTATATTCCTTCCTCGTGTTGTTTTCCATGGGCATCACCAAGGGCAAATGGAGTACCTTGCTCACCGAGTTGCTGGAGTTCAAGCGCAATTATGACGCCAATGCCAGCCTGGCCAGCTGTTTGCCCTCGGTGTTCAAAGAAGGCCCGGCGCGTTATCAAGGCCTGGGTTTGCGTGACCTGTGCGACCAGTTGCATAGTTGTTACCGCAGCAACGCCACGGCCAAGCACCTCAAGCGGATGTACACGGTGTTGCCCGACATTGCGATGAAACCGGCTGATGCCTACGACCATCTGGTCAGGGGTGAAGTCGAAGCCGTTTCCATTGACGCCTTGCCAGGACGCATCGCAGCCGTGATGCTGGTGCCGTATCCGCCGGGCATTCCGTTGATCATGCCGGGCGAGCGCTTTACTGAATCCACGCGCTCGATCATCGACTACCTGGCATTTGCCCGCACGTTCGATAGCAGTTTCCCCGGTTTTGTCGCTGATGTTCATGGGTTGCAACACGAAGATGACGGCAGTGGTCGTTGTTACACCGTCGATTGCATCAAGGGTTAAGGATGTTTATGCAAGCTGTAATGAACCCGAAGTATCCGGGGCTTAGTGTTCGGGTCGCCGACGAAGGCTTTGACGCCTACGTGTGGGGCAATGACTTCAGCTTTGAGGTCAGCGCCTATGGCGTGCCGGAGATGGGCCAGCGGGTCGATCAATGGGCGGTGGAGCGCATCCTGCCGTACCGCAAATGTTATGGCATCGACCCGGAAGAATTCGCCAGTTTTCGCGATGTTCCCGACAGTGCGATTTTTATGGCGTACCTGGATGATCGCGCGGTGGGGCACGTTGTGGTCAGCACCAACTGGAACGGTTTTGCCCATGTCGACGAGCTGGCGGTGGCCTTGCCTGCGCGACGCCATGGCGTGGCCAAGGCGTTGCTGGATGTGGCGCAGTTCTGGGCGCGCAAAAAGAATCTGCCGGGCATGATGCTCGAGACCCAGAACAACAACCTCGGTGCCTGCCGCCTGTATGAACGTTGCGGGTATGTGATGGGCGGGATCGATCAATTGCGCTATCGCGGGATTGATCCACAAACCCGCGAAGTGGCGATTTTCTGGTATCGGCTGTTTAAGCCCGAGTCGCAAATGGCCTGAACACGCTGACGGCTGATGTTCAGGCCACGTTGAAGTACAGCGGTCCAGGTCAGGAATCGATCCACGAATGTTCGGCGCCGATGTTGATCTTCAACTGGTCACGGAGCGCGTGGTAGTGTGTTTTGGCTTGCGCCACGCTTTCTGTGAGCCCATCCGGTTCACTCACGCCTTTATTGAGATAATACTGGCGAGTGTCATCTTCCAACTTGAACGGGGGGCCGGACACGTACCTGTTATTGAGCTTTTGTATTTTTTCTTTGCTTATCCCATCAAAGCCTGCATCGTAAATGTCAGGTCGCTTGCTTTTCAGTACGTCGTCAAACATGTTCGGGCCGACGGTTTCAAAGATCTTGCCTTCGTACTCCAGAAAATCTTGGGTGTAGGTGAATCTGCCATTGGCCTCTTTGGAGAGGGTGGGGCGATTGGCCTCTAAATACGCCTTGTTTTTAGTGAAGCGCCGGTTCATCTCGGCGATCATTTCGGTCACGACCGGGTTATCAGGTTGCGTGGCGAAGTTACTGGTATTGAAGAAGGGTTTGTAGTCGGTGATTTGGTGAGCGACCGGTTTGCTGAGCAGTATATCCGAGTCACCCGCGTTCAAGCCGGCGGACCCCACGGCGCCTTTAATCGTGTCATCGGTGTCGAGATAAATACCGCCATATTTATTCATCAACGGATAGCGAGCCACATCGGAAGTGGCGGCAAGGTTTTTCCCCTGGCCGTTGCGAAAGTAGGTGTACAGCTCTGTTGTTTTCAATGGCTGGAAAAAGTCTTCGTCATGCAAGTTCATGACGGTAACGCCGGGAGCATCCTTCTCCAGCTTGAGCTTGATGGCCTGCAGCAACTCTGGAGTGTCGGCGTCGACGTGCACAATGGATGTGAAGCCGGGCATATTTTCGGCATTGGCCGCGATGTTCTTGACCAGCTTGTCGGGTATTTCGCCACCCGCCCAGAAGTAGTGAATGTTGGTAGGGATGGGCCTGATATTGCTGGGCATCTGCAAGATAGCCGGCGGGGTTACATCGATGAATCTGAAATTGTGCTCGGGTATCTTCTGGGCTTTTTTAAGTTCTTCCAGTGGTCCCATCTGCCACTTCTTCTTAGCGCTTCTCCAGAAGTACTCGGCGGCCTTTCCGTTGGCTTTACCCGAACTAGCCATCCAGGCACCGACCTTGGTATCAAAGGTGGCGACAATGTTCATGCCCCGGTATTCGATCGTGTAGGGGTATGAAGAACCCGTGGTTATTTTTACGTCGTCTACCGGAACGACGTAGGTGTGTTGGTTTAATTTCCAGGGTGAGAGGGAGTCACCGCCGAACAAGCGATTGGCGGTGGCGGAGGGTTCCCAACCGGCGCTGCCCAAGTCCTTGACCGCAATGTTGTCGCGTGGCGCGCTGGGGTGTTGGATAACCCGCTGGCCGTCCTTGACAGTGGACTGATAGAGCTTGCCATCGACTTTTATGTATTCTTTATTGTTCGGGCCGACGTAGACGTTTGACTGCAAGCCTTTGACCTGCAACTGGGCCGGGGAGACATTGACCTCATAGTCACGCAGCGATGGCCTGTTGAAGACTTCGACCCTATCACCTGCAGCCGCCACCGCAGGCTGGAAATCTTTCAGCGGTGAACCGTAGGGCCGCCCCTTGGCCGCGTCGAAGGCATACCAGTTGCCGCCCCGGAACAACGCATCACTGTCCAGAACTTCACCGGCAACCTTGGAGGTGCCTACAGCAACCAGGCCATGCTGCGTGCTGGCCGCTTTGAGTACGTCGTAGCTGCCGCTGGCGCCCTTGAGGGCATTGAATGCGCTCTTTCCCTTGGACCAGGTCCAGCGGCTGAGACCCTTGAGAAGGTCGCCCCCACCGCCCAACGGGTTGACCGCGTCGATTACGACGGTACCCAGAAACCGGGCGGTTCTTACTGTGCCCCGCAGGCCGGTCACACCCTTGGCGACCACTTTGCTCGCATGCGCGGCCTTGCCGGCGCCCAGGGTCACCAGCCCAATCACATCCATGCCAAGGTCGAGCAAGCCATCGCCGATATTGCCCTGCATGAAGTTAACAATCGCTGACCTGAACGGAATCATATTCAGGAAAAATTCGCCGATGGCCGTGTTCGCTGCGCTAGTCTTATCGTAGGACGTTGTTCCGCGTGCATGTTTGAGCAGGTCATCGCCCTGCAAGTCCAGGCGTTTACCGAGTACTTTGGCGATGTAGCGGGTACGGTCTGAATCGTACATTTGTGGCGTTTCAACGGCCGCCGGCTTTTCCTTGGCCTGCTCGGTATGCTCGTCTTCGAAGGGGTTGAATCGCACGGTTCTATGCAGTGTGTTGGCGTCTCGGCTGTCGAGCCTGGAGTAGGGTGGCGAGTAAATGTGAGCCAGGTAATTGTGTTTTGAAATGGTCCCGGCGCGTGTATCAATGCGGTAAATATTGACCTGCCCTTCACGGGTGATTTTCACATCCAGCGTATGGCCTTTTTGGGTCAGGGTTTTTGTCGAGAAGTCCAAGCCGATGAGGTAGCTGTCGGTATGAAAAAATTCGAGTTTTCCATATTCGAAGTTTTTCCGATCCTGCGGTGGCAAGGTCGAGATCAGGTAGTGGGTCATGCCCGTATGGCCTTTCTCCAGCACCTCAATCGCAGGTTTGTATTGCTGGTTGAAGGCATCGACTACCGATAGTGCGCCACTGTCGGACAGCGCGCAAAACTGTTTGATGGGGATGCGCTTGTCGTTGGTAATCCAATGTTCGTTGTCAGCATTTTTGACTGTGGAGCCGTGCATGACGACGTCCAGCATTGAGTGCGTGCCAGGGAAACTTCCGGGGCGTCCTTTGATCAACCGGGCTTTCGTGAGGCTTTTAGCTTTGAACACTTCATCGGGTATGCCTGGGAATTTCTCCCTGAGCAGCTCCATCCCCATGTTTTCACGCATCGGGATGGGCGTTGCGAGAGCCTGAGAGGTGGCTTGCAAAGCTTCTTGCTGGACGCTGAAGGCGTTCTGCACGTCGCGCATCTGAGTGTCGGTGGGCGTCGTGCCAGCCATCAAGTAGCCATTGACTTCCCCCCAATTATGCAACGCTTCGTGATGGATATGCTGTGAGATGGGTATGCCGACGTCGAGGCCCTCTGCGGCGGCAAGTACTTCGCGATAGGACATGCTGAGTACACGTCCCGGTGATTCGATTTCCAGCTTGGCCACAGCGATAGCCAATTGAGTCCAGGGAATGCTGCCGTAGGTCACGTTGGCCGGAATGTTCTTGACCAGGTATTCAGGCGCAGTGCGAGCCAGCAACATACGCGCAGCCAGTTCAGCCGATGCCGCAGAGGCCCGACCTTCCTTGACCAAGTGACGGCTCAAAGCCTCGATCACTGCGCTGGGCGCTTGATTCCAGAGTGACTGTTGGCCCAGATCAAAGCCGCCAACGCTGTTACGCGCCGGTGTGCCGGTGGATTGCGGGTCAAGCCCCATCTGAATTGCAGCGAGCAAGTAGTCGTTGACGCTGGTGTTCGTCGCAATGCCGCCCAAACGGTTTTGAATGGCCTGGCCCAGCGCTTGCGCCTTGGCCGACCCCAGCAGTGTTTCGACTGCGCTGCTGGGATATTTATAGTCATTGCCGGACAACTCGCAGGCGGACAACAGATAGCCCAGCACGCCTTTTGGGTCGTTCAATGGTAACCCTGGCAGCGCTGAATCAGGTGTGTTCAACAAGGCGATGATGGCTTGTTTGTCTTGCGTCGAGAGCGGCATCGGCCAGCTCAGCGCGCCGCTGAAGTTGCCCAGGGGCGGGGTCTGCACGTGCTTTTTCGCTAGCTGATAAAGGGCTAGCAACGCGTCCAGGGTTTTGGGAAGGGGCAGGTCGCTGCCGCTGAGGAAGGTGCCCAGTTTGACGATGCTGGTGGGCGCCAGATTGTGCTGCTGATAGTAACTGGAGCCTTCGCATACCGATACTGAGACGTTGTTCAAGTGCGACGCCAGTTGGACCTCAAGCAGACTTTGCTGCTCACTGGAAAGGGGGGCGGGGAAGGCGGTGTGCAGATCTTCCAGAATCGTGTGCAGTTTTGCCGCCAGGGTTTCCCAGTTGCACCGATCGGCAAAGGCTTTTTTAAGCGCTGCCGGGTTGTCCAGATCATCAGGTGTTGCATCGTTGGCTGAGGCTTCAATCAAAGCCGGCTCAGCGGTAACCAGCGCACCGGTGCCCTGCGACGCAGTGAGGTTGGCAGGGTTCTGTAGCGCTTGATGAGAAAGGGCAGGTTGGAGAGTAGTCATAGGAAACGCTTCCTTGGTTAGAGTATGTCGTCCAGTGGAAAGCACGCAGCTGTGCTTTCTGCCTCTTTGAGTGCGACGTCTCTAGAACAAGGTTCCAACGTGATTGTTTAGCGTTTGTGTCGGTAAAAGGGTATGCAAAAAAGTGCGCAGGGCGGGTCAGGTGGCAGCTGTGCCCGTCAGCAAGGCGTCGGCCTTAGAGGCGACGATCTCCAGCAGTGCATTCAGCGCTGGGGCGGGTTCAGACGTCTTCAACGTCAATGCGTAAAGGACCACAGGTATTGGCGGTGACAATGGGCACGCATCCAGACCTGCTTCCCGAGCGCCGTAGGCGGTGAATGGGTCGACAATCGCCAGACCCTCTCCGGCCTCCACCATGCTGCGCATCATCTGGTAGGTCTGCACCCGCGTTTGCACCACCGGCAGCGGGCGCAGGGCTTGCAGTTTGGCGTCCAACACACGGCTTAGCGGGTCGTGGCCTTCCAGCCCGATCATCGACTGCCCGGCCAGGTCCTGCAGCGCAATGTACTTTTGCTTGGGTTTGAGCCAGCCATGGGGCGCGAGCAGTTGCAACTTGCCCTGGGCCAGCACGGTGCTTTGGATTTGCGGGTGTTGCGGATCATGCAGGCTAAGGCCCACGTCGGCTTCACGCAGCAACAGGCTCCTGACGATCTCCCGCGTTGGCTGGCTCGACAGGTTGCACGGCGTGTCCTGATAGCGCCGGCGCAGCAGCGCCAGGCTTTGTGGCAAGAGTTGATTGGCCAGGGGCGGCGTACACAGCGTACGTAAAGTCGGCGCATGATGGTGCTTCAGGCGGCTGGCCAGGCGCTGCACTGGCTCCAGCGCCTCATAGAGATGGGCCATTTCAGCCTGCAGCTCCAGGGTTTCGCGGGTTGCTTGCAAACGTCCGCGCACACTGGCAAACAGCATAAAGCCCAATTGCTGCTCGGCGTCCTTGAGGGTCGCGTCCACATCGCCCACGGGGAGTTGCAACCATTCGGCGGCCGTGCCGAGATGTCCGGTCTGCAAGATGGCCTGAATCACTTCGATATGACGTAAACGCATCGCCGGAGTCTATGTTCAGTGCGGTGGGGTTTCAATGCCTGGGTAAAAAAGAGCACAGGCATGGGGGAGTGTTGGCTACCGTCAGTGGGTATGTCACTGTCACGGGCAGGGTATACAAAGAATGTATCAATCGAGGGAAAGGGGGAGCCTCAAAATGCCAGCAAGTCTCTTAAACGGAAAAATACCCACCCAGCGCGGCTTCACGCGCTGGGCGGTGCTGGTGGTGCTGGTCATCATGGGCTTGCTGGCCTTGGCGCTGGGGCCACGCTTGTTCGGGGATGTGACGCTGGCGGAAATCGCCACTGCCAAGGCGCAGGTGGCGGAGCTGGGCAAGGCTGTCGAGCAGTTTCATCAAGACACCGGCCGTTATCCCACCGATGAGGAAGGCCTTGAGGTGTTGACCGCGCAATCTGCGCCATCGGCCAACAGCAAAGGCCCCTACATCAAGGAAGAGCTATTGACCGACCCTTGGGGCGTCGCCTATCAGTACCACTACCCGGCGACCCAGCCCGACGCCCCCTTCGATCTGTTTTCATTCGGCAAGGACCGAACCCTGGGCGGCGTCGGCGCTAACAAGGATATTACCTACGGTGACCACTGAATCACCTGGCATTCCCCATCGACCTGATTAGAATGGCGCATCTGATCATCAACGACCAATGCCGCTTCCCCGGCACTTAAAACAACAACAGGTCTGGTCTCACATGCCTCTACCCTCGACTTTTTTCGGGGTAACGGCCAAACAACTGCTGGTCCTGGTGACCATTGGCTGCGTGGCTGCTTATCTCTTCAATAATCAAGACGAACACCTCCCGGAAAACCATGCCCTTGAGGCGTTTATCCGTTCCCAGGAACAGGTGAGCGAGCAAGTCGGCGCGGTGCTGGAGATTGCGCTGGTCAGGCAGGTGGTGGCGTATCCCGCCTACGGCACGCCGGGCTACAAGCGTTCGCTGTATGCCGTTGAAGGCGAGCGGGGGCGGTTGCTGGTGACGCTCAAGCAACTGGACGGTGAGCAAGGCGTGGAAGTGACGCAGATACGCCGGCCGTGATCACCCGGCCCAGTCAACGCCAGTAATGGCCAGGACTGAGCAGGTCGATAAGGCGCGATCTTATGAAGCGAGGGTGGTTTGCGATTCGCGGACGATGATGGTCCCCGACTGGATCAATTTGAATTCATCGCCTTCCAATTTCTCTACACGGTCGCCAATGGCCAGCTTGTAGGTGGTGGTAGGCGTCGAGCCAGCCTGGCTGTCCTGCGCCGGGTTGGATTCCTGGAACTCATGCACCGAATACACGCGTCCTTCCGCGTCTCTGGCATGGAACTGTCCGACAAGTACTGCAGCCATCTGTTTAGAACCTCTGGAGATAAACACTCGATTTGCGGTTCTGTAGACCGTCATGGAGCGGGGTAGTTTACCTATGGAAAAAAAATACTATTCGTTGATGTTTTCAGACGCTTCCTACGCGGGTGGCTTTGTGGGAAACGCTGTTGGGAGTATCAAAACCCGCTGGTGAAGCCGTCGCGAAGGCTCTATAACTACAAGTTCCTTTAGTCAGACGTCGGGAAACCTCAATGAGCAAGGTCTACACGATTGCCGTCCTGGTTGGCAGCCTTAGAAAAGAGTCGATCAACCGTAAGGTCGCGTTGGCATTGGCCGAACTGGCACCTGCCAACCTTAAGTTGAACATTGTGGAAATTGGCGATTTGCCGCTCTACAACGAAGACATCGACGGTACCGCGCCGCCCGCAGCCTACAGTACTTTCCGTCAGCAGGTACGCTCATCCGACGCGGTGTTGTTTGTGACCCCGGAATATAACCGCTCTGTGCCGGCCCCGTTGAAGAACGCCATTGACGTTGGGTCTCGTCCTTATGGGCAAAGTGTCTATGGTGGTAAGCCTGGGGCGATCATCAGCGTGTCGCCGGGGGCCATTGGTGGGTTTGGGGCGAACCACCATTTGCGTCAGTCGCTGGTGTTTTTGGATGTGCCTTGTATGCAGCAGCCCGAGGCGTACCTGGGGGGCGCGGGTAGCGTGTTTGATGAGGCGGGCAAGGTGTCGGAGAAGACCCGGCCGTTTTTGCAGGCGTTTATTGATGGGTATGGTAAGTGGGTTGAGAAACAGTTGGGTTGATGGCTATTAGTGGGGGTGTTTGTGTACATATCCGTTACTGCGGTGTTGGCTACTTAGGGTTCCGTCCTGACGGCGGGTCACTTTTGTAAAGACCGGAATGCCGGCCCAGACAAAAGTAACCAAAAAGTCTTCGCCCCACCACTCGGTGCCTCGCCTAGGCTCGGCATGCCAGAACGAAGGCTTGAATCCGTGGGCCGCCGCGATGGGCCATCCTTGGCCCAGCGCGGCTAACCCGGCGTCCTGCCGGGTTACCCACGGATTCAAGCCTGCGTTCGGCCATCGTGGTTAACGGGGCGATTCGAGATCAAAAGCAGATCAAAAGCAGAGCACGGCGGCCTGAAAGCCGACCTGAGTGGTTGAAGCAAGAGCCAGATCAAGTGCAAAGCAAAAGCCTATGTACCTGATGTGACGCGGTCTAAATGTGGGAGCGGGCTTGCTCGCGAAAGCGGTGTGTCAGTCAATTCACCTGTCACTGATACACCGCATTCGCGAGCAAGCCCGCTCCCTCCTTTGACCGAGTATGGCTGCGCAGGTCCTAACCCCCAACCGCCCCCAATCGATCGGCAAGCTTCAGCGCCAACCCCGCACTTTCAAGGCGCGACGCCTGATCCACCTCCGGCCCCAAGATAGTTTTTTCTACAAAAAGCGAGTGCACCTCGCTCACCCCGATAAACCCCAGCCATGCCTCCAGGTAGGGCTTCTGAAAGTCCATCGCTTGCGCGCCAGGTGCAGAAAAATCCATTCCTCGCGCATACACATTCACTGCGATCTTGTTATGCAGGAGCCCGCGCAATCCATGCTCCGGGCTGAATTCAAACAGCACGTCCTTCTGCGACACCACGTCGATAAAGTGCTTGAGCTTGTAGGGAATCGCGAAATTCCACAGCGGCACCGAGAACACCAGCACGTCGGCCTGATGCAGGTGAGCCGCCAGCGCTGTGAGTGTCGCCCAGGCAGCGCTTTGTGCTGCGCTTAATGGCGTGCCCGCGATACCGGCGTATTTGGCGTCCATCACCGGCCCGTCAAACTCCGGCAAGTCCAGCGCCCATAAATCCAGGGTCACCACCTGGGTGTCCGGGGCGTTCTGCTGGTAGCGGGCGATAAACTGGCGAGCGATTTCCAGGGAGGCGGAGCGTTGTTTACGCGGCGAACATTCGATGTGCAGGAGTGTGGTCATGGTGGGCCTCGGGGAAAGTTGACCGAGGCATTGCAACATAGCGCTTATTGAAATATAAATCGTATTTAAACAACCTATTGATCACCAATCAGAATATGTTCGACGTCTTGTTGCTCAAAACCTTCGTTGCAGTGGTCGATGAGGGCGGTTTCAGCCGCGCCGCAGAGCGCCTGCACCTGACCCAGTCGGCCGTCAGTGGGCATTTGCGCCGCCTGGAGGAGCAGGTGGGCAAGCCCTTGCTTACCCGCACCACGCGCTCCCAGCAATTGACGCCGGATGGCGAACGGTTGATGGCCTATGCCCGTGGCATCCTGGCGCTGAACCGGGACGCCTGGGCCGCGCTGACGCGTTCGGCGTTTGAAGGAAACCTGCGCGTAGGCGTGTCGGAAGAGTTCGCGGATGCGCGCCTGTTGCGTGAACTGCAAAACGTCGAGGCGCAGTACCCTGGCATGCACATCAGCGTGCAAGTGGGCATTCCCGGTTCGTTGTTGAGTTTGATGAAGCAGGGTGAGCTGGATGTGGTGCTGGGGTCGTTGTGCGAGTCCAGTGAGCCAGGTTTGGCACTGTGGCGTGAGCCGTTAGTGTGGGCCTGGTCCGGGCAGCCGCTGGTGGCCTTGCCGAACCCGTTGCCCCTGGCCTTGTTTCCCGAGCCTTGCCCCTACCGCGAGGCGGCGCTGACCCGTCTGGCCCAAGCCGGCATCGCCCAGCGCAGCGCCATGCAGTGCAGCAGCTATGCGGCGTTGCATGCCGCAGCGTTGGCCGGGTTTGCCATTGCGCCGATGGCGCAGAGCCAAGTCGGGCCGGGCTTGACGGTACTCGGCACCGAATACGGTTTACCCGCGTTGCCCGATGCCGAGTTCCGCCTGTTCAGCGCCCCGGAGGCGGACCCGCGCCTGGTTGAAATAATCACCCAGGTGGTGGTCCGCTACGGCGCTGTTCGTCGCCACTGATGCTCAGCGCAACCAGTTGGTGCGCGCCAGTTCGAGCACTTCATCGCCACGCCCGCTCATCACCGCCTTGAGCATATACAGGCTGAAACCCTTGGCCTGTTCCAGCTTGATGGTTGGCGGCATCACCAGTTCCTGGGTGGCGGTGACCACATCCACCAGCACCGGGCCGTCATGGGCCAGGGCGCGGCGCAAGGCCGGTTCGAGATCTTCGGACTGCTCCACGCGAATGCCGAGGATGCCCATGGCGTTGGACATCGCAGCAAAATCCGGGTTTTTCAGCTCGGTGCCGGTGTCCAGGTAACCGGCGGCCTTCATCTCCATGGCCACAAACCCGAGTGAGGAGTTATCGAACACGATGACTTTCACCGGCAGTTTCAACTGCGCCAGCGAAATGAAGTCGCCCATCAACATGGCAAAGCCACCGTCGCCGGACATCGAGATCACTTGCCGCCCGGGAAATGCCGCCTGCGCACCGATGGCCTGGGGCATGGCATTGGCCATCGAACCGTGGTTGAACGAGCCGATCAGGCGACGTTTGCCGTTCATCTTCAAATACCGCGCAGCCCACACAGTGGGCGAACCGACGTCGGCGGTGAAAATCGCATCGTCATCCGCCAGTTCGCTGAGCAAGCGCGCCACGTACTGCGGGTGAATCGGCCGGTCGGCCTTCGATGGCTGCGCCAAATCATCCAGGCCTTGGCGGGCTTTTTCATAGTGTTTCAACGAAGTGTCGAGGAAGCTGCGATCGGTCTTGCGCGTCAGGCGTGGCAACAGTGCGTCGATGGTCTCGCTCACATCGGCCGCGATGCCGAGGTCCAGCGTGGCACGACGGCCCAGCGCCTGCGGGTTGCGGTCGACCTGGATGATCTTGGCGTCGGTAGGGTAGAACTGGCGATACGGGAAGTCGGTGCCGAGCATGATCAGCGTGTCGCAGTTGAGCATTGCGTGGTAGCCGGAGCTGAAGCCGATCAGGCCGGTCATGCCCACGTCAAACGGGTTGTCCCACTCCACGTGCTCCTTGCCGCGCAAGGCATGCACCACCGGCGCGCCCAGGGCATCGGCCAACGCGACCACCTGGTCGTGGGCGCCGGCACAGCCGCTGCCGCACAGCAGGGTGACTTTTTCGCTGCTGTGCAGGATCTCGCTGAGGCGCTGCAGGTCTGGTTCTGCCGGCAAGGTGCGCGGCGCGTGCAGGGCTGGCCAGGGTTTGAGTTTGTCTTCCACTTCCAGCAACGAGATATCGCCGGGGATCACCACCACCGCCACGCCTCGATTGAGGATCGCCGAACGCATGGCGCGGTGTAGCACCTGGGGCATCTGCGCAGGGTTGGTGACCAGCTCGATAAAGTGGCTGCACTCTTTGAACAGTTCCTGCGGATGGGTTTCCTGAAAGTAGTTCAGGCCGATCTCGGAGGAGGGGATTTGCGCGGCGATGGCCAACACCGGCACATGGTTGCGATGGCAGTCGAACAGGCCATTGATCAGGTGCAGGTTGCCCGGCCCGCAGCTGCCGGCACATACCGTCAGCTCGCCGGTGGCAGCCGCTTCGGCGCCGGCGGCGAAGGCGGCTACTTCTTCGTGGCGCACGTGCATCCACTCGATGCTGTCCATGGTGCGCAGGGCGTCGGTCAGGCCATTGAGGCTGTCGCCGGTCAGGCCCCAGATGCGCTTGATGCCCGCCTGTTCAAGGGTGGTCGCCAATTGCTGGGCCAGGTTGATTTTCGCCATGAAGAACTCCAATCGTCAGTGAGGTTAAAGGCTGCTGATCAGTAGAGGACAGTTCGAACACTGCGGATGTTCACCCTTAAATGTGAAGATTGCGTCATGGGGCCGACTAAACGCCGGCCATAAAAAAACCCTGGCAAGCCAGGGTTTTTCACAGCGCCAGATTCAGCGGCGACGGAACAGCGGCAACGGTTCATCCGTGGCAGCCTGGTAGGTCACCGAGAAGTCCTTGAGACTTTCCAGCGCTTCATACGGGTCTTTGTCGGCGCGCAAGGCGAAAGCATCGAACCCGCAACGGCGCAGGTAGAACAGTTGGTCGCGCAGCACATCGCCAATCGCGCGCAATTCACCCTTGTAACCATAACGGTCACGCAGCAGGCGCGCGTTGGAGTAGTTGCGGCCGTCGGTGAAGGCCGGGAAGTTCAGGGCGATGACCTGGAAGTGCTGCACGTCGTCGCCGATCTCTTCGGCTTCCTCGTCGGCGTCCAGCCACACACCCAGGCCGCCGTCGCGGGCCTTGAGGGCGTGCCCGTGTTCGCGCCACAGGGCCAACGGCACGATCAGGTCGTCGCAGTTGGAAATGCCGTCGAAGCTCGCGTCCTTGGGCAGCAGGTGCCAGGTTTCGTCGAGGACTTCGTTGTTTTTAATGATTCGCTGCATAGACGCGCTCCTTGAACAGGTCGATGCCGATGCGCTGGTAGGTGTCGATGAAACGCTCATCTTCGGTGCGCTGTTCGATGTACACGTCGATCAGCTTGCCGATCACCTCGGGCATGGCTTCCTGGGCGAAGGACGGGCCGAGGATCTTGCCCAGGCTCGCATCGCGGCTGGCGCTGCCACCCAGGGACACTTGGTAGAATTCTTCGCCTTTCTTGTCCACGCCCAGGATGCCGATGTGGCCGACGTGGTGGTGACCACAGGCGTTCATGCAACCGGAGATGTTCAGGTCCAGCTCGCCGATGTCGAACAGGTAGTCCAGGTCGTCGAAACGGCGCTGGATCGATTCGGCAATCGGGATCGACTTGGCGTTGGCCAGGGAGCAGAAGTCGCCGCCCGGGCAGCAGATGATGTCGGTCAGCAGGCCGATGTTCGGCGTGGCGAAACCGCCTTCGCGCAACTCGCCCCACAGGGTGAACAGTTGGCTCTGCTCGACGTCCGCGAGAATGATGTTCTGCTCGTGGGAGGTGCGCAGTTGGCCGTAGCTGTAGCGCTCGGCCAGGTCGGCGACGGCGTCCAGCTGTTTGTCGGTGATATCGCCCGGTGCAACACCCGTAGGCTTGAGCGACAGGGTCACGGCCACATAGCCTGGCTTTTTGTGCGCCAGGGTGTTGCGCGTGCGCCAGCGGGCAAAGCCTGGGTGCTGCTGGTCGAGGGCCGCCAGTTCGGCGTCCTGATTGCTCAGGGCCTTGTACTCAGGGTCGACGAAGTGCTTGGCCACACGGTGTACTTCGGCTTCGGTCAGGGTGGTCTGGCCGCCGCGCAGGTGTTCCATCTCGGCGTCGACCTTCTGGGCAAATACCTCAGGGGTCAGCGCCTTGACCAGGATCTTGATCCGGGCCTTGTACTTGTTGTCACGACGGCCATAGCGGTTGTAGACCCGCAGGATCGCGTCGAGGTAGCTCAACAGGTCCTGCCACGGCAGGAACTCATTGATGAACGCACCCACCACTGGCGTACGGCCGAGGCCGCCACCCACCAGCACCCGGAAACCCAACTCGCCGGCAGCGTTGTGCACTGGCTCCAGGCCAATATCGTGCACTTCGATGGCGGCGCGGTCCGAGGTCGAGCCATTGATGGCGATCTTGAACTTGCGCGGCAGGTAGGCGAATTCCGGGTGGAAGGTGGTCCACTGACGCACGATTTCGCACCAAGGGCGTGGGTCGATCAGCTCGTCGGCAGCCACACCGGCGAATTGGTCGGTGGTCACGTTGCGCAGGCAGTTACCGCTGGTCTGAATGGCGTGCATCTGCACGGTCGCCAGCTCAGCCAGGATGTCCGGCACGTCTTCGAGTGCCGGCCAGTTGAACTGTACGTTCTGGCGGGTACTGATGTGGGCGTAGCCTTTGTCGAAGTCGCGGGCAATCTTGGCCATCATGCGCGTCTGGCGCGAGGTCAGTTGGCCATAAGGCACGGCAACCCGCAGCATCGGCGCAAAGCGCTGAACATAAAGGCCATTTTGCAGGCGCAGAGGGCGGAACTCTTCTTCGCTCAGTTCACCTGCTAGGTAGCGTCGGGTCTGATCACGGAACTGCTTGACGCGGTCCTCGATGATGCGCTGATCGTATTCGTCGTATACGTACATATAGGTCCTGTTCTCGGCAAATCTGCGCGCACGGCCGCGCACTCCCAACGGAGCCGGCGCACGATACCAGTTTGCGTTTATGCGCAAAAGTGATGTTTGAGTATATGTAAATAACCAAATTGACTAATGAGAACCGTTATCGCGATACCCACATTTGTCATGCGGGCAATCATCAACTTTACTGTGCTCGTGTCTTCGTGCAATCACCTATAAAACCGACAAGAGGCGATGCAATGAGCAATTCAACCAAAGCCCGTAAACCTGACAGTACCGTTGATGCCTGGGCCATTCTGTTTCTGATTATCCTGGTGGTGGGAACCGCCGTGTTCTGGGTTAGCCACCAGTAAAAGAAGGTTGATTGAACCTCGATTGACTGTCGCATTGCCACTATGATGGCGATCAACATTCGAGGCTTAAATAACCATGTTGAAGGTTCTGATTGCGTGTGTGTGGTTATTGGGATCCGCGTATGGGGCAGTCGCCCATGCGACGTCGGTGGTATTTCTCAACCCGGGCACGTCCACGGAAACCTTCTGGGTCAGCTACGCGCAATTCATGCAGGCCGCCGCCAAGGACCTCGGCCTGGATTTGCGTGTGCGTTATTCCGAGCGCAACGCGGATAACACCTTGGCCCAGGCCCGCGAAGCGCTGCAAGGCAGCGAACGCCCCGATTACCTGGTGCTGGTCAACGAGCAATACGTCGCCCCGCAGATATTGCGCCTGGCCCAGGGCAGTGGGGTCAAGTTGCTGGTCGTGAACAACGCGCTGACTGCCGACCAAGTGCAATTGCTTGATACGCGTAAAGACGCCCAGTGGATCGCCAGCCTGGTGGCGGACGACGAGCAGGCCGGTTACCTGATGCTCACTGATTTGTTGCGCAGCCATGGCCCGGTGGCGCCGGGCACCGCGTTGGACCTGCTGGCGTTTTCCGGCGCCAAGAACACTCCGGCCGCGCAACTGCGCGAACAAGGCTTGCACCGCGCACTGGCCGAACACCCCGAAGTGCGCTTGCGCCAGTTGGTGTACGGCGAGTGGAGTCGCCAGCGCGCCTTTGAGCAGGCCACCCAACTGTTCAAGCGCTACCCGCAGGCGGCGCTGGTGTGGTCGGCAAATGATGAAATGGCCCTTGGCGCGATGCAGGCCCTGCAAGCCAGCGGGCGCGTGCCGGGTAAAGATGCGTTGTTCAGCGCGGTCAACAGCTCACCGGACATCCTCAGGGCGCGCCTGGACGGGCGCCTGAGCACCCTGGTGGCGGGGCATTTCACCCTGGGCGGCTGGGCGATGGTGCTGATCAATGATGACGCCAAAGGGCTCGACATTGGCGCCTACGGCGGGCGTGACCGTCAGGAGGCGTTATACCAGCTGATCGATGCCAACCAATCACAACGCCTGTTGGGCCCCATGCCAGCGGTGGATTTCCGCGCACTGTCAGCCGTGGGCAAGCCTGCGTCCTATCGCTACCCGTTCAGCCTGCAACTGCTGCTGCGTTAAACCCCGGCCAGGTGCAGTACCAGCTTGACGATGCCGAACAAGGTCAAGGCAAACACCGCAGTGAACAGCAGGCCCAGGATCACAAAGTGGCTGGGCTTGCCATGGGTGAAGTCGCGGGCGCGGTTCTTGCCGCTTTGTACGCCAAAGGCCGCCGCCATCACGCTGTGCAGCATCTGCCAGAAGGTCGGCGGCTTGTTGTCGATTGGATCGTCCATAGCGCCCTCGCGAGTTGAATTATCCTACAGAGCATAGACAATCTGCCGCTGAGAGCTCGTGCTCATACGTATGCACCACCGGGCAAGGTCTGAGCGGTGCTGTGCTGTCACTCCAAATCACAGGAGTGACAATATGACAGATTTACCGACCCCTAACGTCGCCGACAAACCGCCGGCAGCAACCCTGAGTATTCACGCAGATTTTCTCGAAAAGACCGTACCGCAATGGCTGGTCGACGCGACACCGGCGCGCAAGTCGGCGCTAAAAAAAGCCACCCCGGTGGTACCGGACTCGTACAAAACGCTCTCGCCTGAACAGCGCAAGGCCCTCAATGCGAGCGTCAAGGCTAGCGTAATCGCCCAGGTCCAATTGGACAGCACCATAGCCACGTTCAAGGACGTCGACGCCTTCGCCAGGCCGTTGTTGCTCAACGCCTTGAAAGACCAGTATCAAGTGGAGGTCGATGTCGACACGACATTGCTCTGCCTGCGACGTGCGCTGCAGATCAGTGCCCTGGAGGTTGAAATCGACTCATTCGAGTTTCTCAAGCTGTCGATGCTGCAAGCGTGCTTGCATAACTTTGAAGCCTGGGAGTGCAGATCGGGCGCTTACCACTCAACCTCCGGATTTATGCGGGAGATAACCAACGGCGACACCTTTGAGTCGGCCACCCTCGACCTGACGGTCAGTCAGTTCATGACCTTGTGCCGCAGCCTTGATATCGGCGCGCAGTACCAGACTTATCTGAAAGGGTTCTTTGCGCCGGTAGACGCGAGCCCTGAGCCGCCGCTTCGTCAACACTTTATTGCCAGCCAAAAGGCGAACATGAAGGCTGCCGCAGAGCACGCCTTAGTGACCGGCGATATCGAACCTGCGGATCATGCGATGATCCTTTCGGTGGTCAATGGCAATCTTTATCCCACCCTTGGCAGCAAACGGGTGTGGCCGCTCGACATGAGCCTGATGAAAAAAAGACTGGTCGGCTGTGTTTACTTTGCAATCGGAGACGCCTACAGCGACGAATTGATTCTTTACATCCCGAATGACCCGGCGCACCCGCTCAAGCGCTATACCAAACAGGGCATGCGCGACGAGCTCAAACGCCAGTTCACCGCACGTGAAGGGATGGCGGCTGATGATCCCGCGCCTACGGCCTATCAGCGGTTTTTCAGTCAGTTTGTAGCCTATGATCAGCGGCCCTATTATTTCAGTCAGTTCACCCAGAAGTCCGCTGACTCCCCAAGTGGTCCGTTGAACTCTCCGTGGCGAAAGTTTGTAGAGATCCTGTTCGGCAGCACGCCGATTACACGGATCAAGGAACTGCCACCTGAAAGACCCGCGACGATGGAGCCGGTAAGCGACCCTTACCTTGCGCCCGGCAGCATGAAGCCCTATCGCGGTACCGGCACCTTTTCCGGGCTGCTCGACCTTTGGCCGTTCCTGTACGAAAAGCATCGCGACAAGATCCTCGCCGACGCCCGTGCCCATGCGGTGCCCACTGCTGATGTCGATGCCAAGGCGCGGGAGGCCAAACTGGCGCACTTGTTTGAGGTCGGGATGCTGGCGCTCAATCTGGTGTCGATGTTTGTGCCCGTGCTGGGTGAAGTCATGATGGCGGTGATGGTCGAGCAATTGCTCACCGAGACCCTGGAAGGCTCGATCGAGTGGGCCGAGGGCGACAAGCACGCGGCCAAGGCGCACCTGATTGATGTGGCCGAAAACCTGGCCCAGATAGCGCTGATGGCAGGCATCGGGGCAGCGGTCAGCAAATTCAGGGCCGCCAGGGCGGAGCCGGTGCTCGAAAACCTCAGCCCGGTCACGTTGCCCAACGGCGAAACCCGCCTATGGAAGCCGGACCTGGCGGGCTATGAAAGCGCCGTCACCCTGGAGGCAGGCGCAGTGCCCAACGCGCAGGGGCAATATACGCTCAACGGCAAGACCTGTATTCGCCTGGGCGATCAGGTCTACGAGCAGGTTTTTGATGAGTCGATCAAAAGCTGGAGGATCAAGCATCCGACCAACGCCGAGGTTTACCAGCCGATTCTTCAAAGCAACGGTCGGGGGGCCTGGCGTCACACCCTTGAGCGGCCTGCCGAGTGGGATCGCCTCACCCTGTTGCGGCGCATGGGGCCAGAAACCGACGCGTTTTCCGACACGCAGTTGCTCACGGTGGCGGATGTCAGCGGGGTCAGCGACAGCGCTCTGCGCAAGATGCACATGGACCTCGCGGTACCCCCGCCTGAACTGCTGGATGCCATGCGCTTGTTCAAGGCCGACGCTGGCAGCGGGCAGGTGATAGAGCAGCTGCGAGGCAACCAGCCAATTGACGAGCGTTATCTGTTTGCATTGCCTTTGGTGGCCGAAATGCCGCGTTGGCCAAAAACGCGGGTGCTTGAGGTGTTCAAGGGCATTGAGTTCTCCGGGGAGTCCGTGAAGTACGGGGTTGGGCGTGTGCCGCGTGGTGGCGTGGCGAAGGCGCCGATCCGGATTTCCCGCGCTGACGTCCTGGGTGGGCGCTTACCTGCGGTCATACTGGCGGCATTGGATGAAACGGAAGTCACCAGTCTGTTGGGCCCTGGGGGCGCGTGGGTCCGTGACGCGAGGCCGCAAACGTTTCGCCAGCAAATCGCCGACTTTGCCCAAACCCGCAAACCGGCGATTTTCGACAGTCTTTACGCAGGCACCGAACCGGTCGATAGTCAGGTCAAGCTATTGCAACGAACCTGCCCCGGACTCAGCGAAGCCGCTGCCCGGGAGACACTGGCCCACGCTTCCCTGGATGACCTCAAGCGCCTGGAAGCGACGCGCCGGGTGCCTTTGACCCTGCTGGAGGAGGCGCGCTGGTACGCCATCCAAGGTCGGCAGACCCGGGCCTACGCGGGTTTGCGCAGCGAAACCATGGCGTCGGCGGACAGTCGCCGGCTGGCACTGCATACCCTGGAAAAATTGCCGGGCTGGCCCGACACGTTGCGCCTGGAGGTGCGCGAAGGCAGTGACAGCGGCCTGTTGCTGGACAGCATCGGCAGTCCCACGGCACAGGACAAGAAGTACCTGGTGAAAAAAGGCCCGCGCTTTCAAGCGTTCGATGAGCGGGGAGAGGCACTCAACAGCCTGCCCACGCAGGGCGATAATTTTTACGCCTCGCTGATGCATGCCATGCCCGATGGCGCGCGCCAAGCGCTGGGTGTACCGCACGTTGGTCAAAGTGCGCAACTGCAAGCAAAACTCATCGCGTTTGCTGACCTTCATCGCAGCCAGGCACCGCAATGGTTGGCACCGCAACGCAGCTGGTTCAAGCCGCCGGTACGCATCAACGACACGTTGGTGGGGTATTACGCCAGTGGGCGAGCGGCGGGCCAGACCTTGAGTCTTGAGTCACGCGCGCAAGCGCTCTATGGCCTGAGCGAAACCCAGGCCGGTGAGTACATTCTGGAGTTGCAGGCACAGGGCAAGGACAACAAGGCAATCTTCAACCATCTGCAAAACCGTGAACGCCAATACACAGAACTGGCGTCCAAACTCGACGAGTGGGTCACGCCCTCGCACGACACTGTTTCCGATGCTCGTCAGTCCTCCTATAGAGCCAGCATGGCGCAACAGCTCAAGGAGGCCTGGCGCAAGGAGCCGTTAGTGGGGCGGGTCATCGGCGCGGAACGCTTGTACGTCAGCGTCGATGGGGATCTACCGCCTTTGACGGTTGATTTTTCTCATATTCGTACGCTGACGGTGGTCGGAGGGCCGATGAACGAAGCCCAAGTGGAAACTTTTTTGGCGCGGTTTCCCAATGTACAAGCCCTGTGTATGGGCGATCCCCCCGTATTATGGGGGCCGGCTGAGAGGGGGCGCGGCTCGACACTGATGACAGTACCCTCGGTGGTGAGCGATATGACCCACCTCAAAAGCCTGAGGTTTGGCACGTCGGTGGCGCAACTGGCGCCTGAGTTTTTTTCAAGGCTTAACACCTTGACTTCGCTGGAGGAGTTGCATATCGATTACCGTGGCTTTTCCGCCACGGCGCTCAACAGTCTGGACCTGTCAGCGCTGGTACAACTGAAAAAGTTGACAATCGAGGCGCCGATTGGTCTGTCGCAGTGGCCTGCCTATGTTGAGAACCTGCCGAGCCTGGAACGTCTCGATTTGAGCCGCACCGCGATCGGTGAGCTGCCCGCCAGGCTCTACAGCGGGCATGAACAACTGTGGGCAGGGCTGTCGATGGACTGGTCAAGGTTCTCGCGCCAAGCGTTCAGGCCTGCCTACGAGTACATCACAGCCTACAAGGGCAACAGGGGGCACTTGGTTGACTTGCACCAGATGGTCAGCGACTACACCAGGGGTGAGCTGCAGTTCCTGACCCCTGACTCTATGTTGGCTAACCAACTGCATCGAAAAATAATCATAAAGGCGCAAACCCCTGAAGCGCAGTTTGATGCTATTGAGCAACTCAGCGACAAATACACGGGCGTTTTTGCGCAGTTTTACAACCAGCCAGCCACTAACGCGCAGCGGTTCAGGGTGCGTTCGGCTGGTTGGCAGACAGGGCCAAATGCCCATGTAATCAGTGCGCTTGAGTTCAATTGGTGGGCGGCCGCAGGCAAGGAGTATGGAATCTACAGCACTTGTCCGGTGTTTGAGTTGCCGGAACCGGCGTTTGCAGCGAGCACCCCGCTGTTGCAGGGGGATTCGGTTGAACTGCCCGAGTTACCCGCCGCAAGCTTTGCCCATGTAAGCACTCTGCGCCAGCGTTGGCCGGGGGCATCGATTGAGCAGACCCGCGGCTTTATTCGCGCATTCAGCAATACGCAAACCCTTGAACTCAACGGCCTGGGCTTGACTGAAATACCCATAGGCAAGGGCGATCTTCCGGCCTTGACCCGGCTCGACCTTTCCAACAACCGCTTGGCTATGCCGGCCTTGCAGGCGCAACTCAATGATCTCAAGAGCCTTCAATTCCTGGACCTGAGTCATGGCAGCAACCCGCTTACCGGCGTGGATGTCAGCGAACTGACGCAGCTCAGGGCGTTGAACTTGCGCGGGACTGCATTGCAGGCCTGGCCGGCCGGAGCCGAGCGCCTGCCGCAATTAACCTGGCTGGACCTGCGCGACAATCAACTGGTGAGCCTGCCGCCCGAGGTGCTGGCCAATGACGCGCTATTGTTGAAAACCAACTTGGCGGCAAACCCCTTCAGTACGGCGGGTGAGGCTGAGCTGGAATCAGCACGCCAGCGCATTGAGGGCGCCGGAGGCTTGCCACAGGGTGCGCTGGCGCGGTTTGAACAGCAAAGTGTGCCGGCCGTCTTTCCTCCTGCGGAAACTGGCCTGACGAAGATGAATTATTTGTTGCCTTTGCCCCGGCGAATCACGGTGATCAAAGGGCGCGTGGGGTTTGTCGGGCGCTTGCAGGAACTGTCCCCGTCGGTGACCGAGGAAAAGGCTCTGCAATGGTTCGAGCAGTTACGTACTGTCGGTGGGATGAGTGACCTGCAAATAGATGCCATGTTGACCAACTGGCACCAGGAATACGAGACCCTGACGCGCGCGCTTAACGGCTGGCTGTATACCCGCGAGTTACCCGGCCTGAACGCCAGACAGGTGGCGCAGACACGTCGTCTTGTCGCCATCAAACTCGCTGAGTGCTGGCAAACCGGCTTGTCAGCCGAAACCGGTTATGAACTGAACCTGCAAGGCCTGCAAGTCGATAATCTACCCGAATTGACGGTGCAGCATAATTATGTCCACACGCTGAATTTAACCGGTTTAAAGGTCTCGGTGGCGGGTGCCGAAGGCTTCCTCAACAGCTTTCCTTCGGTACGCAAGCTGGTCCTGAGTGGTAATAATCTGTCGGTCGTTCCCGAGGCGGTGGGGCGCATGGCTCAGCTTGAGGAACTGGAGTTGAGCGCTAATGCCATCACCGACCCCGAGCCTTTGTATCGCCTGGCGGGAGGCGAACGCTTGCGACGGTTGGATCTGGGCAGAAACAACCTCAGAGAGTTCAGCGTCCAAGCCTTCAGTCGGCTTGAAACGTTGGACCTGAGTTATAACGCTCTGAACGAGTGGCCCGACGATACACTGCAATCTTCGAGCCTGCGAACGCTGAACCTGTGTGGCAATGAGATCAGAGAACTGCCCGAGGGCTTGCTTGATGGCAGTCATCATGCGCTGGTGCAGGGGACGGACCTTTCCGAGAACGAATTGCTTTCATTCAACAGCCTTGATGAGATGAGGGACTACAGCGATGGGCCGGTGATGGGCTGGAGTCGCGCAGATATCGAGCGAGGAATCGAGCAGCATGAAGAAGCCGACTCTTCTGATTCCGATGATGAAGGCGATGGCGATGACGGCGCAGATGAGTCCCTGGAGGATATCCAGGACCCAGAGGGGGATGCTGGAAACGCGGTGCTGGCCTCCTGGCTGGCGTCCTCACCTCAAGAGTTGGTCACGGCCCGGCAGCAGTTGTGGCTGCAATTGTCCCAGGAACCACTGAGTGAGCGCTTCTTCCATCTGCTCGAACGGCTACGCGACACCCCTGAGTACCAGTTCAGCCGGGCTGATCTTACCCGCCGGGTATGGGGGGTGATCGAAAGCGCCGCCGGCAGTGCGCAGATGCGCGAGTCGTTGTTCGCCGCCTCGGCAACCCATGGCACCTGTGTTGACGGGCGCATCCTTACGTTCAGTTCAATGGAAGTGATGGTGCTCGTAGAGCAGGTGTTGCGTGAAGTCCCGGTTGATACCCTCAGGCTTAGAGGGCAACGTCTGCTGGAGCTGTCCCGGCAATTATTCCGGGTGGAGCAGATCGATACCATTGCCATGCGCAATACCCGAGGGGGAGACGAGGCCGAGGTGCGCCTGGAGTACCGGATTGGTTTGACCCATGGCTGGCCCGATGGGCTGGAGCTGCCGGGGCAACCCAGGCATATGCAATATGGTAGGCCGATCGAGGGGGAAGTGTTAAATCGCGTGCGCAACCAAGTGTTGACGGCGGAAGCGTCCGGCGCGTTTTATGAGCGCCTTATTCGCGAAGATTACTGGATCCTCTATCTGAAAGAGCGTTATCCCGATGAGTTCCAACAGCTTGAGAGTAACGCTCGTGCAAGGCATGAGGCACTCGAGGACGAATATGAAGGAGACCTCAGCGATCCACGCTACACGGCGGCACTGAACCAAATGCAGTTTGCTCGAGATAGCGCACGGGTGCAGTTGCTGCTTGAATTGTCTCGCAACGCGGTGTCGGAACTCGCGACGGGTACTGTGGCTCCGGCACCGAGCAGCCCGGCTTCGCCGCAGCCCGGCCCGTCGACACGGCCGTAGTCAAGTCAGGAAGCGGGCGTGCTCGCTTCCTTGCTTTAAGCCTTGGTTAGGATCGTTCCCACGTGTGGGAACGATCAAGAAGCGCCTTATACTTCCAGGGCCAGGAACAGTTGTTGATCCAGCGGTGCCTCGATCCGGGCGTCATCCAGATAGATCACGACGCGGTTATTGGCCTTGTCCCGCTCCATCAGTTCTTTGCGCGTAAACAGGCGTTCTGCCGGGGTCTTCAGGTGGCCATAATTAGGCGGTGAGACGGGCGAGTCGACGGCGGTGTAATGGAAATGCGCGTACCACAGGTTGGCTTCCTCCCCCTTTATTCCTGCTTCGATTTTACGTTTGTCACGTATGACATATTCGGTGAGAAAGTCACCGGCCTTCAGTGCAATGCGTTTTTTCACCAGGTTGATATCGACAAACCCATGGGTGTGTAAATAGTCGACCTTGTAGGCTTTGGGGCGCTGTAGCAAATACCCTTCGGCGCACACCTGGTAAGCCTGTTTAGAGGCAGCCTTTGCCGCGTCATCGTAACGCTTGCGCAGGGCAGCGACTTGTTCGCCGGTCCCACTCTCAAGTTCCTTGGCCAGTGCTGCAAATTGCGCTGCATGTTGACTCAGCATCTCTTCCCAATCCTTGGGGTTGACGGTCTCTCGTCGACTCGGATCCTGGAGTTTGTTTTGTTGATAGCTGATAACGTTATCAATGCGGATTCGCTCGTTTTCGAGGGCCTGTGCATCCGCTTTGATTCTTCGCATTCCTCTCAATGGGCGAGGCGCAGGCCTGGGCGCTGTTGTCGGCGCACTCGGGGCTTCGACGACAGTCCAAACACCTTCACTGGCGTGTTCGTGGTAGGAGGCGACGACTGTCTCGGTGAATGGGTCAATAACGTCGACAAAACTGCCTTCAACACCTGGCTCGCTCGGGCGTAGGTCACCCACCAGGGTTCCACGGTTGCGGGTCTTGATCACTCGGCGGTTGGTGGGTTTTTGCCGGACGGTCCGGTTGGGGGCGGGTAGACGGGCAAATCCTTGCTCAGACAAGATCAAGGAGGCCAATTGTGCTTCCAGGGCTGTGCGTGACTGACTGAACTGTTTCAGAAACGGGTCTGTGTATTGTTCTCGCAACATCCTGGAAGGCATTTCAACTAACGCGTTAACGGCGTTTTCCAGCTGGACGTACTGCTGGAGCGAGCCCCTGAGTATGGCGATTTGATCGGTCGGCGAGTAACCGCCGGTGGTTTGCATTTCGATATGGGTGAGTAGGGATGTAGCCGCTCGCAGATCAGTGAGTAGATCAAGGTAAGGACGCTCCTCTGGGTTACCGGCGCCAAGCGCCCGATTGACGATCAAGTCAATAAACGACATCAGGATGTGCTGTTCCACGATAAATGAAGAAATCGGCTGGGAGGGCGCGAAGCTTATCCTTAGTTTTTCCCTCAATGCCGCACCGGCTTCTTGCAGTGTGGCTTCAGTCTTTTCTGCGATTTTGAATAAGTCTTTGAGCAGTTCCAGTCGCTGCGTGGCACCGCTGATGAACTCCTCGTAGGCGTCCGTGATGTGCTCAGGCAGTTCTCTTTCGACACGGCGCCGCAACTCAGAAAGGCTTTCACCGCGCCCGGTTTCAAGGGTGTTCGAGATTTTCCGATGCAAAGTTGAATAGGTGAATAACAAGTGATTGTAAAAATTCGTTGTTGCGATACCGCGTATTTCCTCGAATTGAACTTGTGTCCTGTCCAAGCGCATCAATTCTTTGGCCGCGTTCAGGGATTTTTCCTGTATGGAAATATACGTTTGCGCGTTGGTCTGGTAATTGTCGACTGCGATGTTCCACGCGGTTGTGGCACGCAATGCCGAGCGTTGCCGTTGTTCATGACGTTCGGCCATTCTGGTGCGCACTGCGGGAAGTAATGCAGGGTTGGCGAGCCTTTTCCAGTCCTCTCTCAAGGCTTGCCTGTGTTCTTCCATTTGCTTCTGGGCGCTTTCGGCTGCATCTTTAAACTGTTGCCACAAGGGCGCCAATGAGTTCCCTTCGACACTGAGTATTTCCAACTCCGAGCTCAGCGCCTCCAGTCGGCTCTTACGGTTTGTGCTCCAGTTAGTCTTCCGTTCGTTAGGCATACCCCCCTCCAGCCGGGCACGCCGGTCCAGCCGCCAATGCCCTTGGCCATCGCTGACCAGCTTGAAGCCGGGGTGCTGGGGACGGTCGGGATGCACCAGATAGACCTCATTGAAACCTTGCACCACGTTCGCCTGGAACAACAACCCGGCGATGCTGGCGTGCCACTTGCCGGCAATCCAGTACAGCCCTTTGAAAACACCGTCTGGTATAGGGGCCGGCAGCGGGGTGGGCCAAGGCACGCTCACTTGACGCAATGCGTTGAGCACCTGGGTGCCGGCCTGGGGGCTGGGAATCGAGTGGCTGAAGTCCAGGGCCGTGTGGCCGG
The DNA here is from genome assembly GCF_005938045.2 of Pseudomonas sp. KBS0710. Taxonomy (GTDB): domain Bacteria; phylum Pseudomonadota; class Gammaproteobacteria; order Pseudomonadales; family Pseudomonadaceae; genus Aquipseudomonas. The sequence goes on along the minus strand of NZ_VCCF02000001.1, from coordinate 3,159,721 downwards.
TGGCGGGTGGCTCACCGGGCAACGCCACGGCGCCGAGATGCACCTGTGGATGCACCTGTGGTGTCGCTTGCGCAGGTGCCCGTTCTGCCGGGTGGCGCCAGGCTTCCAGTTGCAGGGCATGCTCCTGCGCGGTGGGCTCCGACAACGGCTGTGGCGACCGCTCGGCGGGCGCGGTGGCGTGCAGTAGCACCATAGCAGTGTTAAGCAACAGATCAATCAACGCCAGCTCGCGGGTGGTAGGGTCATGGCTGTCCAGGCCGGACAAATCCTGCTCCAGGCTGCTGACCAGCACCATGAACCAGCCCGCCAGCATGGCCGGGCCCTGCACCAGCGGTAACAGCAGGGTATTGAACAGCAGCCACGCGCCTTCCATCACGATGGCCCAGCGGCTTTCGTGGTTGGACACCGACTCGCGGTCGGCCAGCTCGACCAATGCCCCTGCCGTGCTGCCGAACAGATGATTGAGCAGTTGACCGTTGACTTGCGATTGCAGCCATTCACCCGCGCCTTCATCGACGGCCAGGGTCGCAGGTGCTGGTTTTTCAGGGATGCTGAATTCATCCCCAGGCAGGAAGATAATGATGTGCGGTTCCTTGATGCCGCCATGGTCATAGATGGGGCGAGCCTTGTCGCTTAGCCACGCCAGCACCGCGTCTTGCAGCGCGCCGGGTTCGGCCAGCGCGTCGAACAAGGCCTGGCGGGTCGGGTATTCATGCAGGGCGTCGGCATACAGCGGCTGATACAGCAGGTGTGGGCCGACACTCGTATCACGTGGTTCGATAATGAACGCGTTGTTGACTTCATCCGGATCAGCACCTGTTTTGCGGCACAGGGCCAGTGGGCGCAAGACAATCTCCTGTTCGTCGACGATCCTGTCCGAGGGCATCTGGCCCATCAACGCCTTCACATAGCGATAACCGGTGACGGTGACGCCATGCTGCCCGCGGATCTTGTACTCCAGCGCCTGCATCGGCAATTTGACCTTGAGTTCGCGGGTAAACAGGGTTTCCCGGCGGCGTGCGTCAACCGTGTCGGACAACAAGGTGTCTCTGATTGTTTGCGGATACGTGGTGCCGATGTCGACGCGCTGGATCAGCCCGGTACTGCCCAACAGGTAGTCTTCGTTGAGCCAGCTTGGAAGGGGCGCTGCATTTTTGGAGAACAGCGTGAGTGTGCCTTTAGGCTTGCCGGCGAGGTTCTTCAGGGCCAGCTCCGTCAGTGACATGCGCACATGCTCGATAATACCGGCGCCGCCTGGGTAGCCGGCAGCCACGGCAAAGTCCAACACCACTTCGTCGGGGTCGCAGTCGCCATGATCGGCTTGCATCTGCGTGCGTAGCGCGGTGCGGCTGAAACTGTAGATGTTCTCAATGCCCTCATTGAACGTGCGGCCCTCGTTGTGTTGCAGCACCTGCGCCATGTCCTGCACGTGGCGATGGTAGGCAAAACGGTCGGCGGCGCTGGCTTGCGCAAGCCATGGCGGCAGTTGTTGATTAACCTTCTGCAAGGTCGCTGCAGCGGCTGTCGGCACCTGGGTAAACAGCAGCGCCGGATCGGTGAGTTTTTCCAGGCGCCGCCCCAGGCTTACTTCGTCCTGGCCCTGAAACTTCAACGTCGCCAGGTCTTCCAGTTGTTGATTGAGGATCAGCCCGGCCTGTTGCTCGAACACATTGCCGTTCGGCTCGTTGCGCCGCCACGTAAGGCTGTCGAACTGGAACCGCGCCTGCATCCTGGCTCCCCAGGCAGTACCAAAATCATCGAGGCTGTCAAACACCTGGATGTCCCCGGCCACGCTGTACAACAGCACCTGCTTGTCGCGTACCAGCAGCAGGTCCGGCGTGAGCAAACTGACTGTCTCGGCGGCGTTGGTGAAGGTGCTCTCAATGAAGTAAACGTAAGTGGCGGGATTGGACTGTGGCAAGCGCTCGGCTTGCACCGGCCAGGTTGCGACGACCCTGAGCATGTCCCGCTGAGTCGGGTTCAAGCTGGATTGGCTGGCGGCCATCGCGGTCATCCGGCCGTTGAGAAACTCGCCCAGCCACTGCCAGCGACTGCTGCCATGGCTGTCGGTTTCGCTCCAGTAGTCGGCCAATGCCGTCTGGAAATACAGGTAAATCGATTCGGGCAGGGCATCAATGATATTTGCGATCTCCAGCATGTCGATAAGCGCAGCGGTGTCCGGCTTGAGGATCGTGGGGATCTGTTGAGTCAGGTAATACGGCAGTTCGCGTTTGGGGCGCAGGTCGAGTAACTGCGGGTTGAGCACATGGGCGATGGCGACTTCCATCAATGGCCGGTAGGTGTAAACCCCGTCCGGGTGCGGGATAGCGAGCTTGACGGCCGACAAGTCCAGCTTGAGTGACGGGTAGCGCTCCAGGATACGGCTGCGCAAGGCATTGAACACCACGGAGTACAAGGCCGGGCGCGTAGCAAAATGCGTATGGATGGCCTGGGCGGGTAACTGGTTCAGGGCCGTGAGGGAGCTCGGGGTGGGCATGATGAAATCCTTTTGCCTGTTTGATAAGAAACGACAGGTAATCGAATGTGGTGACCGCGCAGGCGGTACAGGAATACCACTGCCGGCGCCCCGCACCGAACGCACACGAGGTCATATATGCACCGCCGGGCGCGGCGGGCGCCGTGATGTGCTGTCAGTCCATTTCAAAGGAGTGACACGATGGACGATTTATCTCAGCCTTCCTCGCCGGCCGTGCCTGCAAACGACGCACCCAAACCCATAAAAAAACTCACTGCCACCCAAAGCCTGCACGGCGACTTCCTGGAGCGCAGCAGCCCGCAGTGGCTGATCGATGCGACGCCGGCCCGCAGGCAGGCGCTCAAGGATGCCGGCACGGTCATGCCGGCGTGGCTCGCGAGCGCTACGCCTGAACAGCGCAACGAGGTGACCGGGCGTTTCCTCGCCAACCTCGCCACCCAGACCCAACTGGACAACACGATGGCCGCCTTCCAGGGCATCGATGACTTCGCCCGACCCTTGCTGCTCAAAGCCCTGAAGGATCAGTACCGACTGGACCTCGACGTCGACAACATCCTGTTGTGCCTGCGCCGCCCGCTGGCGGTGGGGATTGTCGAAGTCGAGGCGGGGGATTTCGAGTTTTTGAAACTGTCCCTGCTGGAAGCCGCCTTGCACAACTTCGAGGCCTACGAGTGCAAGGAGGGCGCGTACCACAAGACCTCCGGGTTCATGCGAGCCACCGGCACCTCCGGCACCTACCACTCGGTGGCGATCAACCTGAAGGTCAGTCAGTTTTTGACGCTCTGTCGTGACCTCGATATCGGTGCCAAATACCAGGCCTATCTGCAAGGGTTTTTCTACCCCGAGGACGCCAGCGCCCAAGCCACCCTGCGCGAGCAGTTCATCGCCAATCAGAAGGCCGCTGTCAGGGCCGCCGCTGAGCAGGCACTGTTGAGCGGCGATATTGAAGCGGCCGACCACCGCATGCTGCTGTCGGTGATCGACGGTGAAATTCATCCGTGGATGGGCGACAAGCAGGTGTGGTTCAGGACCCTGGGCCTGATGAATATGCGGATGACCGGCTGCATGGTGTTCTCGATCTGCAAAAAATACAGTTACCCTGACGAGGTGATCATCTATGTGCCCCAGGACCCGGAGCATCCACTCAAACGCTACCGCTGGCGGCAAATGGAGGCCGAGTTCAAGCGCCTGTTCACCGCCCGCGACCCGGCCAGGCCGAATGACCCGGCGCCGACGCCATACCAGCAGTTCTTCAGTCGCTTCGTGCCCTACGACAAGCGGCCCTATTACTTCAGCCAGTTCACCCAGCAGGCCGCCGACTCGCCCACCGACATCTGGCGTTCGCCCTGGAAGAAACTGCTGGACTTCACCACTCCGCACTTCATCACCGGCATCAAGGAACTGCCGCCCGAGGCGCCTGCCAGGCTTGAGCCCAACCCTGACCCCTTCCTTTACCTCTCGACGCGTACGCGGCGCGGCAAAGCGGTCTGGGCGGCGAACATCGACCCGTGGAAGTACTTCTACGAACAACACCGCGAGCAGGTGATCGCCGATGCCCGCGCCCATGCCGTGCCCACCGCGGATGTGGATGCCAAGGCGCGTGACGCCAAGTTGGCGCACCTGCTGGAGATCGGCATGCTGGGCTTGAACATGGTGTCGATGTTTGTGCCGGTGCTGGGGGAGGTCATGATGGTGGTGATGGCCGGGCAATTACTCTACGAAACCCTGGAAGGCGTGATCGAATGGGGCGAGGGCGACCGTCAGGCGGCTAAGGCGCACTTGATTGATGTGGCCGAGAACCTGGCGCAGATCGCCGTGATGGCCGGCGTGGGTGCGGGCGTCAGCCGTTGGCAGGCGGCCAAGGCGGAGCCGGTGATTGAGGCGTTGGGTGAGGTTAAGCGGCCCGATGGGCAGGTGCGTTTGTGGAAACCGAGCCTGAGCCGCTATGAAAGCCCAGTGGTCCTGCGGCGCGACCTGCATCCCAATGCCTTGGGTCAGTACGTGCAAGATGGCAGGACCTATATCCGCCAGGGCAGCCAGGTCTACGAGCAGTACTTCGATGCGCAGGCGCACAAATGGCGGATCAAGCACCCGACTGACAGCGAGGCTTACCAGCCGCTGCTTGAGCACAACGGTCACGGCGCCTGGCGACATACCCTGGAGCGCCCGCTGGAGTGGGACCGCCTCACGCTGTTGCGGCGTATGGGGCACGACGTTGAGGCCTTTTCCGATACCGAGCTGCTCAAGGTCGCGGATGTCAGTGGGGTCAGCGACAACACGCTGCGTAAGATGCACATGGATCACACGGTTGCGCCGCCTGAGCTGGCCGATGCGATACGCCTGTTCAAGGCGGATGCCGATTCGGCACGGGTGATCGAGCAACTGGAGGGCACCCGTACGATTGATGACCTGTATTTGTATGCGCTGCCCTTGATCGTGGAAATGCCCAGATGGCCTTTAGGATACGTCCTTGAAGTGTTCGAGGGGGGCGTGCTGACCGGCAAGTCGGTCAAATATGGTATTGAGCGGCTGGTCAAGGGGGTGGCGGCGAAGCCGGCGATCCAGGTGAGCCGATACGACGTGCTGGGCGGTGAAGTGCCTGCGCGTATTCTGGCGGCTCTGGATGAAGCGCAAATCACTCAGCTGCTTGGCGCTGAGGCCGCGAGGGTCAATGAGACCAGGGTGCTGGAATTCAACAAGCAGTTGGCCGCTTATGCCCGTCGCCGAAAACCGGCGATTTTCGACAGTATCTACGCGGGAACTGACGCGTTGGACAAACGTATCCGGCTGCTGCAACGCACCTGCCCGGGGCTCAGCGAGACAGCGGCGCAAACCGTGCTCGACCACGCCCGGGGCGACGAGCTTGAGCAGCTGGTCGCCACCTCGCGGGTACCTTTGAACATGCTCGAAGAAGCCCGTTGGTATGCGCGCCAAGGGCGCCTGGCACGCGCCTATGCGGGGTTGCGCAGCGAGACGATGGCCGCGGCCGACAGTCGGCGGTTAGCGCTGCACACCTTGGAAACCTTGCCCGGATGGCCGGACACGCTGCGCCTGGAAGTGCACAGCACTAACACCCAAGGCGAGTTGCTCGACAGTATTGGTGCGCCCGCCGCGCCGCAGAAAAAATACCTGGTCAAACACGGCCCCAGCTACCAGGCGTTCGATGAGCGGGGCGAAGCACTCAACAGTCTGGCAGTGGAGGGCGACAACTTCTTTGCCTCGGTGATGCATGCCTTGCCCGATGAGGCGCGTCAGAGTCTGGGGGTGCCACAGGTCAGCCAGCACGCAGCGCTGCAACGCAAAATTATCGAGCAAGCCGATGCGCATCGCCTGGAGGCCTCGGCATGGCTGGTGCCTAAAACGCCCAGGTTCAAGCCGCCGGTGCGCATCAACGACACGCAGGTGGGCTATCTGGCCAGCGGGCGGGGGCAGGGTGTGAACCCGTCGCTGGTTCAGCACATAAGAAGAATCTATCCGGAGCTGGATACTGCACAGATCAATACATTTTTCCTTGAGCTGGCAAGAGCGGGGAACGATGCCCGGGCGATCGTCAGCAAGTTGAACGCGCTGTTTAAAGAACGCCAGGTGCTGCATGACACACTGGATCATTGGGTCAGTCGTTCGTCGATGGCCAATCGTCAGAGCAATTTCCTTGCCGGGGAAGCGCTCAAACGTAGCTGGGGCCGTTCTTGGCTGGCTGGGAAAGTGCCGGGTGCCGATGTCTTGACGTTGGTCCTTAATGAACCTTTGCCGCCACTGACGGCGAACTTTTCACACGTGCGTGAATTATCGGTCCTCTGTACGGGCCTGCATGACACCAATATCGATGGGTTTTTGAGTCCGTTCTCCGCTGTCGAAAAACTGACGGTACGAGCGACTTACAGCCCAGCCGTAGACACTCCGGATGCCGGCCTGAGGCTGACCCGCGTGCCCCAGGTGCTGACGCAGTTCAAAGGCCTCAAACATTTGGCCGTCAGCTTCGATGCACATCGGTTGAGCGCGCAGTTGTCGTCGCAACTGGCGGCACTGGCCAGCCTTGAACACCTGGATATCGGCTACTTTGCCTACGACGGCCACGTCCTCAACGGCCTGGATTTAAGCCCTCTGCAACGCCTGAAAAGATTAAGTATCGCGGCGCCCAACGTGTCGATGCAATGGCCTGCCTACGCGCAGAAACTGCCGCTTCTGGAGCGTCTGGACCTGTCCCATACCAGCATTGCGACGCTGCCTCCCGAGCTCTATACCGGTTATGAGCGGTTATGGAGCGGGTTATCGCTGGACTGGTCGAAGTTCGGCTATGAAGACTTCAAGCCTGCCTATGATCACGTCAAAACTTATGCGGGGTCGTTCGGGCCACACCTGGCAAGTCTGGACGAGATGGTCAGAGGTTTTGCGCGCGGCGAGTTGGGCCTGTTGATGGGGGACGCGCACATCGGTCGGCGTATGACTGACGCGATCATGGGCCTGTGGAGCACCTCACAAACACGCATGAATGCCGTTCAGGCACTGCGCGAGGAACACCTCGGCATTTTCAGACAGTTCTACGAGACCGCCATGGTTCCCGGGTTCAGGGTTAGGTTTACGCAGAGCCGCTGGAAAACCGGGCACAACGCAAGCATTCTGGCGGCGCTGGAGAAAAGCTGGCGTGGGGCGATTTGCCAGCGCTATGGCTTGCCGACGGATATCGACATTTCGACATTTGCATTGCCGGATTCAACCGGGCCTGAGGCAAGTGTCTTGAACAAAGGAAACATTCGCGAATTGCCGGTGTTGCCGGCCGGCACCTTTTCCCATGTCAAAACCTTGAAAGTACATTGGCTGGAGGACGTGCCGCCTGAGCAGCTCAAGGGTTTCCTCCAGGCATTTGCAGGTGCGCAAAGCCTCGAGCTGCGCTTAAGCGGCCTCACCGAAGTGCCGATCAGCGCAGACATCCTGCCAGAATTGACGCGACTGGACTTGTCCGATAACCACATCGTGGTGACCCCGACCGTGCAGGCGCAATTCAATGGGTTGAACAGGTTGCAAGTGTTGAATCTGCAGTACAACTCGCTGGGCACCCTCGACGTCAGCGCCCTGACCCAACTGACGGCGCTGAACCTGCGCGGATCGATGCTGCGCGAATGGCCACAAGGCGCTGAACACCTTGCTCAATTGTCTTGCCTGGACTTGCGTGACAATCAATTGACGAGCCTTGCGCCGCTCGCGCTTGACACCTCGAATGTGTTGATGCGTACCGAGTTGGCAGGCAACCCGCTAAGCGCCGAAGGCACGACGCTGCTCAATGCGGCGCGGCGCCGGATCGAGACGGCCAAGGGCTTGCCTGAGGGCGCATTGAGTCGGTTCGCGCTGGATCAGGAGCCCCTGGTGTTTCCTCCGAAGCAGACCGTAGACTCGATCGCGCAGTATTTGCTGCCCTTGCCATCGGGTAGTGGACGCTTTGAGGGCGTTCCGGAAAATGCCATAAGGTCGCTAAGCCCGCACTTGACGCAGGAGCAAGCCATGGCCCGGGTCAGGCAACTGCGCGAGACGGGCCTGAGCGACATGCAAATCGATACGCAGGTCGCTCAGTGGTACCAGACTCACGACGTGCTGACGCGCGAGTTGAATGGTTGGATATTTACCCGCGAGAGGCGCGCTTATGGCGATAGTCTCGACAGTCTGACGCGAGAGCCCCTCGCAAAGGCCATCCGCGAATCCTGGGTGAAAGCGGTCGTAGAGGGACGTCCCGGAGTCGAGATCGAAGCGTTGAACCTGCAGCTGACCCAACCCGGTGACCTTCCCGCGCTCTCCGTGCCGTTTGACCATGTGCGCAGCCTCAACCTGACGTCGCTCAAGCTGACTGCCGAGGGCAGCAACGGGTTTTTAGCCGCCTTTACCCAATTGAACCGATTGATACTCAGCGGCAACCAGCTGACTGCGCTGCCCGAAGCCGTTCAACGCATGGAGCAGCTTGAACGTCTGGAATTGAACTTCAACAATTTCACGCAGGTGCCGTCTTTGCCTGCTCAACTGCGCAGTGAGCGCTTGCGCTGGTTGGAGTTGAGTCACAACAACCTGCAGGCCTTTGATATACGGGACTTCAGTCGCCTGGAGACACTGGATTTGAGCTACAACGACATCCAGAGCTGGCCCGAGGGCACGTTGGAGTCGGAGCACCTGGTCCAACTACTCCTGGGCGGCAATGCATTGGCGTCTTTCCCGCAGGCTCTGCTCGAGGGCGCGCACGATCGCTTGGTATCCGGTACGGACCTGTCCGGTAACGATAACCTGACCGCGCAAGCCCTTGACCAAATGCGCACCTACGGCCAGGAGCACGAGATCAATGAGGTCATGGGTTTTTCGCGAGCAGAACTGGACCGCGCTTATCGACGCAATTATGGCGGGTCCGACACTGAGTCGGACCCGGATTCCGATTCTGATTCGAACTCGGATGACGATGACAGTGACCCGGGCGCCGCCTACCTGCCGCCTGAGAACATTGTAAATACACTGCAAAATACCGCGCAGCCGGCACTTGATCCCTGGCTGGACAATACTTCTGCGGCCTTGGCGACACAACGAACGACGCTGTGGAACCAACTGGCACAGGCGCCAGATCATGATCGGTTTTTCCATCTTATTTCACTGTTGCGCCTGACCTCGGAGTTCAACTTCAACCGCCCGAGCCTCACGCAACGGGTATGGGACGTTATCGCGGGGGCCGTAGAAAATGCTGAGCTGCGCGGCACCCTGTTCGTCGAAGCTGAAACCCACGGCACCTGTGTCGATGGGCGCATTCTCACGTTCAGCGAGATGGAAGTGCGAGTGTTCGAGTACCAGGTCTTGCGCGATATTCCGCAGCATCGGCTCGACCTCAGGGGCCGGGCGCTGCTGAACCTGTCGCGGCAGCTGTTTCGGTTGAGTAATGCCGATCAACTGGCAGAAGCCGCCGCGGTGGGCATGGACCGGGCCGAGGTGCGCTTGAGTTACCGGATCAACTTGACCCGCGGCTGGCCCGACGGCCTGGAGCTGCCTGGGCAGCCGGCCTACATGACGTACCCAATCCCGTTCAGTGCCGGGCTACAGGCACAGGTACGTGCGCAAATCCTGACAGCTGAACGTTCCGATGCGTTTGTCGAAACCCTGATTCAACGTGAGTATTGGTTGCGCTACTTGAATGAGCGTTACGCCGAACAGTTCGAGGCCCTCGAGGACGAGCTGGCACGCCGTTATGAAGCCTTGGAAGATGCCCATAATTGGGACAATGCCCAAAGCATTGCACGCTACAACGAAGCCATAGGCCAGCTGGAGGTCGAACGGGCCGCCGCCCGTACCCAGAAACGCATGGAGCTGTCCCGGGCAGAGATACAACGGTTATCGGGCATGGAACCTGCCGCGCCCGCACCGTCGTCACCTCAGCCCGGCCCATCGCGCCCCTGAGTCGGTGTTCTAAGGGCGCCGAGCCTGATGGGCGGGAGTTGTCATAGCCCAGGTTCGGCGCCTTGATGTATGCACCGCCTGGCGCGGCGGGCGCCGTGATGTGCTGTCAGTCCATTTCAAAGGAGTGACACGATGGACGATTCATCCCAGCCTTCCTCGCCGGCCGTGCCTGCAAACGACGCACCCAAACCCATAAAAAAACTCACCGCCACCCAAAGCCTGCACGGCGACTTCCTGGAGCGCAGCAGCCCGCAGTGGCTGATCGACGCAACGCCGGCCCGCAGGCAGGCGCTCAAGGATGCCGGCACGGTCATGCCGGCGTGGCTCGCGAGCGCTACGCCTGAACAGCGCAACGAGGTGACCGGGCGTTTCCTCGCCAACCTCGCCACCCAGACCCAACTGGACAACACGATGGCCGCCTTCCAGGGCATCGATGACTTCGCCCGACCCTTGCTGCTCAAAGCCCTGAAGGATCAGTACCGACTGGACCTCGACGTCGACAACATCCTGTTGTGCCTGCGCCGCCCGCTGGCGGTGGGGATTGTCGAAGTCGAGGCGGGGGATTTCGAGTTTTTGAAACTGTCCCTGCTGGAAGCCGCCTTGCACAACTTCGAGGCCTACGAGTGCAAGGAGGGCGCGTACCACAAGACCTCCGGGTTCATGCGAGCCACCGGCACCTCCGGCACCTACCACTCGGTGGCGATCAACCTGAAGGTCAGTCAGTTTTTGACGCTCTGTCGTGACCTCGATATCGGTGCCAAATACCAGGCCTATCTGCAAGGGTTTTTCTACCCCGAGGACGCCAGCGCCCAAGCCACCCTGCGCGAGCAGTTCATCGCCAATCAGAAGGCCGCTGTCAGGGCCGCCGCTGAGCAGGCACTGTTGAGCGGCGATATTGAAGCGGCCGACCACCGCATGCTGCTGTCGGTGATCGACGGTGAAATTCATCCGTGGATGGGCGACAAGCAGGTGTGGTTCAGGACCCTGGGCCTGATGAATATGCGGATGACCGGCTGCATGGTGTTCTCGATCTGCAAAAAATACAGTTACCCTGACGAGGTGATCATCTATGTGCCCCAGGACCCGGAGCATCCACTCAAACGCTACCGCTGGCGGCAAATGGAGGCCGAGTTCAAGCGCCTGTTCACCGCCCGCGACCCGGCCAGGCCGAATGACCCGGCGCCGACGCCATACCAGCAGTTCTTCAGTCGCTTCGTGCCCTACGACAAGCGGCCCTATTACTTCAGCCAGTTCACCCAGCAGGCCGCCGACTCGCCCACCGACATCTGGCGTTCGCCCTGGAAGAAACTGCTGGACTTCACCACTCCGCACTTCATCACCGGCATCAAGGAACTGCCGCCCGAGGCGCCTGCCAGGCTTGAGCCCAACCCTGACCCCTTCCTTTACCTCTCGACGCGTACGCGGCGCGGCAAAGCGGTCTGGGCGGCGAACATCGACCCGTGGAAGTACTTCTACGAACAACACCGCGAGCAGGTGATCGCCGATGCCCGCGCCCATGCCGTGCCCACCGCGGATGTGGATGCCAAGGCGCGTGACGCCAAGTTGGCGCACCTGCTGGAGATCGGCATGCTGGGCTTGAACATGGTGTCGATGTTTGTGCCGGTGCTGGGGGAGGTCATGATGGTGGTGATGGCCGGGCAATTACTCTACGAAACCCTGGAAGGCGTGATCGAATGGGGCGAGGGCGACCGTCAGGCGGCTAAGGCGCACTTGATTGATGTGGCCGAGAACCTGGCGCAGATCGCCGTGATGGCCGGCGTGGGTGCGGGCGTCAGCCGTTGGCAGGCGGCCAAGGCGGAGCCGGTGATTGAGGCGTTGGGTGAGGTTAAGCGGCCCGATGGGCAGGTGCGTTTGTGGAAACCGAGCCTGAGCCGCTATGAAAGCCCAGTGGTCCTGCGGCGCGACCTGCATCCCAATGCCTTGGGTCAGTACGTGCAAGATGGCAGGACCTATATCCGCCAGGGCAGCCAGGTCTACGAGCAGTACTTCGATGCGCAGGCGCACAAATGGCGGATCAAGCACCCGACTGACAGCGAGGCTTACCAGCCGCTGCTTGAGCACAACGGTCACGGCGCCTGGCGACATACCCTGGAGCGCCCGCTGGAGTGGGACCGCCTCACGCTGTTGCGGCGTATGGGGCACGACGTTGAGGCCTTTTCCGATACCGAGCTGCTCAAGGTCGCGGATGTCAGTGGGGTCAGCGACAACACGCTGCGTAAGATGCACATGGATCACACGGTTGCGCCGCCTGAGCTGGCCGATGCGATACGCCTGTTCAAGGCGGATGCGGATGCGTCGAGAGTGCTCGAGGAAGTCGAGGGCACACAGCCGATCAATGATCGGTACCTGTATGCATTGCCCTTGATCGTTGAAATGCCGAGATGGCCTTTAGGGCGCGTACTTGAAGTGTTCGAGGGGATCGTGCTGACCGGCAAGTCGGTCAAATATGGTATTGAGCGGGTGGTCGAGGGGGTGGCGACGAAGCCGGCGATCCAGGTGAGCCGATACGACGTGCTGGGCGGTGAAGTGCCCGCGCGTATTCTGGCGGCTCTGGATGAAGCAGAAATCACTCAACTGCTTGGCGTTGAGGCCGCGAGGGTCAATGAGACCAGGGCGCTGGAATTCAACAAGCAGTTGGCCGATTACGCCCGCCGCCGAAAACCGGCGATTTTCGACAGCATCTACACGGGCACCGAAGCGGTGAATGAGCGTGCCCAACTGTTGAAAAGTGCGTGTCCAGGCCTCAGCGATGCAGCGGCGCTGACCGTGCTCAAACATGCCCGTGCCGATGACCTTCAACGGCTGGAGACGACTCGCCGTGTGCCTTTGAATCTGCTCGAAGAAGCGCGTTGGTATGCGCGAGGGGGCCGTTTGA